>NZ_CP019426.1:5907500-6254652 GCF_009834515.1 Pseudomonas sp. R84
ACATAACGCCCGGCGCTTCCTGAATACCGACATAGTTGCCCAACGACTTGGACATCTTCTTCACGCCATCCAGACCTTCAAGCAGCGGCATGGTCAGAATGCACTGAGCCTCTTGACCATAACCACGCTGCAGCTCACGCCCCATCAGCAAGTTGAACTTCTGATCGGTACCGCCCAATTCAACGTCTGCACGCAAAGCCACCGAGTCGTAACCCTGAACCAGCGGATAGAGGAACTCGTGAATAGCGATCGGCTGATTGGTGGTGTAACGCTTGTCGAAGTCATCACGCTCAAGCATGCGCGCGACGGTGTATTGCGAAGTCAGGCGAATGAAGTCCGCCGGCCCCATCTGATCCATCCAGGTGGAATTGAACGCGACTTCGGTTTTCGCCGGATCGAGAATCTTGAACACCTGAGTCTTGTAGGTCTCGGCGTTTTCCAGAACCTGCTCGCGAGTCAGCGGCGGACGCGTGGCGCTCTTGCCGCTCGGATCACCGATCATCCCGGTGAAATCACCTATAAGGAAGATCACTTGATGCCCCAGTTCCTGGAACTGACGCAGCTTATTAATAAGCACCGTGTGACCCAAGTGCAGATCCGGAGCGGTTGGATCAAAACCAGCCTTGATACGCAGCGGCTGGCCGCGCTTGAGCTTCTCGATCAGCTCGGACTCGACCAATAGTTCTTCCGCACCACGTTTAATCAGCGCTAGCTGCTCTTCAACCGACTTCATAACAGACCCGCAAGGCTCAGATTCAAAGGGAACCAACCATACAAGATCGCGCACCAATTACAAGTTTTGCCCGGCGCACGGACACCAATCCACAGACACGCTGTCTGTAGACTTGCTTCAGAGATGATTTGGTTATATTTTATACAGTTATTTCATCTTCATCATGTCATTCATCTTTTCCAATTCATCATTTTTCAAAGTCAAAATTACCTATGACCACAGAACCGTCTAAAGCGCCGCCGCTTTACCCGAAGACCCACCTGCTCGCCGCAAGTGGAATCGCCGCCCTTCTTAGCCTGGCTCTCCTGGTATTCCCTTCCAGTGATGTTGAAGCCAAAAAGACGACCCTGAGCCTTGAACTGGAAAGTCCTGCTGAACAACTGACACAAGATCAAGACGCTGCTGACGCGACTCAAGCCACAAACGAGCCAGTAGCTTCGCCATTTGCTCAAATCGAAAACAGCGACGAAAACTCCCCACAAACCGCAGAAGCAGCACCAGCACCAGCACCAGCCGCTGAAAAACCAAAAGCACCTGGTCATCGTGAAGTCATCGTTGCCAAGGGCGATACACTGTCGACTTTGTTCGAAAAGGTCGGCCTGCCTGCCGCTTCCGTTCATGAAGTTCTGGCCAGCGACAAACAGGCCAAACAGTTCAGCCAGTTAAAGCACGGCCAGAAACTCGAATTCGAATTGGATCCTGAAGGCCAACTGACCAGCCTGCACAGCAAGGTCAGCGATGTCGAAACCATTACCCTGACCAAGAATGACAAGGGTTATGCCTTCAACCGGGTTACCGCAAAACCCACCGTTCGCACCGCTTACGTACACGGTGTGATCAACAGCTCGCTTTCACAATCCGCGGCCCGTGCCGGCCTTTCGCACAGCCTGACCATGGATATGGCCAGCGTCTTTGGCTACGACGTCGACTTTGCTCAGGACATCCGCCAGGGCGACGAATTCGATGTGATCTACGAGCAGAAAGTGGTCAACGGCAAGTCCGTGGGCAATGGCCCGATCCTGTCAGCACGCTTCACCAACCGCGGCAAAACCTACACCGCCGTGCGATACACCAACAAGCAAGGCAACAGCAGCTACTACACGGCTGATGGCAATAGCATGCGCAAGGCGTTCATCCGTACACCGGTGGACTTCGCCCGCATCAGCTCCAAGTTCTCCATGGGCCGCAAGCACCCTATCCTCAACAAGATCCGCGCCCACAAAGGCGTCGATTACGCTGCGCCACGCGGTACGCCGATCAAGGCTGCCGGCGATGGCAAAGTACTGCTGGCCGGGCGCCGCGGTGGCTACGGCAACACGGTGATCATCCAGCACGGCAACACTTACCGCACGCTGTACGGCCACATGCAAGGCTTCGCCAAAGGCGTGAAGACTGGCGGCTCCGTGAAGCAGGGTCAAGTTATCGGCTACATCGGCACCACTGGCCTCTCGACCGGCCCGCACTTGCACTATGAGTTCCAGGTCAACGGTGTTCACGTCGATCCGCTGGGACAGAAGCTGCCAATGGCTGATCCGATTGCCAAAGCAGAACGTGCTCGCTTCCTCGCACAGAGCCAACCGCTGATGGCGCGCATGGATCAAGAAAAGGCCACCATGCTGGCCTCGAGCAAGCGCTAAGTCATGGCCCTGTATATCGGCGTAATGTCCGGAACCAGCCTCGACGGTCTGGACATTGCCCTGATCGAACAGACCTCGGCGATCAAACTGATCGCCACGCACTACATTCCCATGCCTGAAACCCTGCGCACCGAGCTGCTTGGCTTGTGCGCCAGCGGTCCTGACGAAATCGCCCGCTCGGCGATTGCCCAGCAGAACTGGGTGAAGGTCGCTGCGCAGGGCATTCATACCCTCCTCGGTGAGCAGCAACTCAAACCCCAAGAGATTCGTGCGATCGGCAGCCACGGCCAGACTATCCGCCATGAACCGGCGCGCGGTTTCACCGTGCAGATCGGCAATCCTGCCCTGCTGACCGAACTCACAGGTATTACCGTAGTCAGCGACTTCCGCAGCCGCGATGTCGCAGCCGGAGGCCAAGGTGCTCCGCTGGTTCCCGCATTCCATGAAGCTTTGTTCGAAGAGCGTACCGGCAACCAGGCTGTCTTGAATGTCGGCGGTTTCAGCAATCTCAGTCTGATTGAGCCGACCAAGCCTGTAGCCGGTTTCGACTGTGGCCCTGGGAATGTGCTGATGGACGCCTGGATTCAGCAGCAGCGCGGCGAAAACTATGATCGCAATGGCGACTGGGCAAAATCGGGCTCTGTTGAGCCGACCCTGTTGAAAGCACTGCTCAGCGATCCATTCTTCATCACCAAAGGCCCGAAAAGTACCGGCCGTGAAGTGTTCAACCTGCCTTGGCTGGAGCAACATCTCTCGCACCTGCCAGCCTTTGCTGCCGAGAACGTGCAAGCCACACTGCTTGAACTGACCGCACTGACCATTATTGATTCGCTGCAAAGCGCTCAGCCCGACACTGAAGAGCTGCTGGTCTGCGGCGGCGGCGCGCACAACGCCACACTGATGGAGCGTCTGGCAGACCTGCTGCCAAACGCAACGGTCGCCAGCACCGCGACACATGGCGTTGATCCGGACTGGGTTGAAGCCATGGCCTTCGCCTGGCTGGCCCATTGCTGTCTTGAAGGTATCGCCGCCAACCGCCCAAGCGTCACCGGCGCACGCGGCCTTCGGGTACTCGGCGCCATCTACCCGGCCTGATTACATCGCACACAGCAAAACGCCGCAGAACCGTAAGGCTCTGCGGCGTTTTGTTATCTGAAGCGCGGCGCGATCAGATCGAGAACGAAGACCCGCAACCACACGTCGTGGTGGCGTTCGGGTTCTTGATCACGAAGCGCGAGCCTTCCAGACCTTCCTGGTAATCCACTTCAGCACCGGCCAGGTACTGGAAGCTCATCGGATCCACTACCAGACTCACGCCTTCGCGCTCGACGATAGTGTCGTCCTCGGCCACATCTTCATCGAAGGTGAAACCGTACTGAAACCCTGAACAACCGCCGCCCGTAACGAATACGCGCAGCTTCAAGCGATCATTCCCCTCTTCATCGACCAGGCTCTTCACCTTGTGCGCGGCACCGTGGGTGAATTGCAAAGCCGTGGGGGTGAAGGATTCGACGCTCATGCTGACTATCTCCCGGCGTTACGCCGCCATAATGCGTGATGACGCGCATTATCCGCTTGTCCGAGAAAATCGGTCAACTATTGTTACGGTATATCAATAAACCCGATCAACTGTTCAGAATGCAAAAAGGCCCGTTTGACGGGCCTTTTTGCTGTGCGGCTTAAAGTGTTACGGCAGCATACCGGCGTGGGACAATCCGAAGCGCTCGTCCAGACCGAACAGGATGTTCATGTTCTGCACCGCTTGGCCCGACGCGCCTTTGACCAGATTGTCGATCACCGACAACACCACCACCAGATCGCCATCCTGAGGACGGTGAACGGCAATGCGGCAAACGTTGGCGCCGCGCACGCTACGGGTTTCCGGGTGGCTACCAGCAGGCATCACGTCGACGAACGGTTCATTGGCATAACGCTTTTCAAACAGCGCATGCAGATCCACCGAACGATCAACCACGGTCGCGTAGAGCGTGGAGTGAATACCACGGATCATCGGGGTCAGGTGCGGAACGAAGGTCAGACCGACATCCTTACCCGCTGCACGACGCAGACCCTGGCGAATTTCCGGCAGGTGACGGTGACCTTTTACCGCGTACGCCTTCATGCTTTCCGACGTTTCGGAGTACAAGGAGCCTACAGCCGCACCACGACCGGCACCGCTGACGCCGGACTTGCAGTCGGCGATCAGACGCGAAGTATCAGCCAGACCCGCCTCCAGCAATGGCAGGAAACCCAGCTGCGTTGCGGTCGGATAGCAACCTGGCACCGCGATCAGACGGGCGTTCTTGATCTGCTCGCGATTGACTTCCGGCAGACCGTAAACCGCTTCGTCCAGCAACTCAGGCGCGCCGTGCGGCTGACCGTACCACTTGGCCCACTCTTCAGCGTCTTGCAGACGGAAATCGGCCGACAGGTCGATGACCTTGGTGCCCGCTGCCAGCAATTCGCCCGCCAGCGCGTGCGCAACACCGTGCGGTGTGGCGAAGAACACTACGTCACAAGCGCCGAGGGTCTTGATGTCCGGCACGCTGAAGGCGAGGCCATCGTAGTGGCCGCGCAGGTTCGGGTACATGTCAGCCACGGCCAGACCGGCCTCGGATCGGGAAGTGATGACAACCACTTCTGCCTGCGGATGCTGCGCCAACAGACGCAGCAGTTCGACACCGGTGTAACCCGTGCCGCCGACGATACCGACCTTGACCATAACCTGCCCTCAAAGAACCCACTGGAAAGCCGTCGATAATAGGGGCCGCGCGCGCCTGCGACAACCGTCAAGGTGACGTGCGGATGCTCAAGCCTCTACTATCCGGCTTACCGTGAACCTGGAATAACTAAAAATGCTCTATCTATGGATCAAAGCTTTTCACATTGTCAGCATCGTTTGCTGGTTTGCCGGGCTGTTCTACTTGCCGCGTCTGTTCGTGTATCACGCGCAAAGCGAAGACACGCTCAGCAAAGAACGCTTCAGCCTCATGGAGCGCAAGCTGTATCGCGGCATCATGGGCCCGGCGATGATCGCCACGCTGATCTTTGGCGGCTGGCTGATCTATCTCAATCCGAGCATCTTCAGCATGGGTGGCTGGATTCACGCCAAACTGACCCTCGTCGTCTTGCTGATCGGCTACCACCACATGTGCGGCGCGCAGGTAAAACGTTTTGCCCGTGGCGAAAACACCCGCAGCCATGTCTTTTATCGCTGGTTCAATGAAGTGCCGGTTCTGATATTGCTGGCTATCGTAATTCTGGTCGTGGTCAAGCCGTTCTAACTTCAACAACTACCGATCTTTGGGGTTTCCATAATGTCGCTGCCCGCTTTGCTCGAACAACGTCTGCGCCTGCCTGTAGTAGCGGCACCGATGTTTCTGATTTCCAACCCTGAGCTGGTGTTCGCCTGCTGCCGCAATGGCGTGGTCGGCAGTTTTCCAGCCTTGAACCAGCGCGAAAGCAGCGGATTCAAAGCCTGGCTGGAACAGATCGAAGCGGGCTTGGCGACACTGGACAACCCGGCGCCGTATGCGGTGAACCTGATCGTGCATAACAGCAACCCGCGCCTGCAGGCCGACCTGAACATCTGCGTCGAACACAAAGTGCCGATCGTCATCACCAGTCTCGGCGCGGTGAAGGAACTGGTCGACGCGGTGCACAGCTATGGCGGCCTGGTGTTCCATGACGTCACCACTCGCCGACATGCCGAGAAAGCGGCCGAGGCGGGTGTCGACGGTTTGATCGCCGTGGCGGCCGGCGCCGGGGGACATGCCGGGACCTGGAGTCCGTTTGCATTGATCGCCGAGATCCGCCAGTTCTTCGATAAAACCCTGCTGCTTGCAGGATGTCTTAACCACGGTCATGAGATTCTTGCCGCACAGCTGCTCGGCGCGGATTTGGCCTACTTCGGTACGCGATTTATCGGTACCACAGAAAGTCACGCGCCCGACGCCTACAAGGAGATGCTGCTGACAGCCAAGGCATCCGACATCATCCATACTCCAGCGGTGTCGGGCGTGCCGGCGAGTTTTATGCGTCAGAGCCTGGAGGCGGCCGGTTTCGATATGGCTGCTCTGCAAGGCAAAGGCGAAGTGAATTTCGGTGACAAGTTGAAGCCGATCAGCGATGAGGCCAAAGCCTGGAAAACCGTGTGGTCGGCCGGTCAAGGCGTAGGGCAGATCGATGACCTGCCGAGTGTGGATCAATTGATCGCACGGCTGGACGCCGAGTATCGCCAGGCACAGGAACGCGCAGCCCAGCTACCGCAACGCTGGCCGCGCTAAGAAAAATCGGGTCAGCCCCGCTGGGCTGGCCTTACACTGCTGACCTTTCAATTTATTCGCGACAAGGATGCCTCGGCCATGAGCGAACCCCGTTACAAGATCGTGTTCGACGGTGCTCTACAGCCCGGTGTCGATATCACCACTGCCAAACTCAATTTGGCGGATCTGTTCAAAAGCGATGTGACCGCGATCGAACGCCTGTTCAGTGGCCGCAGCATCGCGCTCAAGCGTGATTTGTCCCACAGCGATGCGCAAACCTATCTGCAAGCGCTGAGCAAAACCGGGATCGACGCACGCATTGAAGCTGAAACGGCAATCGAGCTGAACCTGGCGGATGTCCATGAGCACACCGCCGCTGTGGCCGAACCGGACTCGCCGTATGCACCGCCTCGCGCAAGCGTTGGCGAAAGCCAGGCGGAGTTCGCCACGCCTAAGCCGTTCAGCGTCGAAGGCCGAATCGGACGCCTGCGCTTTCTGGCGTGGACAATGGTCCTGAGTCTGGTGACCTTACCCATTGTTGGCGTGTTCGCCCTGCTGGCTCTGGGGCTGGTCGCGGGGGACTCCACCACTGGCCTGATCATTGGCGGGATCTTCGCGTTCTTACTGTTTATCGCTTTCCTGATTGTCAGCATCCTGTTCAGCATTCAGCGTCTGCACGACATCGGTTGGTCGGGCTGGCTCTGGCTACTGAATCTGGTGCCATTCGTGGGCAGTTTCTTTCCGCTGGTGATCATGGTCGTGCCGGGCAACACCGGCGCCAACCGTTACGGCCCTCCCCCGCCGCCCAACAGCACCGCCGTGAAAGTGCTGTGTTCCCTGTGGATCGTGTTCTTCGTGCTGGTGTTCGCCGGCGGCATGCTTGGCGGGATCTCGGCCATCCAGCAGGAGTACGAAAGCAACCTGGAGAGCAGCTACGAAAGTGGCTCGGTGACCACTGATGAAGTCGAAGTAGAGGTCGAAACGCCTGCGGATTCCGCCGACGAGGCAGCCGAAGCGGCGCAGGCCCCTGTAGACTCTGCGAAAGAATGAACAGCGCTCCCCGCCGTGACACCCGCGTCGCCGGCGCGGAGCTGTTGCGATGGAGAATTGCATGACCCGTTACGCACTGATCACCGGCGCCTCCAGCGGCATCGGCCTGGCGATGGCCGAAGCACTGGCCCGGCGTGGCCGCAGCCTGATTCTGGTGGCAAGACAGCGTGATCAGCTGGAAAGCATTGCGATCGAATTGACCCAGCGTTTTGGCGTCGAGGTACTGTTCCGCGCCTGCGATCTGGGCGAGCCATTGCGTCTGTCCGGCTTCCTGCTGGAGCTCGAAGAAGGTGATCGGCAGATCGACTTGCTGGTCAATTGCGCCGGTATCGGCACCTGCGGCCCGTTCCTTGCGCAAGACTGGATGACCGAGCAGGATCTGATCGAAGTAAACATTCTCGCCCTCACCCGCCTTTGCCACGCCATCGGCAATAGCATGGCGTTGCAGGGTGGCGGGCAGATTCTCAATGTCGCCTCGGTGGCCGCGTTCAATCCCGGCCCATGGATGAGTACTTACTACGCCAGCAAGGCCTATGTGCTGCACTTCTCCGAAGCCTTGCGAGTTGAGCTAAAACAGAGTGCTGTGAAGGTTTCGGTGCTCTGTCCAGGCCCGACGCGCACGGCATTTTTCCGTACGGCACAACTCGACAGCGACAAACTCAAAGACAGCAAATTGCTGATGAGCCCTGAGGAAGTCGCGCTGTACACCGTGCGCGCCCTCGACAAGAACCGGGCGATCATCATTCCGGGACGACGCAATCGATGCTTCGCCTTCCTGCCGAGATTGGGTTCGCGCTGGCTCAACCGCACCATTGTCGGCATGGTCAACAAGGCTTACTGCCCGCGCTGAAATGCCCTACAGGTAAAACACTGGGCGGGATAAGCCGCTCTGCGTACACTCAGACCAGCCCAAACAACGGAGAAAACAGCAGTGGATACTCTGTTCACCAAGATCATCAACCGGGAAATCCCGGCCAAGATCATTTACGAGGACGACCAGGTTCTGGCGTTCCACGACATCGCCCCTCAGGCACCGGTGCATTTCCTGGTGATCCCGAAAAAACCAGTGCGCACCCTCAATGACCTGACCGAAGACGACAAGGCACTGGCCGGGCATATCCTCTTCACTGCACAGCGCCTGGCGCTGGAGCTGGGCTGCGAAGACGGTTTCCGCGTGGTGATGAACTGCAAGGAGAAGGGTGGGCAAACTGTCTACCACATTCATATGCACGTACTCGGGCAGCGCCAGATGAACTGGCCACCGGGCTGATCCACACCCCATCTCCCTGTGGGAGCGAGCCTGCTCACGAAGACTTCGGCACATTCAATGTATTAGTGCCTGATACTCCGCCTTCGCGAGCAGGCTCGCTCCCACAAAAAAGCATGACCGCGCAGCAAATGACCCAGCGCAAACCTTCCCCGGCCGATTCGGTTAAACTGGCCGTCGAGATTCTTCCCGGAGGTCAGCATGACTACCCAACGTCACTACTCGCCAATTGACCGTCTTCTGCTGCAAGCCGATGCCGCGATGCGTACCCTGCTGCCGTTCAGTGGCCAGCCGTACCGTCCATCGCCGGCGATTTTGCAACCGGATACGCAAATGAGCGACGAAGACACCCGCCACGTCGCCGGCCTGATGCGCATCAACCATACCGGTGAAGTCTGCGCCCAGGCGCTGTATCAGGGGCAGGCGTTGACTGCCAAGCTCCCGCAGGTACGCGAGGCCATGGAGCACGCTGCCGAAGAAGAGATTGATCATCTGGTCTGGTGCGAACAGCGTATTCATCAGTTGGGCAGCCACACCAGTGTGCTCAACCCGCTGTTTTACGGGATGTCGTTCGGGATTGGCGCGGTGGCTGGGTTGATCAGCGACAAGGTCAGCCTCGGGTTTGTTGCGGCGACCGAGCATCAGGTGTGCAAGCATCTGAACGAGCATCTGGAACAATTACCGGCCGAGGACGAAAAGTCCCGGGCGATTCTGGAGCAGATGCGCATTGATGAAGAACATCATGCCGAAAGTGCTTTGGAGGCTGGAGGTTTCCGTTTTCCGGCGCCGGTGAAGTTCGGGATGAGTATTCTGGCCAAGGTGATGACCAAAAGTACTTATCGGATCTGAGAACGGTATTGCTGCAAAGGGCCCCTCGCGAGCAGGCTCGCTCCCACAGGGAGGAATTGGCAGAAATGAAAAAGGCGACCGAAAGGTCGCCTTTTTTTGTGCCCGGGAATCTTAGGTCGGCATGTTGCGCGCGTAGAAGATTTCGAGCATTTCGTGTTTCACCCGATCGGTCACCTGAGCGCGTTGCTCGGGGGACAGGTTGCTGGTGGCGTCGCCAAACAGGTAGTTATCCAGTTCGAAGTTCTTCAGCAGCATTTTGGTGTGGAACAGGTTTTCCTGGTACACGTTCACGTCGGTCATCTGGTACGCGTCGCGAGTGTCTTCGGAAAGGTAGTTCTGGATCGAGTTGATCTCGTGGTCGATGAAGTGCTTGTTGCCTTCAACGTCACGGGTGAAGCCGCGCACACGATAGTCCACAGTCACGATGTCCGAATCGAACTGGTGAATGAGGAAATTGAGCGCTTTCAGCGGTGAGATGACACCACAAGTCGACACGTCGATGTCCACACGGAACGTTGCAATACCGTCGTCCGGATGGATTTCCGGGTAGGTGTGCACCGTGATGTGGCTCTTGTCGAGGTGGGCCAGGATAATTTCGGGCAATGGGCCCGGCGACTCTTCAATCTGGCTTTCAGTCGGGGTTACCGGCTCTTCAGAAATCAGAATCGTGACGCTGGCGCCCTGAGGTTCATAGTCCTGACTGGCAATGTTCAGGATGTTGGCACCAATGATCTCAACAACCTCTGTGAGAATCTGCGTCAGGCGTTTCGCGTTGTACTCTTGATTGATGTACTCAACGTAAGCCTGCTGGTCTTGCGGGGTTTCCGCGTAGCAGATGTCATAGATGTTGAAGCTCAAGGTCTTTGTCAGGTTATTGAACCCGTGGAGCTTGAGTTTGCTTTTCACCGTTAAAAACTCTCTATGTATGCGGCCCGGCCGCGTGATCAAGCATGCCCGTCAAGTGCGAACAACGCACCTGCGTAGGACGGTTAACACCTCTTCGCGATGGCGATTTTGGTTATCTGTTCAGGCGGCTGACCATCGATTGACCGATCACTGCCCTGAAAAAAGTGGCGCATTATGCAGACGTCAGCGGGGGATCGCCAGAGTCTGCACTGCTTTTATGATAGTTGAATGTCGCTTCAACCGAGTTCGACGATTTCGTAATCGTGAGTGATCGCCACGCCAGCCGCGCCAAGCATGATCGAGGCCGAGCAATACTTCTCTGCAGACAACTCGATCGCACGTTTGACCTGGGCTTCTTTCAAGCCACGGCCCTTGACCACAAAGTGCATATGAATCTTGGTGAACACCTTCGGATCTTCGGTCGCGCGCTCGGCTTCGAGGAACGCTTCGCAGCTTTCAACAGCCTGGCGGGACTTCTTCAGGATGCTGACCACGTCGAAATTGCTGCAACCGCCCACACCGAGCAGGAGCATTTCCATCGGGCGAACACCCAGATTACGACCACCGGCGTCCGGTGGACCGTCCATGACCACGACATGACCGCTGCCGGATTCGCCGAGGAACATGGCTTCGCCAGCCCATTGGATGCGTGCCTTCATCGCCCAGACTCCACTGTAAAAAAAGGGTCGCCAGCTTAGCACAGGGCTTTGCCCGGACAGCGAGCAACGTTCCTAGGACCAGATGCCTCTGCGCTGTAGGTAATTTCTCGAATTTGCGACGAAGTGTCTGTTAAGCTGGCGCCAATTCGCTGGCGCCCATGTCAGCTGTGTAGCGACCGCCTTCAGCGCCTCATAAAAAAACCAAACATCACCGTGCAGTCTTTTCGGGATACAACCATGGTTGCTATTACCCCCACACCCAAAATCAAGAATCTCGACAAGCTGTTGATGCATTGCCAGCGCCGTCGCCATGCGGCCAAGAGCAACATCATCTGTGCGGGCGATCGCTCGGACACGCTGTATTTCATCATCAAGGGTTCGGTAACGATCCTGATCGAGGATGACGACGGCCGCGAGATGATCATCGCTTACCTCAACGCCGGGGATTTCTTTGGCGAACTGGGCCTGTTCGAACAAGCGGGTCAAGAACAGGAACGCAGCGCCTGGGTGCGGGCCAAGGTTGAATGCGAAACAGCAGAAATCAGCTACGCCAAGTTCCGCGAATTGTCGCAGCAAGATCCAGACATTCTTTACGTGCTCAGCGGACAAATCGCACAACGCCTGCGTAACACCACGCGCAAGGTCGGCGATCTGGCGTTCTTCGATGTGACCGGTCGTGTTGCCCGCTGCCTGCTGGAACTGTGCAAGCAGCCAGACGCGATGACGCATCCGGACGGCATGCAGATCAAGGTAACCCGTCAGGAAATCGGCCGGATTGTCGGTTGTTCGCGGGAGATGGTCGGTCGCGTGCTCAAGGATCTTGAGGAGCGCAACCTGGTCGATGTGAAAGGCAAGACCATGGTGGTCTTCGGTACCCGTTAAAGCCGAAACTCAGGCGCTGTACATCTGCGCCAGCATCAGACGAAACAGCTCATCGAGACGCGCCAAGGCCTGTGGCGCGTTGAATTTCTCATGCAGGGCAATATGGCTTTCAGCCCGTACCCGCTGCTCCAGGCCGCACGCTTCGTTGAAGCGATTGACCGCAGCGACCATCGATTCGCGCTCGTTATCCATCAGCATCGCCCCGTGCACCAGACCGACCGGACGCTGTCCGCCCTGACTCTGGCGCCAGCGCTGCGCGGTGCCAACCATTTTGCGGCCGTCGAGGTTGACGTTGAAACGTCCGTCGCAGAACGCGCCGTCGATTTCGCCCAACGATGATGTGCCGCCCAACTCGTTGAGCAACTGGCAGATCGGATCGCACAGACGGCGGTAGCCGGTTTCGATACGGTTCAGATCGCCTTCGCTGCGCGGTGGTGCGTAGACCAGAGCGATATTGATAGTGGCGGCAGATTGCGGCACGGGTTCGCCGCCGGTTTCGCGCAGCAGGACGGGCCAGCCGGCGGCGGCGGAGACTTCACAGGCGTGGTCGAAACCGGGGAGGCGATTGAGGCGACGAGGCATGACCAAAGCGCGATCGCTGGGTTGCCAGAACAGCAGGCCGAATTCGGAGTCGCCGGCGCAGACCGAGGCCAGCAAGTCTTGCTCGGCCTGGAGGCCGGCTTCGATGGTCAGGGGGGTTGGCAGCGACATGGAGGGCTCCGGCAGATCTGGAATCTTTGGGGATTTCTAGTACCTCATCGCGAGCAGGCTCACTCCTACAATTGGAACGCGTTCCCCTGTAGGAGTGAGCCTGCTCGCGATGGCGTCGACTCGGTCTGAAGCGAATCAGTCGAGAGTCGAACCACTGATCGAAGTGCCACGCTCCGGGAAGAACAGTCGCTGCAGTTCAGTGCCCGGATTCTCGGCGCGCATGAACGCTTCACCGACCAGGAACGAGTACACGTCGCTGATTTCCATCAACTCGACATCGGCACGGTTGAGGATGCCGCTCTCGGTAATCACCAGACGATCGCGCGGAATACGCGGCAGCAGGTCGAGGGTGGTTTCCAGACTGACATCAAAGGTATGCAGGTTACGGTTGTTGACCCCCACCAGCGGCGTGTCGAGGGTTTTCAATGCGCGCTCCAGCTCATCGCCGTCGTGTACTTCGACCAACACATCGAGACCGACGCCTTTGGCGACAGCGGCCAGCTCGGCCATTTTCACGTCATCCAGTGCGGAGACGATCAACAGCACGCAGTCGGCGCCCAGCGCACGGGCTTCGACGATCTGGTACGGATCGATCATGAAATCCTTGCGGATCACCGGCAGCTTGCACGCGGCGCGCGCCTGTTGCAGGTAGGCGTCGGCGCCCTGGAAGTAATCGATATCGGTCAGCACGGACAGACAGGTCGCCCCGCCCTTCTCGTAGCTTTTGGCGATGTCGGCGGGAACGAAGTTCTCGCGGATCACGCCTTTGCTCGGCGAGGCCTTTTTGATTTCGGCGATCACAGCAGGCTGCTTCTTCTTGGCTTGCGCCAGCAATGCCTGGGCAAAACCACGGGGTGCATCGGCCGCCTTGGCCAGACTTTCCAGCTCGCTCAGGCTGACGCGAGCACTACGCTCGGCGACTTCCTGAACCTTGCGGGCCAGAATGTTTTCCAGAACCGTCGGTACACTCATCCCTCATTCTCCACTCTGAATACCGCGGTAAAGGCACCCAGCTCCTCGAGTTTTTCCCGAGCAAGACCGGTGTGCAAAGCGTCGTGCGCAAGCTCCACGCCCTGTTTCAAACTACTCGCCACGTCGGCGGCGTACAGCGCGGCACCGGCGTTGAGGACAATCATTTCGGCGGCTTTCTGGCCGTTCTCGGTTTTGCGCTTGCCGAGGGCATCGCGGATCAGTGCCAGCGACGCCTCCGGGCCTTCGACCGACAGACCGTGCAGGCTCTGGCTCCTCATGCCGAGATCTTCTGGCTCGACCCAATACTCGGTGATCTCGTTGTTCTTCAGTTCCGCCACAAAGGTCGGCGCGGCGAGGCTGAACTCGTCCAGACCGTCCTTCGAATGCACCACCAACACGTGCTTGCTGCCCAGACGCTGCAACACTTCGGCCAATGGACGGCACAGCGCCTTGTTGAATACGCCCACTACCTGATGCTTCACACCGGCCGGATTCGTAAGCGGGCCGAGCATGTTGAACAGCGTACGCAGGCCGAGATCGCGGCGCGGGCCGGCGGCGTACTTCATGGCTTTGTGGTGGGTCTGGGCGAACATGAAACCGATGCCGACGTTGTCGATGCAACGCGCAACCTGAACCGGTGTCAGGTTCAGATAAATGCCGGCGGCTTCGAGCAAATCGGCGCTGCCGCTTTTGCCCGAGACCGCACGGTTGCCGTGTTTGGCCACGGTGCAACCGGCTGCCGCGACGACGAACGAAGAAGCCGTGGATACGTTGAAGATGTTCGCGCCGTCACCGCCAGTGCCGACCACATCGACCACGCCGTCGAGGGTTTTCAGTTCGACCTGATCGGCCAGTTCACGCATTACCGACACGGCGCCGACGATCTCGTCGATGCTCTCACTCTTCATGCGCATGGCCATCATGAACGCGCCGACCTGCGCCTCGGTGCATTGGCCGGTCATGATTTCGCGCATCACATCGCGCATTTCTTCGGTGCTGAGATCGAGGTGCTCGACGATACGGCTCAGGGCTGTCTTGATATTCATGGGAAGTCCTTAGCGCGTGCCGCCGGTTTGTTTGAGGAAGTTGGCAAACAGTTCATGGCCCTGTTCGGTCAGGATCGACTCGGGGTGAAACTGTACGCCCTCAATGTTCAGGGTCTTGTGACGCAGGCCCATGATTTCGTCGACCGAGCCATCATCGTGTTGGGTCCACGCGGTCAGTTCGAGGCAATCGGGCAACGTATCGTGCTTGACGATCAGCGAGTGGTAGCGGGTAACCGTCAACGGAAGATTCAGCCCCTGGAAGACGCCCTTGTCCTCGTGGAATACCGGACTAGTCTTACCGTGCATCACCTGCCGCGCACGCACTACGTCGCCGCCAAAAGCCTGACCGATGGACTGGTGGCCGAGGCAGACACCCAAAATCGGCAGTTTGCCGGCGAAGTGCTTGATGGCTTCGATGGAGATGCCGGCTTCGGTCGGCGTGCACGGGCCTGGCGATACCACGATGCGCTCAGGTTTCAGTGCTTCGATCTCGGCGACGGTCAATTCGTCGTTGCGCACGACTTTGACGTCGGCACCCAGCTCGCCGAGGTATTGCACAACGTTGTAAGTAAAGGAGTCGTAGTTGTCGATCATCAGCAACATGGCGTGTCGAACCTCTTGAATTCTGATTTGAAAACAGCCTTCAGATCACTTGCCCGCAGGGCGCTGCACGATGTCGGACGCAGGAAGACGCGTCGGCACAGCGGCATTTCAAACGGGCAAGGAAGGCAAAGCGATACAGATCCGGCGGGGCCGGCAGAAAAGATTCAGGCGCGCCAACGCCAGCGGGCGTGTGCCTTGATGACTTGATCCAGAAGTTTGCTGGTGATCAACACGGGGAAGGTCTCGTTCATACGTTCCGGCACAGTAACTTAGCTGGGCGGAGCGTGCAATATGGCCGGGGCTGCGGGTGATAAAACCGGGGGAGGATTCGCGACCGATGGCAAAACGCCGGGAGTTTTTGGTACTGTCGTTTCGTTCACCTACAACAATAAATAAACGGACTTGCTCATGATCAAACAGACGTTGTTTGTACCGCTGGCTGGCTGCCTGCTCGCACTGGCCTGCGCCCAGGCCAATGCAGCGCCCAATCCTTATTCCAGTTTCATTGTGTTTGGCGACAGCCTCAATGATGCCGGGACCTTCACCGACACTGGCGGACCGGCCGGCTCCACCGAGCGTTACACTAACCGCACCGGGCCGGTGTATCAGGACGGCAGCGGTGAGCTGTATTCATTGAATTCCACGCAGTTGCTCGGCGGACGCCTTGGCTTTTCGCCAGACCAGACAGCCTCTTCCAACTCCGCCGTGCGCGCCGAAAACGGCCAGCCGGACGGCAACAACTGGGCGGTGGGGGGGTATCGCACCGACCAGATCCTCGACTCGATCACCACGCAATCCGCTACCGGCGAACGCACCCGCGCCGGTTACCTGCCCTCCAACGGCTTCCGCGCCGACCCGAATGCGCTGTATTACATTTCCGGCGGCGGCAACGACTTCCTGCAAGGTCGCATTCTCAGCCTACCGCAAGCCAACGCCGCTGCGGATCGACTGGCCGACAGCGTGCAAACCCTGCAAACCGCCGGCGCCAAGTACGTAATGGTCTGGCTGTTGCCTGACGTTGGCCTGACCCCGGCCATCAACGGTACGCCGCTGCAAGCCTTCAGCAGCCAACTCGCCACGCAGTTCAACAGCCAGTTGGTTACACGCCTGCAAGGCATCAACGCCGAGGTCATTCCGCTGAACATTCCGGTACTGTTGTCGGAAGTGTTTGCCGATCCAGGACGTTTTGGCCTCGCAACCGATCAGAACCTCACGGCGACCTGTTTCAGTGGCAATAGCTGCACCGAGAATGCACGTTACGGCATCAACAGCGCGACACCCGACCCGAGCAAGCTGATCTACAACGACGGCGTGCACCCGACCGAAGCCGGGCAAAAACTGATCTCCGACTACGCCTATTCCCTGCTCGCCGCGCCGTGGGAACTGACGCTGTTGCCGGAAATGGCCCACGCCACCGTGCGTGCGCATCAGGATGAACTGCGCAACCAATGGCAAGCGGACTGGGAAAACTGGCAAGCGGTCGGCCAATGGCGCGCGATTGTTTCCGCCGGTGGCCAGCATCTGGATGTCGACAGCCAAAGCAGCGGCGTCAGTGCCGATGGCAGCGGTTACAACCTCAACATCGGTGGCAGCTATCGCTTGAATGAAGCCTGGCGCGTCGGTGTGGCGGGCGGTTTCTATCGGCAGAATCTGGAGGCCGGTCATAACGATTCGGACTACAAACTCAACAGCTACATGGCTACGGCATTTGCCCAGTACCAGCAAAACCGCTGGTGGGCTGACGCTGCTTTGACTGGCGGCAAACTCGACTATGACAACCTCAAGCGCAAGTTCGATCTGGGCGTCAGCGAAGGGGCTGAAAAAGGCGACACCGATGGCAGCCTCTGGGCTTTCAGTGCCCGTGTCGGTTATGACATTGCCCAACCGGGCAGCGAGTGGCACCTTTCGCCCTTCGTCAGCGCTGACTACGCCAGCGTCGATGTTGATGGCTACTCCGAAAAGAGCAACCGCGCCACGGCGCTGACCTTCGATGATCAAACCCGCGACTCGAAACGCCTGGGGCTGGGCTTGCAGGGCAAGTACAACATCACCCCGCAAACTCAGGTATTTGGCGAATACGCTCACGAGCGTGAGTACGAAGATGATGTGCAAAAGGTCCGCATCGCGCTCAATACCTTGCCGGCCAACGACTTCAAACTTGAAGGCTATACGCCGCAGAGTCATTTGAATCGCTTGAGTCTGGGCGTGAGTCACAAGCTCACGGCGGATCTGGCGCTACGTGGTGGTTACTCGTTGCGCAAGGATGATGATTTTACCCAACAGGGTGTGAATGTTGGGGTCGTTCTGGACTTCTAAACCGCAGGCACAAAAAAGCGGCGCCCTCACAGGCGCCGCTTTTTTATGGCTGAACATATGACCCCCTGTGGGAGCGAGCCTGCTCGCTCCCACAGGTTTTTTGCGCAAGCTGCTCAGGCTTCCGGGGTTTGTTCGGCCAGGGCCACGGCACGGAACATCGCGCGGCGTTTGTTCAGGGTTTCTTCCCATTCCAGCGCCGGCACCGAGTCGGCAACGATGCCGCCGCCGGCCTGCACGTGCAACTCGCCGTTCTTGATCACTGCCGTGCGAATGGCAATCGCGGTGTCCATGTTGCCGTTCCAGGCGAAATAACCGACCGCGCCGCCGTAAACACCACGCTTGACCGGCTCCAGTTCGTCGATGATTTCCATCGCACGAATCTTCGGCGCGCCCGACAAGGTGCCCGCCGGCAGAATCGCCCGCAGTGCATCCATCGCCGTCAGCCCTTGTTTCAACTGGCCGGTGACGTTGGAGACGATGTGCATCACGTTGGAATAACGCTCGATGACCATTTTCTCGGTGAGCTTCACCGAGCCGATTTCCGACACGCGACCGGTGTCGTTACGACCGAGGTCGATCAGCATCAAGTGCTCGGCGATCTCTTTGTCATCCGACAGCAGATCTTCTTCCAGCGCTACGTCCGCTTCTTCGGTCGCGCCACGTGGGCGAGTACCAGCGATCGGGCGCACGGTGATCAGGTTGTCTTCAACGCGCACCAGCACTTCCGGCGAACTGCCAACAACATGGAAGTCGCCGAAGTTGAAGAAGTACATGTACGGCGTCGGGTTGAAGCAACGCAGCGCCCGATACAGATCGATCGGTGCAGCCTTGAAGTCAATCGACATGCGCTGCGACGGCACAACCTGCATGCAGTCACCGGCGAGGATGTATTCCTTGATAGTGTCGACGGCTTTTTCGTAATCGTTTTGGGTGAAACTGGAACGGAACACTGGATCAGCGGATTGCTGCTTGCTGAAATCCAGGCCACGACGCGGGGTGATCGGCTGGCGCAGTTGCTCCAGCAGTTCCTGCAAACGTGCCTGACCTTGTTCGAAGGCATCGGCCTCGGAAGGATCGGCGAGCACGATCGCGTGCATCTTGCCGGCGAGGTTATCGAACACCACAACAGCGTCGGAGACCATCAGCAGAATATCCGGCACGCCCAGCGGATCCGGGTTCGGGCATTTGCCCAAGCGCTTCTCGACATAGCGCACGCAGTCGTAACCGAAGTAACCGACCAGGCCACCGTTGAAGCGCGGCAGACCGGCGATGGTTGGCACGTTGTAGCGCGCCTTGAAGGTTTCGACGAAGGCCAGCGGATCTTCAACGTCGTGGCTTTCGGTCTCGACGCCATCAACGGTGATGCTGACGTGATGGTCGTGAACGCGCATGACCGTGCGGCACGGCAGGCCGATGATCGAGTAACGGCCCCACTTCTCGCCGCCCTGCACCGATTCGAGCAGGTAGGAGTTGGGCTGGTCGGCCAGTTTCAGGTAGATCGACAGCGGCGTGTCGAAGTCGGCCAGGGTTTCGCAGGCCAACGGAATGCGGTTGTAGCCGTCAGCGGCCAAGCGCAGGAATTCTTCGCGGATCATAAGGTGCCTCGTGGTGTGAGGGGCAAATCAGTCAGGTATGCAAACGCGCCGGCAGGCCGGCCAGGAACAAGTCAGGCGCGCCAACGCCAGCGGGCCAGGGCCTTGATGACTTTCATCCAGAGTTTGCGAGTGACCACCACGATGGCGTTTCCAGAATGGGATTGAGATGCGTCGGGCAACGTTATCCCAGCGGCCGTACCGAGGCAACCGGGAATTAGCTTGCGCAGATCGTCGATGACCAGCGCCGGGGATTCCTCGGCAATCGGCCGGCCGTGGTTGTAGCCATAACTCAGCGCCACGCACTTCACCCCAGCTGCTTTCGCCGCCAGTACGTCGCTGCGCGAGTCGCCGACGAACAACGATTGCGAGGCCGGGATGTTGGCCATTTTCATCACGAAGAACAGCGCCGCCGGATCCGGTTTTTTCTGCGGCAAGGTATCGCCGCCGATGATCCACTTGAAGTAGCGGCCGATCTTCATCTGATCCAGCAACGGCGCGACGAAACGCTCCGGCTTGTTGGTGATCAGCGCCATGGCCACGCCCTGCTTTTGCAGCCATTTGAGAGTGTCGCGCACGCCGGGATAGACCACGGTCAGCTCATGGCTGGCACCATAAGCCTCCATGAACACTTCCAGCGCATGCTCGGCCTCGATGTCATCCACCACTGCATGATCAATGCCACCGGCCAACGCCCGACGCACCAAGACAGGCGCGCCGTTGCCCACCCACTCGCGCACCGAGTCGATGCCCGCAGGCTGGCGGCCGAGGGAGAGCAGCATGGTGTCCACCGCCGCTGCCAGGTCTGGAACCGAGTCGATCAGCGTGCCATCCAGATCGAACATCACCAGCCGTGGCAGTTTGCCCGGAAACAGCTGCTCAAAACCGCTCATGGCCGCGCCAGTGCCAGTTCGGAACGCATCTTGTCGATGACTTCCTGATAGTTCGGCGCATTGAAGATCGCCGAGCCGGCAACAAAAGTGTCAGCACCAGCGGCAGCGATTTCGCGGATATTGTTGACGTTGACGCCGCCGTCGATTTCCAGACGGATGTCACGGCCCGAAGCATCGATGATCGCCCGCGCTTCGCGCAGTTTGTCGAGGGTGCCGGGAATGAATTTCTGCCCGCCGAAGCCTGGATTGACGCTCATCAGCAAGACCATGTCGACCTTGTCGATCACGTACTTGAGTACGTCCAGCGGAGTCGCCGGGTTGAACACCAGACCGGATTTGCAGCCGCCTTCACGGATCAGTTGCAGCGAGCGATCAACGTGCAGAGTGGCTTCCGGGTGGAAGGTGATGTAGGTCGCGCCGGCTTCGATGAAGTCGCCGACGATGCGGTCCACCGGACTGACCATCAAGTGTGCGTCGATTGGCGCGGTGACGCCGTATTTGCGCAATGCCGCGCAGACCATCGGACCGATGGTCAGGTTCGGCACATAGTGGTTGTCCATGACGTCGAAGTGGACAAAGTCGGCGCCAGCGGCGAGAACGTTGTCGACTTCCTCGCCGAGGCGGGCGAAGTCGGCGGAGAGAATCGACGGAGCAATTACGAAGGGCTGCATGACGCACCTTTTCTGAGCTAAATCACGATGGCGCGCATTGTATACCTCAAGTTTCCAAGCGCGCACCGTGACCGCGATGATTGGGTTGTGCCATGACGGATGAGCGGCGCTGACTCAATACGCCGCGCGGTAGATCTTCTCGATGTCGACAGCGCTGAGTTTGCGCGGGTTGTTGCGCATCAGCCGCTCAATGCCCGCGGCTTCCACGGCCATCGCCGGGATCGCCTCTTCCGGGACACCGAAACTGCGCAGGCCGGCCGGGATTTCCACGGCCGCGCATAAATCGGTCATCGCCTGCACGGCTTTGTCCGCCGCTTCGGCTGCGCTCAGATGAGCGGTCTTCACCCCCATGGCTTCGGCAATATCCTGCATGCGTTCGACGCAGGCCATCTTGTTCCAGGTCATGACATACGGCAGCAGCAAGGCATTGCTGACGCCATGGGCAATATTGAAACGCCCGCCCAGCGGATACGCCAACGCATGCACCGCGCCGACCCCGGCATTACCGAATGCCATGCCGGCCATCAGGCTGGCGGTGGCCATGTCTTCGCGGGCTTGCAGGTTGCCGCCGTTGGCATAAGCCTTGGGCAGGGACCTGGCAATCAGCTTGATGGCACCGATGGCCAGCGAGTCGGTGATCGGCGAGGCATTCACCGACAGGTAGGATTCGATGGCGTGCACCAGTGCGTCGACGCCACTGGCGGCGGTGACGCTGCGTGGGCAGGTCAGGGTCATCTGCGGGCTGACCAACGCCACGTCCGGTAATAGATAGTCGCTGACGATGCCTTTCTTTAGCTGCGCGACTTTGTCCGAAAGGATTGCGACGTTAGTGACTTCTGAACCGGTGCCGGCGGTGGTCGGGATGGCGATCAGCGGCGGGCCCTTGCGCGGCACTTGATCGACGCCGAACAGATCTTCCAGCGCGCCGTGGTAGCCCGCGTAGGCGGCAACACTCTTGGCGATGTCGATGGCACTGCCGCCACCGAGGCCGATCAAGCCGTCATGCCCGCCCTCGCGGTAAACGCGCATGCAGTCTTCGACGATGGCGATTTCCGGGTCGGGCAGCACGCGGTCGAAAATCTCGTAGTCGCGTCCGCCCAATTGGCACAGCGCCAGCTCGACAGTGCCGGATTTGACCAGCGCGGCGTCGGTGACGATCAGGGGGTTGTCGATGTCGAGGCGTGTGAGTTCGGCGGCCAGTTGTTCGATGGCGGCGGCGCCGGTGATCAGTTTGTGAGCGATTTTGAACTGGGACAGACTCATAGTGCGCAGCCTCTTATAGATGTGGGAGCTGGGCACAAGATTAGCTGGGGATTTGGGGTTGTCTGCTATTCAGGTGGTGAATGCCCCATCGAGGGCAAGAGCAAGAGCCCCTCTCCCGGAGGGAGAGGGGACTGACCGCGCTGTACTTTCGAAGTACACCGACCTGAAATACCGAGTCGAACTAAGGTTTTGATAACCATGAAGATCTGCTCCCTTCCCCCTCGCCCCTTTGGGGGAGAGGGCTGGGGTGAGGGGGTAAGCTTTTGATCTGGCCCTTAAACCTGAGCAGTCCGCAGTTTTTCGCTGCGACCACGTAGCCATTCCAGCGTCAGCAACAGGATGACGGAGAAGGCAATCAGCAAAGTAGCGGCAGCGGCAATCGTCGGGCTGAGGTTCTCACGAATCCCGCTAAACATTTGCCGAGGCAACGTCGCCTGCTCGGGCCCTGCCAGAAACAACGTCACCACCACCTCATCAAACGAAGTCGCAAACGCAAACAGCGCCCCGGAAATCACCCCCGGCGCAATCAGCGGCAAGGTCACCCGGCGGAACGCGGTCAGCGGCGATGCCCCCAGACTCGCCGCCGCACGCACCAGATTGTGATTAAACCCCTGCAACGTCGCCGACACCGTGATGATCACAAACGGCACACCCAGCACCGCATGCACGACGATCAGCGAGAAGAAACTGTTGCCCAGCCCCAACGGGGCGAAGAACAGATAACTCGCCACACCAATGATCACCACCGGCACCACCATCGGCGAAATCACCAGCGCCATCACCAAAGACTTACCGGGAAAGTCACCGCGAGTCAGGCCAATCGCCGCCAGCGTGCCAAAGACCATCGCCAGTACCGTCGCCGCCGGGGCGACGATGATGCTGTTCTTCAGTGCGCGCATCCATTCAGCTGAAGCGAAGAAGTCGTGATACCACTGCAGCGAAAAGCCCTGCAGCGGATACACCAGAAAGCTTCCCGAGTTGAACGACAGCGGAATGATCACCAGCACCGGCAGAATCAGGAACAACAGAATCAGGCCGCAGAGAATCCGCAGGCTGTAGAACCACGCCCGTTCAATGGGCGACATGTAAGGACTCAGCATCTCGAACTCCCCTTAGCTCAGGCGCAGGCGACTGGCGCCCACCAGCCAGCTGTAAATCAGATAAAGCACCACGGTCGCCAGCAGCAACAACCCGCCCAGTGCGGTGGCCATGCCCCAGTTGATGCTGGTGTTGGTGTAGAAGGCGACGAAGTAGCTGACCATTTGATCGTTCGGGCTGCCGAGCAGCGCCGGGGTGATGTAGTAGCCAATCGCGAGTATGAACACCAACAGGCAGCCAGCGCCGACACCGGCATAGGTCTGCGGGAAGTACACCCGCCAGAAACTGGCGAACGGGTGGCAGCCGAGGGAAATTGCGGCGCGCATGTAGGTCGGCGAGATGCCTTTCATCACGCTGTAGATCGGCAGAATCATGAACGGCAGCAGGATGTGCACCATCGAGATGTACACACCGGTGCGGTTGAACACCAGTTCCAGCGGTTTATCGATAATGCCCATGGCCATCAGACCGCTGTTGATCAGGCCGCCCGATTGCAGCAGCACGATCCACGCGGCGACGCGCACCAGGATCGAGGTCCAGAACGGCAGCAGCACCAGAATCATCAGCAGGTTGCTTTGCCGCGATGGCAGGTTTGCCAACAAATAAGCCAGTGGATAAGCCAGCAGCAGGCAGATCACGGTGATGACCAGGCCCATCCAGAAGGTGCGGGCGAAGATGTCGAGGTAGATCGCCTGGTCCGGGGTGGCCGGGGCGATTTCGCCAAGATCGTCGATGCGGTGGTCGACGGACGCCAGCAGGTAATAAGGCGTGATGCTGCTGGTGTTGCGTTTCACCGCCTGCCAGTAGGCCGGGTCGCCCCAGCGTTCGTCGAGTGCTTCGAGGGCTTCTTTATAAGAGGCCGGTTCGCTGGCGAACGGCAGCGCCCGGGCGGTTTTGGTCAACAGGCTGCGATAGCCGGCCAACTCCATGTTCAAGCGCTTGGACAGATCGCCCAGCGTCTGGTTTTTGCGCGCTTCGGCGAGGTCTTCGCCGGCAGCTTTGTAGACCGGTTCAGCGGGCAGGCCACGGCCGTCCCAACTGGCGATGGCCGCCACGGTGCGCGGCATGCCGCCGACCACTTCGGGGTTGCCGACGCTTTTGTAGAGCAGCGCCACGATCGGCACCAGAAACACCAGCAACAGAAACAGCACCAGCGGCGCAATCAGCGCTTGAGCCTTCCAGCGGTTGACCCGCTCGGCGCGCTTGAGCTTCTGCTTCAAGGTGGGGCTGTTGCCCTCGGTCAGAGGAACGGCGATGGCCATGACGTACTCCGCAAATCTTTGATCGTTACAGAGGTGGCGAACCACCGCTGTTGTGTTGAAACACAGCTACCTGTGGGAGCGAGCCTGCTCGCGAAGAAGCCAGCACATTCAACATCCATGCTGGCTGATCTATCGCTTTCGCGAGCAGGCTCGCTCCCACAGGGGTGGGCAAGCCCACCCTCACCAGGTTCTGCTTATTTCGCCGCCCAGGAGTTGAAGCGCTGCTCCAGTTGCTCGCCGTTGTCAGCCCAGAAGCTGACGTCGATCTGCACCTGGTTGGCGATGTTTTCCGGGGTGGTCGGCATGTCTTTCAGGACATCCTTGGCCAGCAGCGGTACGGCCTGGGTGTTGGCCGGGCCGTAGGCGATGTTTTCCGAGTAGGTCTTCTGCTGTTGCGGCTGCACCGAGTAAGCGATGAATTTTTTCGCCGCTTCCGCACGCTTGGCGTCCAGACCTTTCGGGATGGCCCAGGCGTCGAAGTCGTAGATACCGCCGTTCCACACCACTTTCAGGTTGGATTCTTTCTGCACGGCAGCGATGCGACCGTTGTAGGCCGAGCTCATCACCACGTCACCGGAAGCGAGGTATTGCGGCGGTTGCGCGCCGGCTTCCCACCACTGGATGCTCGGCTTCAGCTCATCAAGTTTCTTGAAAGCGCGATCCTGGCCACCCTTGCTCGCCAGCTCTTTGTAGACGTCTTTCGGCGCCACACCATCGGCCATCAGAGCGAATTCGAGGGTGTACTTGGCACCTTTACGCAGGCCACGTTTGCCCGGGAATTTCTTGGTGTCCCAGAAATCCGCCCAACTGGTCGGTGCGGTTTTCAGCTTGTCGGCGTTGTAAGCGAGTACGGTCGACCAAACGAAGAAGCCCACGCCGCACGGCTGAATTGCGCCTTTGACGTAATCTTCAGTCTTGCCGAACAGTGCCGGGTCGAGCTGTTCGAACATGTCTTCGTCGCAACCACGGGACAGCTCTGGCGATTCAACTTCGACCAGATCCCACGACACGCTCTTGGTGTCGACCATGGCTTTGACCTTGGCCATTTCGCCGTTGTATTCGCCGGCGACGATCTTGCCGTTGCCCGCCGCTTCCCACGGTGCATAGAAGGCTTTGACTTGCGCCGCCTTGTTCGCCCCGCCAAACGACACCACGGTCAAATCCGGGCCAGCGGCCATTGCGCTTGCCGCACCCATCAGGCCCAGGGTCAGGGCGGTGAACTTCAGGGATCTCAACATTTATTGTTCTCTCCACGTGCAGGGTTGGTGTTGGTATTGCCGGGGCGATCAGTTCGCCTCTAGAAGAGGATCGAGCGCGCGTACGTGCTCGACCTGCCAGCCAAGCGGAACCACGTCACCGACGGCGAGCGCAGGATCGAGCTCGGCAATCGGCTGTTTCACGAAGAAGTCGGTCTTGCCGCAGACTTCCAGGCGCACCCGGACGTGGTCGCCCAGATAGATGAATTCCGCCACCCTCCCTGAGAAGCGGTTAACGCATTGATCGCTCGAACCGTTGAGGCTGACGCGCTCCGGACGGATCGACAAAGTCACCGGTTCGCCGGTCTGGCCGACATTAACCGCCAGCGCCTCGACCTTTTCGCCACGACCCAACTCGACCACGCAACGCTCGCCGCTCTGGCTGAGCAGGCGACCGTTGAGGCGGTTGTTCTCGCCGATGAAGTTGGCGACAAAGGTGTTTTTCGGTTCTTCATAAAGGGTTCGCGGTGGGGCGATCTGCTGGATTTCGCCTTGATGGAACACCGCGACGCGGTCGGACATGGTCAGCGCTTCACCCTGATCGTGGGTCACGTAGACCACGGTCACGCCGAGGCGCTGGTGCAGGTGTTTGATTTCCATCTGCATGTGTTCACGCAGTTGTTTGTCGAGGGCGCCGAGCGGTTCATCCATCAGCACCAGTTGCGGTTCGAACACCAGCGCACGGGCCAAGGCCACGCGTTGCTGTTGACCGCCGGACAGTTGCGCCGGATAGCGCGAAGCGAACGCATCGAGCTGAACCATGCTGAGGACTTTCTTCACCCGGTCACTCACATCGCTTTTGTTCAGGCCACGCACGGTCAGCGGGAACGCCAGGTTTTCCGCCACGGTCATGTGCGGAAACAGTGCGTAGTTCTGGAACACCATGCCGATGTCGCGCTTGTGCGGCGGCACATTGTTGATCGAGCGCCCGGCCAGCAAAATCTCGCCGGCGGTCGGTGTTTCGAAACCGGCGAGCATCATCAGGCTGGTGGTCTTGCCGGAACCGGACGGCCCGAGCAGGGTGAGGAATTCGCCTTTGCGGATGTCCAGGTTGAGGTCTTTGACGATCAGGTTCTCGCCGTCGTAGCTCTTTTGCACTCCACGAAAGCTGACCAGCACATCACTGGCCCCTGCGTTTGTATCGACCTGGCTCATACCCACACCTTTGTTGTTGATGACTGCTTGTGGATTAAGCCTAGTGGTTGCTGACAGGCACGCAAATCGGGGCGCAGGAGAGAATCGCCTCAGCCGGATGGAAGGTTGGGGGTAGGGATTGCCCTACAAGGATGGCGCTAATGGATACGGCAACTGCGACGCCGAGCTGCAAGCCGCAAGAACAAGCAAAAGCCCCTGTCGCTCACAGATATGCCCACACGGTCTACTGTAGGAGCTGCCGAAGGCTGCGATCTTTTGACTTTATAAACAGCAGGATCAAAAGATCGCAGCCTTCGGAAACTCCTACAGGGGGCGGGTTTAGAGGAGTTTGTGTTCCATCGCGTATTTGACCAGTTCGGCCAGCGAGGTGATGTTGAGCTTCTGCATCAGCCGCGCCTTGTGGGTGCTGATGGTTTTGCTGCTCAGCGCCAGTTGCTGGGCGATGTCGTTGACGTTGGCGCCTTGAGCCAGGCGCTCGAACACCGAGAATTCGCGTTCGGACAGCAGCGAGTGCAGCGGCCGCGCATCGGTCAGGCCGACTTCGAAGACCATACGATCGGCCAGATCCGGATCGATATAGCGCCCACCCGCCGCGACTTTGCGAATGGCGGTGAGCAACAGCGCCGGATCACTGTCCTTGGTCGCATACCCGGCCGCGCCGACTTTTAATGCTCGCGCAGCCATCTGCGCTTCGTCGTGCATCGACAGCACCAGAATCGCCGGCGGATTGTTCAACGCGCGAATCCGCGGGATCGCTTCAAGTCCGTTGACGCCGGGCATAGAGATATCGAGCAGCACCACCTCGCACGGTACGCTGCGCAGGGTTTCGAGCAGTTGCTCGCCATTGCTCGCCTCGCCCACCACTTGCAGATCCTTGGCCAGGCCGATCAATTGTTTGATGCCTTCACGGACGATGGTGTGGTCTTCAGCTACCAGTACACGGATCACTTGCCTCTCCTCGATATTTGGATTGACGCTAAAAGATCGCAGCCTGCGGCAGCTCCTACATTGAACGCATTCCCCTGTAGGAACTGCCGAAGGCTGCGATCTTTTAGCGATCCAGCGGCACCCACACTTTAAGACTGGTGCCCTCCCCCGGTTCACTCTCCAGCACCAGCCGCCCGCCCATGATCAGCACCCGCTCACGCATGCCCACCAGCCCAAACGAAGTCGGCCGACCGGCAGCGGCGACAAATCCTACGCCATCATCACTGACAGTCAGACATAACTCGTCGCCTTCCAGCACCAGCGTCAGTTCCACAGTATGCGCCTGGGCATGACGCATCACATTGGTCAGCGCCTCCTGCAAAATCCGAAACAACCCTATCGCCTTGGCATCGCTCAGCGCCGGCAGATTGTCCGGCACCTGCACCAGACACGGAATCTGCGTACGCGCTTCAAATCGCCGTGCCTGCCATTCGATCGCCGAGGCAATCCCGGCATCGAGAATTGGCGGTCGCAGCGCCGTCGCCACATCGCGAACCAGCTGAAACAACTGAGCGATCAGGCGTTTCATACTGTTCAGCCGTTCGTTCAGACCGGGATCAAGTTGCGCGTAGGCCAGTTCGCACATCGATGTTTCCAGTTTCAGCACCGTCAACATCTGCCCCAGTTCATCGTGAACCTCACGAGCAATGCGCGCCTTCTCTTCTTCGCGCACGCTCTCAAGGTGCGCCGACAGTTCGCGCAGTTGCTCGCGCGATGCCGCCAGCTCCAGTTCGATACGCTTGCTCTCGGTGATGTCCCAGACGATGCCGTCCCACACGTAGGCGCCATCCTCCAGTTGCCGGGTGATCGCCTTGATCTCGGCCCAGCGCTGCTCGCCCTGACGCGTGAGGATTCGGCCCTGCCATGACCAGTCGCTGTCGGTGTCCAGCGCCTGATCCTGAGTGCGGTGGTAACTGGCTTTGTCATCCGGATGCACCAGACTGCGCAGGCCCATGTTGCGATGAGCGATAACGGCCGGTGCGTAGCCGACCAGACTTTCACTGCCCTCACTGATGTAGGCAAAGTCGATCTGCCCAGTCACTGGCGCCCGCTCCAGACGGAACACCAGCCCCGGCACGTTGGCGGCGATACCTTGCAGACGCGCCTCGCTTTCCTGCAAAGCCGCCAAAGCGCGACGGCGGTCGGT
Organism: Pseudomonas sp. R84; assembly: GCF_009834515.1. Taxonomy (NCBI): domain Bacteria; kingdom Pseudomonadati; phylum Pseudomonadota; class Gammaproteobacteria; order Pseudomonadales; family Pseudomonadaceae; genus Pseudomonas; species Pseudomonas sp. R84. The sequence goes on from NZ_CP019426.1 coordinate 5,936,721, forward strand.
GACGTCGGTGAGGTACACCACCAGATATTCACTGTCGCGAAAACGCAGGAAACTCAGCGACACGTCCGCAGGCAAAACACTGCCGTCGGCGCGCACGCAACTGGTTTCGAAACTCAGCGGCCCTTCTTCGCTGGCCCGCGCGCGCTTCCACAGGTTGAGCCAGCGATCCATGTGCAGTCCCGGCTCGAAGTCGATCAGCGGTCGCTCGATCAATCCGCCTGAGGGATAACCGAGCATGACTTCCGCCGCGCGATTGGCGTAGCGCACATGGCTGTCCCAGTTGACCCAGAGTATGCCGACGGTGCTTTGATCGATGGAGAACTGCGTCAACCGCAGCGCCTCTTCACTGGCCGCGCGCAAGGCAATATCTTCCCGGGCGGCCAGCAGTCGCTGTTCGAGGCTGTGCTGTTGGCGGCGCTGCCAGAACACGATCGCGACACAACTGAGCAGCATCACCGCGAACAACAGGCTGAGGTTCTGCCAGAACCCCGGCGACTCCGACAGTCGTGGATATTTCGGTTGCAGCCATTGATTGTGCAGTTGCTCGAGATCCTTGGCCGGGATCGCGCGCAGCGCACTTTGCACGATGCCGGCCAACTCTGGCCAATCGCGTCGCGAGCCGATTCGCAGCAGTTGCGGCAGGCCTATATCGCCAACTACCAACAGGTCCGAGAACTCCGGCTCTACCGACAAGCGTCCGAGTTGCGCCTCATCGACCACGGCGTAGGCGGCCTGCTGACTCAACAGCAACTGCAAGGCCTGACGCTCTAGCGGCACGCCTTGCAGGTTCAGATGCGGATAGTTGCCGCGCAGATAGTCGGCGGTGGTACTGGGCATGCGCACAGCGACACGGACGTGGCTATCGAGTTTCTCCAGATCGACTACGCCACTGGACTTCTGATCGCTGACCACCAATTGCGGCACGCGCATATAGGGATCGGAAAATTGCCACAGACGCAGGGCACTCGGAGTTTGGCTCAGGCCCGGAGCGATATCGATCTCGCCCTCGCGCACGGCGGTTTCCAGTTGCGCGAGATCCTGAAAATTGCGCCAGCTCAGTTCGACATTGAGCGCCTTGGCCAACAGCTTCATCAGTTCGACGTTGGCCCCGGACAGTCGCTGCAAGCGCCGGTCATATTGCGCATAAGGGGCTTGCAACACCAGACCGACGCGCAATTCATTGTGCTGTGCCAGCCACTGCTGCTGGCCCGCCGACAATTGCGCAACGTGGGCCGGGGGCGCAGGCGCCGCCCAGCCCATCAAGGGAAAGCACAAACAGCCGATAACCCACAGGCAGCAAAATCGCTTCATTGAAGTCTCATACACTGACAAATTCTGACCAACCCATTAGGCTGCCGGGATACTTTCTGGCCTGGAATAACCGATGCCCTCTGTCTACCGCCTGGCAATGCCAGCATTGTGCCTGTCGCTGATCCTGCCTTGTGCGTTTTCCGTCAACGCCGCCGACCCTGCCCCTGCGGCGGAAAAACCGGCAGAAGAAAAACCGGCCGAACGCCAGCCACTGCTTGAGCGTAGTCAGGAAGAGGCCGCCGCACTGGAACGTAAAGTCCCGGCGCAAGAACAACAACAGTTGCAGGCTGGCAGCGACACCTTTCTCGCCCTGTGGAAACCGGCCAACACCGCCGAGCCCAAAGGCGCGGTGATCATCATCCCTGGCGCCGGCGAAACCGCCGACTGGCCGCAGGCAATCGGCCCGTTGCGGCGCAAACTGCCGGATGCAAAATGGAGCAGCCTGAGTATCACTCTGCCCGACCTGCAAAGCGACGCCATCGCACCGCGCGTGGTTGAAGCGCCGGTTGCGCCGAAAGCACCGGAGTCGGGTAGCAAGGACTCCACCACCGCGCAGCCAATTGAACAAGCCGCTGGCGGTGAAGCCGAAGTGGCGGATCAAGTGGTCGCCGAAACCACAGAAGAGCAATCCAAGGCTGACGCCGAACGCATCTTCGCGCGCATCGACGCCGCGATTGCCTATGCCGAACAGCAGAGTGCGCGCAGCATTGTCGTGCTCGGGCACGGCACCGGTGCCTATTGGGCCGCGCGCTACTTGAGCGAAAAACAAACTTCGCAGGTCGAAAAGTTCATCATGGTTGATGTGCAGACACCAACCAAAGCCAAACCGGTGCTGGTAGAGCTGACGCCGACGCTGAAATTGCCGACGGTGGATATTTTCTACATGGACAAGCCGCTGGAGCGCAATGCGGCGCTGGAGCGTATGCAGGCGAGCAAGCGCTTGAAGACCTCGGCGTTCAGCCAGGTCGCGCTCAAGGCGCTGCCGGATAACAAGGCCGAACAGGAACAGTTGTTCCGCCGAGTGCGTGGCTGGCTGAGTCCACAGAACACAGACTGACCGAATAAGACCGAGTCGCCTTCATTCGCGAGCAAGCTCGCTCCCACACTTGATCGAGTTCCCTGAGTTGGAATGCGATCGAATGTGGGAGCGAGCTTGCTCGCGAAGGAGCCATCACAGGCAACACAGCTTTAACGGTTAGCGAAAATCCCGCCGCTCACGAATCAACGTGTAGGCATTGTGCAGCTCGCGGGTTTTATCGGTCGCTTCACGCACCTGCGCTGGGGTCGCCCCCGTCCCGGCAATCTTGTCCGGATGATGACGACTGAGCAGACGCCGATAGGCTCGCTTGATCTGCGCCGGCTCGCTGGACGCCGACACGCCCAATAAACGCATCGCCTCCTGATAACTTACCGCAGCGCTGACGATCGGTCGTTTGCCCGGCTCGTAATCATTGGCCAGCGCCTGAACCTGATGCGTCGTCCAGCCCAGCCATTTGCCCCACTGCGCCAACAATTCACGCTCGCTGACGCCCGCGCGACCATCGGCCCAGACCATCCGCCAACACGCCCGCAACACACCTTCGGCCGCGTGGGGTTGTCCGCTCAGGCGCCGCAAATAGCCGCGCAGATTGTCATTTTCCGACTTGCCACGGTTGAACGCAGCAATCGCCCGACGCGTCGCCGGCTCGCTCATTTCCAGCGCACGCATTTCATTGCGCGCCTGCTGGATATGCCCGTCCGTGACCCGACCGTCACTCTTGGCCAGACGCCCGAGCAACACAAACAACAGTTCGTCGTTGCGCAGCATCGGCCGACCGCCGAGCTTTTCCCGCAAGTGTCCCCAGCTCTGCAAGTGCAAGCGCCGATCCAGCGCTTGCCCCAACAATGCCCCAAGCATGGCCCCCGGAATGCTGGCAATTGCAAAACCCGCTCCGGCTCCAATCAGAGTCCCTGGCCACAACATGTCAGCGACTCGCTTCTATCAATGCTTCAGCTTCGGCCAGACGCTCGTGCGTGCCGACATCCACCCAGTGACCTTTCAGGCGTTCGCCGGTGACTTCGCCTTTCGCCATGGCTTTGCGCAACAACGGCGCCAGTTTGAAAGCGCCGTCCGCACAGCCGTCGAACAGCTGCGGATGGAGTACGGCGATGCCGCTGTAAGTCCGGGTCGCGGCGTCGGCTTGGCCATCGATTACCCGACCATCGACCAGGGAAAAGTCGCCAGTCGGGTGATGCGCCGGATTGTCCGCCAGCACCAGATGTGCGAGTCCGTTGATCGGCTGATGCAACACGCTGAAGTCGTAATCGGTCCAGATATCACCGTTCACCACCAGGAAGGCGTCATCGCCGAGCAACGGCAGTGCACGGAAAATCCCGCCGCCGGTTTCCAGCGGCTCGCCTTCCGGCGAATACTGAATGCTCACGCCAAATTGCGAACCGTCGCCCAGGTAATCTTCGATCTGCTGACCGAGCCAGGCGTGATTGATCACAATCTCGTTGAACCCAGCAGCCGCGAGCGCGCGCAGGTGATATTCGATCAGGGGAACACCGCCGGCACGCACCAGTGGTTTCGGCGTGGTCAGGGTCAGCGGGCGCATACGCTCGCCTTTGCCTGCAGCCAGAATCATTGCCTTCATGCTGATGCTCCACCCCGCAGGCTGGTGAACAGCGCTTGCAGCTCCGCCAATTCAGGACGACGCGCAATCACCGCCTCTATATAAGAGAAGAAACGCGGTACGTCGGCCAGATAACGCGGTTTGCCATCACGATGACAAATACGCGCGAAGATGCCGATGACTTTCAGGTGGCGTTGCACGCCCATCAGGTCGCTGGCACGCAGGAAGTCTTCGAAGTCCGGCTGCACCGGGATGTTCAGCGCCGAGGCTTGTTGCCAGTAGCTTTGCAGCCAGCCGCGCACACGCTCTTCAGGCCAACTGAGGAAGGCATCCTTGAACAGGCAAGTCACGTCGTAGGTCACCGGGCCGTAGACCGCATCCTGGAAATCCAGTACGCCGGGGTTCGGCTCGCTGAGCATCAGGTTGCGTGGCATGTAGTCGCGGTGCACCAGTACTTTGGGCTGCGCGAGTGCGCTGTCGATCAGCAGATCGCTGACCTGTTGCCATTGTTGTTGCTGGGTCGAATCGAATTCGACGCCGAGCTCATGCTTGACGTACCACTCAGGGAACAGTTCCAGCTCCCGACGCAGCAAGGCAACGTCGTAACTTGGCAACGGCGCGACCATCGGCAATTGCTGAAAAGCCAAAAGCGCTTGCAGGGCATCACTGAATAATGCGTCGGCATTTTCGCCGTCGATCACGTCGAGATAGGTCTTGTTGCCCAGGTCATTGAGCAAAAGAAATCCGCGCTCGAGGTCCTCGGCATAAATTTTCGGCACATTTATTCCGGATTTCGCCAGCAAAAAAGCGATATCCACGAACGGTTTGCAGTTTTCCTGGGGTGGCGGCGCGTCCATCACGACGAAGCTGCGCCCCTCGCCTTCCCAGCGGAAGTAACGGCGGAAACTCGCGTCGCTGCTGGCCGCAGTCAACGTGGCCGGGGGCACGGAGCCCCAGCCCTGATCTGCAAACAGGATTGCCAACTGCTCATCGAGCCAAACTTTCAGGTGTTGCAAGCGTACATCTTGGTCAGGCATTGCAAGGGTCTCCGACGGCGCTAGCCGTCAAGCGGGTCATGCTTTATTATCCAGCATCTTTTTCAGACCATCGAGAGGCGTGCGGCCCACACCGCGGGCAGATGGCACGCAGGAAGCCCGGACTAATAAGATGGCATTGAAATCCCCCGCGTTTCGTAAAAAATTTCCGTTGTTGGTAACCGGCAGTCTGCTGGCTATGCAACCTCTGGCCAGTCAATTCGTTGTTGCCGCCGAGCAGTATGACTGCTCCGTCTCGGCTTCGGGTGGTTGGGCCTGTGCGCCCAAATCAACCGCTGCTGCGTTGCCGCCGCGCCCGGTGCATGACGGCAGTGCCGTCAGCGCTACCGGCGAAGCGGCGACCGAGAACGGTTCGGCTGCCGACACAGCGCCTAAAACGGCGCTGGTCACCGAAGCCAAGGGCCGCGGTCTGAAATCCCGTAGCGAAGACTTCAGTCACCTCGACTGGGTTCCGCGCGAGAAGCTCACCGCCGCCCAATTGGCCGAGACCGGACCTTACTGCTCTGGTGCCTATATCGAACCGATTCGTCCTGGCATGAATGACAAGACGAATAAAAGCGATGCTCCGACCTTTATCGGCGCAAAAGCCTCGCGCTATAACACCGATGACCAAGTCGGTACGCTGGCCGGCGATGTCGTCCTGCGTCAGGGCAGCATGCAGGTCGAGTCCGACGAGGCCAGCCTGTATCAGGCCGAGAGCCGCGCCGAACTCAATGGCGATGTGCGTATCCGCGACAACGGCGCGCTGATCGTTGGCGACCATGCCGACGTGCAGCTCGACACCGGTGAAGCCAAAGTCGACAACGCCGAATACGTGATGCACAAATCGCGTATCCGCGGCAACGCTCTGTACGCCAAGCGTGCCGAGAACGCGATCATCCGTCTGAAGGACGGCACGTACACCACGTGCGAACCGAACAGCAACGCCTGGCAGCTCAAGGGCAACAACATCACCTTGAACCCGGCCACCGGTTTCGGTACCGCGACCAACGTGACGCTGCGCGTAAAAGACATTCCGATTCTGTACACGCCGTACATCTACTTCCCGATCGACGACCGTCGTCAGTCGGGTTTCCTGCCGCCGACCATTGGCAGCGGCAGCGACACCGGCTTCATGCTGGTTACACCGTACTACTTCAACCTGGCACCGAACTACGACGCCACGTTGTACCCGCGTTACATGAGCAAGCGTGGCATGTTGGTGGAGGGTGAGTTCCGTTACCTGACCAAGTCGAGTGAAGGTCAGTTTGGTGCGGCGTACCTCAATGACGAGGACGATGATCGCAAAGGCCAAACCGACTACGATAAAACCCGCTACATGTATAACTGGCAGCACAAGGGCGGTCTCGACTCTCGCGTGTTCACCGAGGTTGATTACACCAAGATCAGCGATCCGTATTACTTCCAGGATCTGCAAACCGATCAGATTGGTGTGAAAAGCAGCGACTACGTGAACCAGCAGGGCGCGATCACCTACCGTGGTGACAGCTATACCGCGCGCCTGAATGCTCAGCAGTACCAGCTGGCGACTGTTTCCAACATCACCCCGTATGGTCGCCTGCCGCAGATCACCTTCAATGGTCAGCTGCCGTACCACCCGGAAGGTTTGAACTTCGATTACGAGACCGAGCTTGTTCGGTTTGATCGTGATTTGAAAACCGGCAACTTTGTTAACGAAGATGGCACTGTTGATCGCCGTCTCGACAACAATGTCCAAGGACTCGACCGCGCGAACGGCGATCGGTTGAACCTTAAGCCGGGTGTCAGCCTGCCGATGAACTGGACTTATGGCTTCCTGAAGCCATCGCTGAAGTATCAGTACACTCAGTATCAGTTGGACCTGGACGGTACTGGTAAATCGCAGATTGTCACGCAGCAAAACGCAGCAGCTGCAGCCGGCACTGATTACGTCGGCGGCAAGTTCGACAGCAACCAGAACCGTGGTGTACCGATTGCCAGCATCGACAGCGGTTTGTACTTCGACCGCAACACACAGTTCTTCGGCAAAAACTATCGTCAAACCCTAGAACCACGCCTGTTCTACCTTTATGTTCCCGAGGTGGATCAAGAAGACATTCCAGTATTTGACACCAGCGAATACACCTTCAACTACGCCTCGCTGTTCCGCGACAACCGCTTCTCTGGCTCCGACCGTGTCGGCGACGAGAACAAACTGTCGCTGGGCGTAACCAGCCGCTGGATCGAAGATGATGGCTTCGAACGCCAACGCATCAGTGTTGGTCAGGCTCTGTACTTCAAGGACCGTGAAGTTCAACTGCCTGGCATCGCATTCAAGGATCGTGATGACGCGAAATCCAACGTCTCGCCTTATGCACTGGAATACGAATACCGCTGGAACCGCGATTGGCGTACCACGGCCGACTACAACTGGGATCCAGACAGCCGCAGCCCGCGTTCCGGCAGTGCGATGTTCCACTACCAGCCTGAAGACAACCCGAACAAGGTCATCAACGCCGGCTATCGCTATCGCAATGACCAGGTCCGCTACGACCAGAACACCGGTAAGTGGTCGGTGGGTGGTGGTGACTACGGCACTCCTGGCCAGCCTGGTTACGTGAAGGACTACTACAAGATCGAGCAGCATGACTTCTCGGTCATCTGGCCGATCGTTCCGCAGTGGAACGCGATCAGCCGCTGGCAGTACGACTACAACCGTAACCGTACCCTGGAAGCGTTCGGTGGTTTCGAGTACGACAACTGCTGCTGGAAACTGCGCCTGATCAACCGTTACTGGGTTTCCTATGACGAGTTCAGTCAGAACGCCCCGGAAAACGAAAAAGGCGACCATGGCATCTTCCTCCAAATTGTTCTGAAGGGACTCGGCGGCCTCACCGGCGCCAAGGTAGAGAGCTTCCTCGACAAAGGCATTCAAGGTTATCGTGAACGTGAAGACCAAGCTTTCTGATTGTCTGCGCCCGCTGATGCTGGGCGCGCTGTTCCTGGGTACTGCGGCTAACGCCGCAGTCCAATCCATCGATAAAGTGGTAGCGATTGTCGACAACGACGTGGTCATGCAGAGCCAACTGGACCAGCGCGTCCACGAAGTGCAGCAGACCATCGCCAAGCGTGGTGGCGGCTTGCCGCCTCCTGGTGTACTGGATCAACAGGTGCTTGAGCGCCTGATCGTCGAAAACCTGCAACTGCAGATCGGCGAACGCTCCGGCATCCGCATCACCGACGAAGAGCTGAACCAGGCAGTCGGCACCATTGCCCAGCGCAACAACATGACGGTTGAGCAATTCCGTGCCGCCCTGGCTCGCGACGGTCTGAACTATGACGACGCCCGTGATCAGATCAAGCGCGAAATGATCATCAGCCGTGTACGTCAGCGTCGTGTGGCAGAACGCATTCAGGTCTCCGAGCAGGAAGTGAAGAACTTCCTCGCCTCCGACCTGGGCAAAATGCAACTGTCCGAAGAACTGCATTTGGCCAACATCCTGATCCCGACGCCGGAAAGCGCCAACTCTGATGCAATTCAGAGTGCTGCCCGTCAGGCCATGGAGGTTTACCAGCAACTCAAGCAAGGCGCCGACTTCGGTCAGATGGCCGTTGCCAAGTCCGGCAGCGACAACGCTCTGGAAGGCGGCGACATGGGCTGGCGTAAAGCCGCGCAACTGCCACCGCCGTTCGACCGCGAGTTGAGCAGCATGGCCGTCGGCGACATCACGCAACCTGCCCGCACGCCGGGTGGTTTCATCATCCTCAAGCTGCTGGCAAAACGTGGTGGCGAAGCGCAGATGCGCGACGAAGTGCATGTTCGTCACATTCTGGTGAAGCCAAGCCCGATTCGTGATGAAGCGAAGACCAAGGCGCTGGTTCAATCTTTGTATGAACGCATCGTCGCCGGTGAAGACTTCGCCACTCTGGCGAAAAGCTACTCCGAAGACCCGGGCTCGGCGCTTAACGGCGGCGACCTGAACTGGATCGACCCGAACGCATTGGTACCGGAATTCCGCGAAGTGATGGCCAAGACCCCACAAGGTCAGCTGTCCAAGCCGTTCCAGACCCAATACGGCTGGCACGTTCTGGAAGTCCTTGGCCGCCGCGCTACCGACAGCACCGAACAAGCCCGCGAGCAGCAAGCCATGACCGTACTGCGTAACCGCAAATACGACGAAGAGCTGCAAACCTGGCTGCGTCAGATCCGTGACGAAGCGTACGTAGAGATCAAACTCCCTGGTGCAGACCAGGCAGCGCAGTGAAACCCCAGCGTTTCGCGCTGACACCCGGCGAACCAGCCGGCATCGGTCCCGACCTGTGCCTGCTGCTCGCCTCGCAAGCCCAGCCACATCCCCTGATTGCCATCACCAGCCGCGACCTGCTCAAAGAGCGGGCCGCGCAGTTGGGGCTGGCCGTCACTTTGCTGGATGTTGCGCCTGGCATCTGGCCGGATGCTCCTGCACCCGCAGGCAGCCTGTATGTCTGGGACACACCACTCAGCGCTCCCGTGGTTGCCGGGCAACTGGACAAAGCCAACGCCGCATTCGTCCTCGAGACCTTGACCCGCGCCGGCAATGGCTGCCTGAAGGGTGATTTCGCCGGAATGATCACCGCACCTGTGCACAAAGGCGTGATCAACGAGTCCGGCATCGCCTTTTCCGGGCACACGGAATTTCTCGCTGACCTGACCCACACCGCCCAAGTGGTGATGATGCTCGCCACCCGCGGTTTGCGCGTGGCACTGGTCACCACTCACCTGCCCCTGCGCGAGATTGCCGACGCAATCACACCCGAACGGCTGGAGCGCGTGACACGGATCCTGCACAGCGACCTGCAAAATAAATTCGGCATCGCCCGCCCGCGCATCCTGGTTTGCGGACTCAACCCGCACGCCGGTGAAGGCGGACACCTGGGCCATGAAGAAATCGACATCATTGAACCGACATTAGAGCGCCTGCGCGGCGAGGGCATGGACCTTCGTGGCCCGCTGCCTGCCGACACTCTGTTTACCCCCAAATATCTGGAGCACTGCGACGCAGTGCTGGCGATGTACCACGACCAGGGTTTGCCTGTGCTTAAGTACAAAGGCTTCGGCGCTGCCGTCAACGTGACCCTTGGTCTGCCGATCATCCGCACGTCGGTCGATCACGGCACCGCCCTGGATCTGGCCGGCAGCGGCAAGATCGATACCGGCAGCCTGCAAGTCGCCCTGGAAACCGCCTACCAGATGGCCGAGACCCGTTTATGACCGAGCAATACCAACACAAGGCGCGCAAACGCTTTGGCCAGAACTTCCTGCACGATGCCGGCGTCATCGACCGCATCCTGCGCTCCATCAGCGCCAAGTCCGAAGATCGCCTGCTGGAAATCGGCCCGGGCCAGGGCGCACTGACCGCCGGCCTGCTCAACTCCGGCGCACAACTCGACGTAGTGGAACTGGACAAGGATCTGATCCCGATCCTCAACCAGCAGTTTGCCGGCAAGAGCAACTTCAACCTGCATCAGGGCGATGCACTGAAGTTCGACTTCAACACGCTCAACGCTGCGCCAAACAGCCTGCGTGTGGTTGGCAACCTGCCGTACAACATCTCCACGCCGCTGATTTTTCACCTGCTGAACAATGCCGGCATCATTCGCGACATGCACTTCATGCTGCAGAAAGAAGTGGTCGAGCGTCTGGCTGCAGGCCCGGGTGGTGGTGACTGGGGTCGTCTGTCGATCATGGTTCAGTACCACTGCCGCGTAGAACATCTGTTCAACGTGGGTCCCGGCGCGTTCAACCCGCCGCCGAAGGTCGACTCGGCCATCGTCCGCTTGGTGCCGCACGCCGTACTGCCGCACCCGGCCAAGGATCACAAGCTGCTGGAGCGCGTGGTGCGCGAAGCGTTCAACCAACGCCGCAAGACCTTGCGCAACACCCTCAAGCAATTGCTCAGCAATGCCGAGATCGAAGCCGCCGGCGTCGATGGCAGCTTGCGTCCGGAGCAACTGGATCTGGCCGCGTTCGTACGTCTGGCCGACCAGCTCGCCATACAAGTCCCGGCCTCCCCCGCCGCCGACTGACAAACGATGAACGCTATCGGGCAGGACGCCACTCTGGTTTACTGCCCGATACTTGCCTAGACTGATTCCCCATCAGCTACGCCCCGCGTTCCGCTTCGTTTAAGGCCTCTTGCATGTCCGATTCCCGTTACCAGGTCGATGTCAGCGTCGTTACCCACTATCTGGCAGACCAATCGCAACCCGAGCACGACCGCTTCGCCTTCGCCTACACCATCACCGTGCAGAACAATGGCGACCTACCGGCTCGACTGATGTCGCGACACTGGGTGATCACTGACGGTGACGGGCATGAAGAGCAAGTCCGTGGCGCCGGCGTCGTTGGCCAGCAACCGTTGATCGATGCCGGCCAGAGCCACACCTACAGCAGCGGCACAGTGATGACCACCAAGGTTGGCACCATGCAGGGCACCTATGAAATGGTCGCCACTGACGGCAAACATTTCGACGCCATCATCAAGCCTTTCCGCCTGGCGGTGCCCGGAGCCCTGCACTGATGGCGACGTATGCCGTCGGCGACCTGCAAGGCTGCCTCGAACCGCTCAAGTGCCTGCTCAAGCAAGTAGCGTTCGACACAAAACTCGATCGGCTATGGCTGGTGGGTGATCTGGTCAACCGTGGCCCGCAATCACTGGAAACCCTGCGCTTTTTGTATGGCATGCGTGAATCGCTGGTCTGCGTGCTCGGTAACCACGACCTGCATCTGCTGGCTGCGGCTAAAAATATCGAGCGCTTAAAGAAGTCCGACACCCTGCGCGAGATTCTCGAAGCGCCGGACTGCGCCGAATTGCTTGAATGGGTGCGCCAGCAAAAGCTGATGCACTACGACGAGCTGCGTGACGTCGCCATGGTTCACGCCGGCATTCCACCACAATGGTCACTGCGCCGCGCCTTGAAGTGTGCTGACGAAGTCGAAACCGCGCTGCGTGACGACAATCTGTTTCCGGCCTACCTCGACGGCATGTATGGCAATGAGCCAGCGAAATGGGACAACGACCTCAAGGGCGTAGCCCGCCTGCGCGTCATCACCAACTACTTCACGCGCATGCGGTTCTGTACCGCCGAGGGCAAGCTCGACCTCAAGAGCAAAGAAGGCCTTGATACTGCCCCACCCGGCTACAAACCGTGGTTCCAGCACAAGGAGCGCAAGACCAAAGGCTTGCGGATCATCTTCGGCCACTGGGCGGCACTCGAAGGTAATATCCATGAGCCAGGCATCTCGGCGCTGGACACCGGGTGTGTCTGGGGCGGCAGCCTGACCCTGATGAACGTCGACAGCGGCGAACGCCTGTCGTGCAAATGCGATGAACACGGTGGTCTCGCCCCGACCGTCGCACCACTTATCCCCCAAACTTCGCCAGTCAGCGCACCGCGTTAGACTGCGCTTTCAGCCGAGCAACAGGAACCCGCCATGAGCGAATTCAAACGAATCCCCCCGGAACAGGCCCAGGCCCTGCGTGAACAAGGCGCCGTTGTCGTCGATGTCCGCGATCCGGCAACTTTTGCCGCCCTGCACATCAGCGGCTCGAAGCATCTGGACAATCATTCCCTGCACGCTTTCATTCAAGGCGCCGACCTTGATGCACCGACCGTCGTGGTCTGCTATCACGGAAACTCCAGCCAGGGCGCCGCGGCTTACCTGATCAGCCAAGGCTTCTCCGACGTCTACAGCATGGACGGCGGCTTCGAGTTGTGGCGTACGACTTATCCTGCGGAAACCGCCCAAGGCACCGCCGAATAATTTTTTTGTCACGCGCAGGCCCCGGCTGCCGTGGGCCTGCGCGGGCAGACGAACGGTCTTGCCACAACTAATTACGTATCTCGCCTTTACCTCCTGAATTCCCAACTATCCTTAAGCCCAGGCCATCCAAAACAGGGGAGAGCCGGTACACCGGCGCACGGGTCATCGGGAGTGACTTTCACGATTGTCGATCGTGAAAGTGTTCTGGGGGGTAAACAATCGGCTGCTACTGCAGCTGCTTGCCAGCATCGACTGAGTGATCCGGCGTCGGCTCCACGTATCGAGCGAGGTGACGTCATGAGTATCTTTAGCCACTTCCAACAACGCTTCGAGTCCACACGCCAGGAAGAACTCTCGCTGCAAGAGTACCTGGAGCTGTGCAAGAAAGACCGTAGCGCTTACGTTTCCGCCGCCGAGCGTCTATTGCTGGCCATCGGCGAACCGGAACTGCTCGACACCTCGACCAACTCGAGGCTGTCACGCATCTTCTCCAACAAGGTGATCCGTCGCTATCCGGCCTTTGAAGACTTCCACGGGATGGAAGAATGCATCGACCAGATCGTCTCGTATTTCCGCCATGCCGCCCAAGGCTTGGAAGAGAAGAAACAAATCCTCTATCTGCTCGGCCCCGTCGGCGGCGGTAAATCGTCTCTGGCCGAGAAACTGAAACAACTGATCGAAAAAGTGCCCTTCTACGCAATCAAGGGCTCGCCGGTATTCGAGTCGCCACTGGGTCTGTTCAACGCCACCGAAGATGGCGCGATCCTCGAAGAAGACTTCGGTATACCACGGCGCTACCTGAACACCATCATGTCGCCATGGGCGACCAAACGCCTGGCCGAATTTGGCGGCGACATCAGCCAGTTCCGCGTGGTCAAACTGTATCCGTCGATTCTCAATCAGATCGCCGTGGCCAAGACCGAACCGGGCGACGAGAACAACCAGGACATTTCCGCGCTGGTCGGTAAGGTCGACATCCGTAAACTTGAGGAATACCCACAGAACGACGCCGACGCTTACAGCTACTCCGGTGCGCTGTGCCGGGCCAACCAGGGCCTGATGGAATTTGTCGAAATGTTCAAAGCACCGATCAAGGTGCTGCACCCACTGCTGACCGCGACTCAGGAAGGCAACTACAACAGTACCGAAGGCCTCGGCGCGATTCCGTTCACCGGGATCCTGCTCGCCCACTCCAACGAGTCGGAGTGGCACACCTTCCGCAACAACAAGAACAACGAAGCGTTCATCGACCGGATCTACATCGTCAAAGTGCCTTACTGCCTGCGCGTCAGCGATGAAGTGAAGATCTACGACAAACTGCTGTTCAACAGTTCCCTGGCCAAGGCGCATTGCGCCCCGGACACCTTGAAGATGCTGGCGCAGTTCACTGTGTTATCGCGCCTCAAGGAGCCGGAAAACTCCAATATCTATTCGAAAATGCGCGTCTACGACGGCGAAAACCTCAAGGACACCGATCCGAAGGCCAAGTCGATTCAGGAATATCGCGACTCGGCAGGTGTTGACGAAGGCATGAACGGTCTGTCGACCCGCTTTGCGTTCAAGATCCTGTCCAAGGTCTTCAACTTCGACCCGCATGAAATCGCCGCCAACCCGGTGCACCTGCTTTATGTGCTGGAACAGCAGATCGAACAGGAACAGTTCCAGGCTGAAACCCGCGAGCGCTACCTGCGCTACCTGAAGGAATACCTGGCGCCGCGTTATATCGAATTCATCGGCAAGGAAATTCAGACCGCGTACCTCGAGTCTTACAGCGAGTATGGCCAGAACATTTTCGACCGTTACGTGCTGTACGCAGACTTCTGGATTCAGGATCAGGAGTACCGCGATCCGGAAACCGGCGAGATCCTCAACCGCGTGGCGCTGAACGAAGAACTGGAAAAAATCGAGAAACCGGCCGGCATCAGCAATCCGAAGGATTTCCGCAACGAGATCGTCAACTTCGTCCTGCGCGCCCGGGCCAACAATAACGGCAAAAACCCGACTTGGCTCAGCTACGAAAAGCTGCGCGTGGTCATCGAGAAGAAAATGTTCTCGAACACCGAAGATCTGCTGCCAGTCATCAGCTTCAACGCCAAGGCCAGCAAGGAGGATCAGCAAAAGCACAACGACTTCGTCACTCGAATGGTCGAACGCGGCTACACCGACAAACAGGTACGGCTTCTTTCCGAATGGTACCTGCGGGTACGGAAGTCGCAGTGAAGCAGCTGCAAGCTTCTAGCTACAAGCTGCAAGAACAAAGCGCGTAACCCAGTGATCCCCGGGAACCTGCTTTTACTTGCGGCTTGGAGCTCACAACTTGAAGCTGCCCGGAGGGCTTCCTATGAGTTATGTGATCGACCGACGTCTGAATGGCAAGAACAAGAGCACGGTGAACCGCCAGCGTTTTCTGCGGCGTTACCGTGACCACATCAAGAAGGCCGTCGAAGAGGCGGTCAGCCGGCGCTCCATTACCGATATGGAGCACGGCGAACAGATCAGCATTCCCGGTCGCGACATCGACGAACCGGTGCTTCATCACGGCCGCGGCGGCAAGCAGACCGTGGTTCACCCCGGCAACAAGGAATTCACTGCCGGCGAACACATTGCTCGGCCACCCGGCGGTGGCGGCGGACGCGGTCCGGGCAAGGCCGGTAATTCCGGCGAGGGCATGGACGAGTTTGTCTTCCAGATCACCCAGGAAGAATTCCTCGAGTTCATGTTCGAAGACCTCGAGCTGCCGAATCTGGTCAAGCGCAACCTCAGCGGTACCGACACCTTCAAAACCGTGCGGGCCGGGATCAGCAACGAAGGCAACCCATCACGCATCAACATCATCCGCACGTTGCGTTCGGCGCATGCACGGCGTATTGCCCTGTCTGGCAGCAGTCGGGCGAAACTGCGCGAAGCCAAAGAAGAACTTGAGCGTCTGAAACGTGAAGAGCCGGACAACTTTGGCGATATTCAGGAACTCGAGGCCGAAATCGAAAAACTCAGCGCGCGCATCCATCGTGTGCCGTTCCTCGACACCTTCGACTTGAAATACAACCTGCTGATCAAACAGCCCAACCCCAGTTCGAAAGCCGTGATGTTCTGCCTGATGGACGTCTCCGGCTCCATGACCCAGGCGACCAAGGACATCGCCAAACGCTTTTTCATCCTGTTGTATCTGTTCCTGAAACGAAACTACGACAAGATTGACGTGGTATTCATCCGCCACCACACCAGCGCTCGGGAAGTCGACGAAGAGGAGTTTTTCTATTCGCGGGAAACCGGCGGCACCATCGTCTCCAGCGCCTTGAAACTGATGCAGGAGATCATGGCCGAGCGTTATCCAAGCAACGAGTGGAACATCTACGCGGCCCAGGCTTCCGACGGCGACAACTGGAACGATGACTCGCCGATCTGCCGTGACATCCTGATCAACCAGATCATGCCTTTTGTGCAGTACTACACTTACGTGGAGATCACCCCGCGCGAACATCAGGCCTTGTGGTACGAGTACGAACGTATCGCCGAAGCCTTTTCTGACACTTTTGCCCAGCAGCAACTGGTCTCGGCCGGGGATATCTATCCGGTCTTCCGTGAACTCTTCCAGCGCAGGTTAGTGACATGACCGCCAAAGAGCAGAAGCGCCAACCCATTTCCACCGGCTCCGAATGGACGTTCGAGCTGATCCAGACCTACGACCGCGAAATCGCCCGGATCGCGGCCCGCTATGCCCTGGATACCTATCCCAACCAGATCGAAGTGATCACCGCCGAGCAAATGATGGATGCGTACGCCTCGGTGGGCATGCCACTGGGTTATCACCACTGGTCCTACGGCAAACACTTCCTCAGCACCGAAAAATCCTACAGCCGTGGGCAGATGGGCCTGGCCTACGAAATCGTGATCAACTCCGATCCGTGCATTGCCTATCTGATGGAGGAGAACACCATCTGCATGCAGGCGCTGGTCGTGGCGCACGCATGCTATGGCCACAACAGTTTCTTCAAGGGCAACTACCTGTTCCGCACCTGGACCGATGCCAGCTCGATCATCGATTACCTGGTGTTCGCCAAGCAGTACATCATGCAGTGCGAGGAGCGCCACGGCATCGACGCGGTGGAAGACCTGCTCGACTCCTGCCATGCGCTGATGAACTACGGCGTCGATCGTTACAAGCGTCCGTATCCGATTTCTGCCGAAGAGGAGCGGCGCCGGCAGAAAGATCGCGAAGAGCACCTGCAGAAGCAGATCAACGATCTGTGGCGCACCATTCCTAAAGGCGCGGACAAATACAGCGACAGGGACAACGCGCGCTTCCCGGCCGAGCCGCAGGAAAACATCCTCTACTTCATCGAGAAACATGCGCCGCTGTTGGAGCCGTGGCAGCGCGAAATCGTGCGTATCGTGCGCAAGATCGCCCAGTATTTTTATCCACAACGCCAGACCCAGGTGATGAACGAAGGCTGGGCGACGTTCTGGCACTACACGCTGATGAACGACCTGTACGACGAGGGGCTGGTCACCGACGGCTTCATGATGGAGTTCCTGACGTCGCACACCAGTGTGGTGTTCCAGCCAGGTTTCGATAGCCCTTACTACAGTGGCATCAATCCTTATGCACTGGGCTTCGCCATGTACCGCGACATTCGGCGCATGTGTGAAGAACCTACCGAAGAAGATCGTCACTGGTTCCCGGAAATTGCCGGTACGGACTGGCTATCGACCATCAAGTTCGCCATGAGCAGCTTCAAGGATGAGAGTTTCATCCTGCAATACCTGTCACCGAAAGTGATCCGTGATCTGAAGCTATTCAGCATCATGGATGACGATCAGAAGGACGACTTGTTGGTGCCTGCAATTCATGACGAACCCGGTTACCGGATCATTCGCGAAACCCTCGCTGCGCAGTACAACCTCGGCAATCGTGAGCCGAATGTGCAGATCTACAGCATCGATCGGCGCGGCGATCGCTCGCTGACCTTGCGTCACCAGCAGCACGATCGCAAACCGCTGGGAGACTCCACTGACGAAGTGCTTAAACATCTGCATCGCCTGTGGGGCTTCGATATCCATCTGGAAACCCTGCAAGGCGACCAGATCATGAAAACCCATCACGTTCCGCCACGCAGCGAACACAGCGAAGGGGATTACGGTCGACTCGACCTCGCCGTGATTCATCTTTGATCCGCTTCCAGCCTCCGAAAGTTCGACGCAAGGGTTATCCTGTCGGGCTAACGGAGGTTTTTTATGCAGATTTTCAAGGTTGGCGGTGCCGTACGTGATCGCTTGCTGGGCAAACCGGTCACGGACATCGATTGGGTGGTGGTCGGTGCCACCACCGAAGAAATGCTCGCCCAGGGTTATCGCCCGGTCGGTGCGGATTTCCCGGTTTTTCTTCATCCAAAAAGCGGCGAGGAATACGCCCTCGCCCGCACCGAGCGCAAAAGCGGGCGCGGTTATGGCGGCTTCACTTTTCACGCCAGCCCCGAGGTGACACTTGAAGAAGACCTGATCCGCCGCGACCTGACCATCAACGCCATGGCCGAGGACAATCAGCAGAATCTGACTGATCCATACCAGGGTCAGCGCGATCTTGAAGCGAGAATCCTGCGTCACGTATCCCCGGCGTTCGCCGAAGATCCCCTGCGTGTCCTGCGTGTAGCCCGCTTCGCGGCGCGTTATGCCGGGCTCGGTTTTAGCGTTGCGCCGGAGACGCTAGAGCTGATGCGTCAACTCAGCGAATCCGGTGAACTGGAGGCACTGACCGCTGAGCGCAGTTGGAAAGAAATTTCCCGCGCACTGATGGAAGATCAACCGCAGGTGTTCGTTCAGGTGTTGCGCGACTGCGGCGCGCTGAAAGTGCTGATGCCAGAAGTCGACGCGCTTTTTGGAGTGCCGCAACCGGAAGCGCATCATCCGGAAATCGACACCGGCCTGCACACGCTCAGCGTGCTGGAGCAGTCGGCGCTGCACAAACAACCGCTGACCGTGCGCTGGGCGTGTCTGCTGCACGACCTCGGCAAAGGCCTGACCCCGGAAGAAGAGTGGCCACGACACATCGCCCATGAGCACAAAGGGCTGAAGCTGATCAAAGCGGTCAATGAACGTTTCAAGGCTCCGAAGGACTGCCAGGAATTGGCTTTGCTGGTAGGCCAGTTCCACACCCACGGTCATCGGGCGCTGGAGCTGAAAGCCTCGACACTACTGGAGTTACTGCAAAGTTTTGATGTGTATCGCCGACCACAGCGCTTTGAAGAGTTTATTGCGGCATGCGAAATGGATGCTCGCGGACGCAAAGGGCTCGAGCAGAGAAGTTATCCACAGGCCGATTATTTACGTGGTGCGGCGAAGGCAGCACGGGAAGTCGCGGTGCAGCCATTGCTAGAGAAGGGATTCAAAGGCCCGGAGCTAGGCGAAGCGCTGAAGCGTGAGCGACTGAAGGCGCTGAAAGCCTACAAAGACGCGGCGTCCGCTTGAAAAGCTTCGCGAGCAGGCTCGCTCCCACATTTTGGAATGCATTTCCCTGTGGGAGCGAGCCTGCTCGCGAAGACGTCAGTCGATCTAAAGCAAATCTGAAGGCGTGAGCCGCTGCCCGCGCCACTCGAACGCAACCGGCGCCAGCACCTGATCAATCTGCGCCTCAGCCCACAACGTCGCGAAGCTTTTTCCCACACCCGGATGCATGCGATCCGGCGCAATCAGCGACAACGGCCACAACACAAAGGCATTTTTCAGAATCTCGGCACGCGGCAAAACCAACCCGTCGAAATTCCCCGCCAGTTCGCCATACAGCAGCACGTCGATATCCAGCGGCAAGCCTTTGCGATCAGGCGCGTAGCGGCCGTTATCCGCCTCAATGAATTTCAAGCGGCGATCCAGTTCCATCAACGGCAGGTCGGTATACGCCGACACCACAAAATTGAAGAACGGCCCGCTCTTGATCCCCACTGGCTGGCTCTCGAACACCGCGGAACAGCGGATATCCACCAGAAACGTCGCCAAAGCGTCGAGACCAGCGCACAAATGGATTTCGCGCTCGATATTGCTACCGAGCCCGAGGTACACCTGAGTCAGCGACATCCGCGCTCGATCTCCACACCCACGCCGCCCTTAGCCGCTGGCACCGCACCAGGCTTGGTCAGCTTCAGCCGCACCCAGGTGATGTCGAATTCGCTCATCAGTACTTCGACCAGACGCTCGGCGAATGTCTCGACCAGTTGGAACTGAGCCTGTTCGGCAAAAGCCTGAATGCGCGTGGACACGCTGGCATAGTCGAGCGCCAGGGTCAGGTCGTCACCGGCGGCGGCCGGGCGATTGTCCCAGGCGAAGCTCAGATCAAGTCGCAGGCACTGTCGGATGCCGCGCTCCCAGTCGTAGGCACCGATCACGGTGTCGACTTCCAGGCCCTCGATAAACACTCTGTCCAAGCACTTCTCTCCACTGCACGACAAGGGCGCAATGCGCCGTTAGAATCAGGGCGTCCTCGCCCGGAATAGTTAGCATGTTTTGGTTACTGGCGACTTTCGCCTACCTGCTCGGCTCGCTGTCCTTCGCCATTTTGCTCAGCCGCCTGACCGGAAATCCGGACCCGCGAATGAGTGGCTCGGGCAATGCCGGCGCCACCAACATGCTGCGCCTGGCCGGTCGCAAACTGGCGATCCTGACCCTGCTGGGTGACCTGTGCAAAGGCCTGGTGCCGGTGCTGATCGCCTCGGCTGTCGGCCTTTCGCTGCAGGATCAGGCGTGGATCGGCGTGTGCGCCGTGATCGGTCACCTGTTCCCGCTGTACTTTCGCTTTCGTGGCGGCAAGGGTGTCGCCACCGCTGCCGGCATGCTGCTGGGCCTGTATCCGCCCGCCGCGCTGCTGGCAGTATGCGCTTGGTTGCTGACGTTTTACCTGACCCGCACCAGCTCGCTTGCAGCGCTGATCGCCACGCCACTGACCCTACCGTTGCTGGCCTGGCAGGAACCGGAGGCGCTGTTGCCGATGAGCGCGCTGACACTGCTGATCGTCTGGCGCCACCGCGGCAATCTACGCGACCTGTTTGCCGGGCGCGAACGGCATTTCTGAATACCGTCCATGAGCGCCACTCATCACAGCGCCGACAACTGCTCCATCGGCCAGCGCGCCTGCACGCTGATTGCCAGACTTTCCTGCTGACCGGCCTGCAAGCGCTGGCAACCGGCAAACGCGATCATCGCGCCATTGTCGGTGCAGAACTCGGGACGGGCGTAGAACACATCACCTTTCATGTCGCCGAGCATCTTTTCCAGCGAAACGCGCAGGGCCTTGTTGGCGCTGACGCCACCAGCGATCACCAGACGCTTCATGCCGGCCTGCTTAAGGGCCCGTTTGCACTTGATGGTCAAAGTCTCCACCACGGCCTGCTGGAACGCCAGCGCGATGTCGCAACGGGCTTGCTCGTTGTCGTCCCCGGCGCTGACGCACTGCTGCCAGGCGTTGAGAGCAGAGGTTTTCAGACCACTGAAGCTGAATTGCAGACCCGGACGATCACACATCGGACGCGGGAAGGTAAAACGTCCTGCGCCCCCCTTCTCGGCCAGTTTGGCGATTTCCGGGCCACCCGGATAATTGAGGCCCATCATTTTCGCGGTTTTGTCGAACGCTTCGCCGGCGGCATCGTCGAGCGTTTCGCCAAGCAGACTGTATTGACCGATGCCATCGACCTGAACCAGCTGCGTATGACCGCCGGAAACCAACAAAGCGACGAACGGGAATTCTGGCGGTTTCGGCTCCAGCATCGGCGCCAGCAAATGCCCTTCCATATGGTGCACACCGAGCGCCGGAATGCCCCAGGCAAAGGCCAGCGCCTGAGCACAGGAAGCACCGACCAGCAGCGCGCCAACAAGCCCAGGACCCGCGGTATAGGCGATCGCATCGATCTCGGTCGGCACGCAGTCCGCCTCGGCCAACACCTGACGAATCAAGGGCAGCATGCGCTTGACGTGGTCACGCGAGGCCAGTTCCGGCACCACGCCGCCATAGGCGCGGTGCAGGTCGATCTGGCTGAACAGCGCGTCAGCCAACAGGCCACGCTCACTGTCGTATAATGCGACGCCGGTTTCGTCGCAGGAGGTTTCTAATCCCAGTACTAGCATGGGTTTGCGCCTTGTTTAGGCTGAATTCGAAGGCGCGCATAATAGTCCCCGCGTGATGCCCCGACCAGCGGTTTTCGATCAGAGGCTTTGCATTCCGAGCGATGAGGGGTTAACATCCGCAACCCTTAAAAACCGACGTCTTCAAGTGCTCTTTTGCCGCGAGGATGTTGACCCCGGTAATGAATGAAGGTAGCTCTGGATGCCAGCCGTCAAAGTTAAAGAGAACGAACCCTTCGACGTAGCTCTGCGTCGTTTCAAGCGCTCCTGCGAAAAAGCCGGTGTACTGGCTGAAGTTCGTAGCCGCGAATTTTACGAGAAGCCAACTTCTGAGCGTAAGCGCAAAGCAGCAGCCGCTGTTAAGCGTCACGCCAAGAAAGTTCAGCGCGAACAGCGCCGCGCCGTTCGTCTGTACTAATACACAGACGTTCGTTGCAAGCTTCTTTGCCTAAGCCCGGCTCTCAGCCGGGCTAATGGCATTTGCGTAAAACGCTTGATGCTTCAACGTCGAAGCCGCACACGCGACCTAGACGAATCTGCTTCACACGTCAGACCTGGCTCTTTTGCCAGCGGTGCACGTCTTTTCTGACGAGCCTTTCAAGGCTACTGACGAGCACACCCACTGATTCCTCTTACGACGATCAGCCCAAGGCACCTGCATGCGTGCCCGCTTTATTGAGCTATCCGAGGCCCCTAACCGGCCGTCAGCGGATTCAGCGCAACACTTTCAAATAGTCGAAGACTGATGAGTACTAACGTCAGGGGATTTTCGGCAGATACACTTCCCGACAGCGATTACGCAGACGACACCGGTCGAGCCGCATATTTTGCGCGCTTCAAACAATGACCCGCGTCCGGCAGCCTTACGCATCGGACTTATTACAGCGCAGACGACGAGTACGCCATGGCCGGGCTGATTCCCCAGAGCTTCATTGACGACCTGCTGAACCGCACCGACATCGTCGATGTGGTCAGTTCGCGCGTGCAATTGAAGAAGGCCGGCAAGAACTACACCGCTTGTTGCCCGTTTCACAAAGAGAAAACCCCGTCTTTCAGCGTCAGCCCCGATAAGCAGTTCTATTACTGCTTCGGCTGCGGCGCCGGCGGCAATGCCCTCGGCTTTCTCATGGATCACGACAACCTGGATTTCCCCCAGGCCGTCGAAGATCTGGCGAAAGCCGCCGGCATGGAAATCCCTCGCGAAGAAAGCGGCCGCCCGCACAAACCGCGCCAGCCAACCGATTCGCCGCTGTATCCGCTACTCACCGCTGCCGCCGATTTTTACCGGCAAGCCCTCAAGAGCCATCCATCGCGCAAAGCTGCGGTGGATTACCTCAAGGGCCGCGGCCTGACTGGCGAGATCGCCCGGGATTTCGGGCTCGGCTTCGCGCCGCCCGGCTGGGACAACCTGTTCAAACATTTGAGCAGCGACACGCTTCAACAGAAAGCCATGATCGACGCCGGCCTGCTGATCGAGAACGCCGAAACCGGCAAACGCTATGACCGCTTCCGCGATCGCGTGATGTTCCCGATCCGCGACACCCGTGGGCGCATCATCGCCTTCGGCGGCCGCGTACTCGGCGACGACAAGCCCAAGTACCTGAACTCACCGGAAACCCCGGTATTCCATAAAGGTCAGGAACTCTACGGCCTTTATGAAGCACGCAAGAACAACCGTAACCTCGACGAAATCATCGTCGTCGAAGGCTATATGGACGTCATCGCCCTCGCTCAGCAAGGGCTGAAGAATGCCGTCGCGACGCTCGGCACCGCGACCAGCGAAGAACATTTGAAGCGTCTGTTCCGCGTAGTGCCGAACGTGCTGTTTTGCTTCGACGGCGACCAGGCCGGCCGCAACGCCGCATGGCGCGCACTGGAAGCAACGCTTTCAAGCCTGCAGGACGGGCGTCGTGCACGCTTTCTGTTTCTACCCGAAGGCGAAGACCCGGACACCTTGGTTCGTGCCGAAGGCACTGACGCATTCAAGGCCCGGATCAATCAGCACGCTCAGCCGTTGGCGGATTATTTCTTCCAGCAACTGACCGAAGAAGCCGACCCGCGCTCGCTTGAGGGCAAGGCGCACATGGCCACCCTTGCCGCACCGCTGATCGACAAAGTACCCGGGGCAAACCTGCGCATTCTGATGCGTCAGCGCCTGACCGAAATTACTGGCCTGAGCAGCGAGACCGTCAGTCAGCTAGCACAAAGTGCGCCGCAGGAAGCACCGCCCGCCTACGATCCGGGTATCGATTACGACGCGATGCCGGATTACAGCGACTACCATCAGCCGCAGGCACAAGACATGTATGTGCCGCAGCAGGAGTGGACGCCAAAGAAACCCGGCGCTGGCGGCAAGAAATGGGACAAGAAACCCTGGGACAAGAACGGCAAACGTGGTGAGCGCGGCCCATATGTACCACCCCGCACCGAAATCGCGGTCGAACCTCCAATATTTACCGCAATTCGCACCCTTATCCACCACCCCGATATGGCTGCCAAGGTTGAAAGCGCCGACCATTTTGCTAATGAGGCAAACAAGTATGCGCAACTACTGGTAGCCCTCATTGAGTCCTTGCAGAAAAATCCTCAGCTAAACTCATTTCAGTTGATGTCCAGATGGCACGGTACTGATCAGGGCCGCCTACTCAAGCAGCTCACGGAAAAGGAATGGTTAATTCAGGGGGATAACCTTGAACAACAGTTTTTAGACACCATTACTAAGATATCCGCTGGCCAAAACATACAAACTCTGGACGAGCTCATCAAAAAGGCGAGCGACCCAGCAATGACCGCGGAACAAAAAATGCAGATAGCAATCCAGATGCGCGACCTATTTTCCGCATCAAACCCGACCTCAACTGGCGCGTGAGGTCATAGCTCAGGTATAATCCTCGGCTTGTTTTTTGCCCGCCAAGACCTTCAGTGGATAGGGTGTTATGTCCGGAAAAGCGCAACAGCAGTCTCGTATTATTGAGTTGATCAAACTGGGTCGTGAGCAGAAGTATCTGACTTACGCCGAGGTCAACGACCACCTGCCCGAGGATATTTCAGATCCTGAGCAGGTGGAAGACATCATCCGCATGATTAACGACATGGGGATCCCCGTACACGAGAGTGCTCCGGATGCGGACGCCCTTATGTTGGCCGACGCCGATACCGACGAGGCCGCTGCGGAAGAAGCAGCAGCCGCGTTGGCAGCGGTGGAGACCGATATCGGTCGCACCACTGACCCAGTGCGCATGTACATGCGTGAAATGGGTACGGTCGAGCTTCTGACTCGTGAAGGCGAAATCGAAATCGCCAAGCGTATCGAAGAGGGCATCCGTGAAGTGATGAGCGCAATCGCGCACTTCCCTGGCACGGTTGACCACATTCTCTCCGAGTACACCCGCGTCACCACCGAAGGTGGTCGCCTGTCCGACGTCCTGAGCGGTTATATCGACCCGGACGACGGCATTGCGCCGCCAGCCGAAGTGCCGCCGCCTGTCGAAGCGAAAGTGGCGAAAGCCGACGACGAGACCGACGACGATGAAGCCGAATCTTCCGATGACGAAGAAGAAGCCGAAAGCGGTCCGGATCCGGTCATTGCTGCCCAGCGCTTTGGCGCCGTGGCTGATCAGATGGAAATCACCCGCAAGGCCCTGAAAAAGCACGGTCGCAACAACAAGGCAGCGATTGCCGAGTTGCTGGCACTGGCCGAGCTGTTCATGCCGATCAAACTGGTACCGAAGCAATTCGAAGGCCTGGTCGAGCGTGTTCGCGGTGCCCTGGATCGTCTGCGTCAGCAAGAGCGCGCGATCATGCAACTGTGTGTACGTGATGCACGTATGCCACGCGCCGATTTCCTGCGTCAGTTCCCGAGCAACGAAGTCGACGAAAGCTGGTCCGACGCCCTGGCCAAAGGCAAGAGCAAGTACGCCGAAGCCATTGGCCGCGTGCAGCCGGATATCATTCGTTGCCAGCAGAAACTGATCGCGCTGGAAACCGAGACCGGTCTGACCATCGCAGAAATCAAGGACATCAACCGTCGCATGTCGATCGGTGAGGCCAAGGCCCGCCGCGCGAAGAAAGAGATGGTTGAAGCCAACCTGCGTCTGGTTATCTCGATCGCCAAGAAGTACACCAACCGCGGCCTGCAATTCCTCGATCTGATCCAGGAAGGCAACATCGGCCTGATGAAAGCGGTGGACAAGTTCGAATACCGTCGTGGTTACAAGTTCTCGACTTATGCCACCTGGTGGATCCGTCAGGCGATCACTCGCTCGATCGCCGACCAGGCCCGCACCATCCGTATTCCGGTGCACATGATCGAGACGATCAACAAGCTCAACCGTATTTCCCGGCAGATGTTGCAGGAAATGGGTCGCGAACCGACCCCGGAAGAGCTGGGCGAACGCATGGAAATGCCTGAGGACAAGATCCGCAAGGTATTGAAGATCGCTAAAGAGCCGATCTCCATGGAAACCCCGATCGGTGATGACGAAGACTCCCACTTGGGTGACTTCATCGAAGACTCGACCATGCAGTCGCCAATCGATGTCGCCACTGTTGAGAGCCTGAAAGAAGCGACTCGCGAAGTGCTGTCTGGCCTCACTGCCCGTGAAGCCAAAGTACTGCGCATGCGTTTCGGTATCGACATGAACACCGACCACACGCTCGAAGAAGTGGGCAAACAGTTTGACGTAACGCGTGAGCGGATCCGTCAGATCGAAGCCAAGGCGCTGCGCAAGCTGCGCCACCCGACGCGAAGCGAGCATCTGCGCTCCTTCCTCGACGAGTGATACCAGAACCCCCGGCCCAGGCCGGGGGTTTTGTTTATATGGCAGATTAAATCCTTCGCAACACCCCTCCCCCGCATACCCCGTCTACACTCGAAACAATCATCCCCGAGCCATAACGAGAGCGTTATGCCCAGATTGGCGTCCGTGCTTTTTTTGCTGTCACTGATGATCTGGACCGCAACGGCTGACGCGCTGACTCTGACTGATGAAGAACGTAGCTGGCTGGCGGCTCACCCGGACTTGCGCCTGGGTGTAGATGCTTCGTGGCCGCCCTTTGAATTTCGCGACGACCAGAATCGCTATCAGGGCTTGGCGGCCGACTATATCGATGTGATTCGCCAACGCCTGGCGATCAAGTTGACCCCCATTGAGCCAGTGAGCTGGACGGTGGTGCTGGAGCAGGTCAAATCGGGCAAAATCGATCTTCTCCCCGGCATCATGTCCACCCCTGAGCGCCAGACCTACCTGTCGTTCACCCGCCCTTATCTTGATTTCCCGATTGTCATACTTGCCCACATCGGCGGCGCGCAACCGCGCAAGCTCGACGACTTGTACGGTTTGAAAATCGCCGTGGTGGAAAACTATGCACCCCACGAACTGCTGCGCACCCACCACCCTGATCTGAATCTGGTGGCCATGCCCAATGTCAGTTCGGCGTTGCAGGCACTGGCGACCGACGAAGTGGACGCTGTGGTCGGCGACCTCGCTTCGAGTGTCTGGAGCCTGCGCCAGCTCAAGCTCGACGGCCTGTACGTCAGTGGCGAAACCCCGTATCGCTACCAACTGGCAATGGCCGTGCCCCGCGATAACAAGGTACTGGTGGGGATTCTCGACAAAGTGCTCGCGGACATGAGTCCTGATGAAATCAGCAGCATTCAGGAGCACTGGGTCGGTAACGTCCTTGATCATCGGACATTCTGGTCGGATCTGTTGATCTACGGTTTGCCGGGGCTGTTGCTACTGGTGACGATCCTCGCCGTGGTGATCCGTATCAACCGCCGCCTGAGCTCGGAAATCGCCCGACGCATCGACCTCGAACAGGAGCTGCGCAGCAGCGAATATCACTATCGCGGACTGGTCGAGAGCCTGTCAGCCATCGCCTGGGAAGCGCGGATGAGCGACTTCACCTACAGCTATGTCTCGCCCCACGCCGAAGACTTGCTCGGCTATCCACAATCGCACTGGTTGATCCCCGGCTTCTGGCACAACATCATTCACCCGGCGGATCTGACCCGTACGCAGAGTTACTGCAAAGAAGCCCTCAGCGAGGGCCGTGATCACATCGTCGACTATCGAGTGATCACCGCCGACGGTCGCTGCTTGTGGGTGCGCGACATCGTCAGCCTGATCGAACATGGCCATGAGCCTGTGATGCGCGGTTTGATGATCGACATCAGCGAAATCAAGCGCACTGAAGAAGCACTGCAGCTCTCGGAGCAAAAGTTCGCCTCGGTCTTCCAGCAGTGCCCGGACATTCTGGTGATTGCACGGCTGTCCGACGGTTGCCTGCTCGAGGTCAACGAAGCGTTTGAAGAACAGATCGGACTGAAAGCTGAAGAAGTGCTGGGGCAAACGGCGACCGACCTGAATATCTGGGGCATTCCCGGCGTCGGTCCGGGGCTGCTGCAGCGTTTGCAGGCGGGCAGTATTCGCAATCTGGAGATGCCCTTTCGCCGCAACAACGGCCAGTTGTTCACCGGCCTGATCTCCGCCGAACCCTTCGATCTGGACACCACGCCAGCCCTGGTGGTCGTTGTGCGTGACATCACCCAGCTCAAGGAAACCCAACAGCAACTGCAAACCTCCGAGGAGAAGTTCGCCAAAGCCTTCCATGCCTCACCGGACGGTTTGTTGTTGTCGCGCCAGAGCGATGGTTTGCTGCTGGAGGTCAACGAAGGTTTCAGTCGCATTACCGGTTTCAATAGCGCCATGTCGGTGGATCGTTCAGCGCTGGATCTGGGGATCTGGGTCAACCTCAACGAGCGCAAACAGATGCTCGATCTGTTGCATCGCGACGGCTTCGTCCGTGACTTCACCTGCCATATCCGCCGCAGTGACGGGCAGATTCGCCTCTGCGAAGTCTCCAGTCGTCCGCTGCCGATCGGCGAAGAAGACTGCATGCTGACCATCGCCCGGGACATAACCGAGCGCCATTTGATGCAGGAAAAACTGCAACAGGCCGCCACCGTGTTCGAAAGCACCGCTGAAGGCGTATTGATCACTGACACCCAACAGCACATCAGCGCGGTCAACCGAGCCTTTACCGAGATTACCGGTTACAGCGAAAGCGAAGCGCTCGGCCATACACCACGCTTGCTCGCCTCCGGCCTGCATGACAGCGCGTTCTACGCGGCAATGTGGCACCAGTTGACCGACGAAGGTCACTGGCAGGGCGAGATCTCCAACCGGCGCAAGAACGGCGAGTTGTACCCGAGCTGGCTGACCATCAGTGCTGTGCGCAACCGCGACAAGTTCATCACCCACTTTGTCGCGGTGTTTGCCGATATCTCCAGCCTCAAGCACGCACAGGCCAAGCTCGACTATCAGGCGCACCACGACCCACTTACCGGCCTGCCGAACCGCACGCTGTTCGAAAACCGTTTGTTGATGGCGTTGAACAGTCAGCAGGAAAACGGCGGTCAGGGCGCGGTGCTGTTTCTCGATCTCGACCGCTTCAAACACATCAATGACAGCCTCGGTCACCCGGTTGGCGACCTGCTGCTCAAGGGCATCGCCGTGCGCCTGAAAGAGCAACTGCGCGACATCGATACCGTGGCGCGTCTGGGCGGTGACGAATTCATCATTCTGCTGCCCGGCCTGCAACAGGCCAGTGATGCCGACAACATCGCCACCAAACTGCTCAATTGTTTCGGTGCGCCGTTCCAGGCTGGCGAACATGAGTTCTTCATCAGCGCCAGCATTGGCACAAGTCTCTATCCTCGGGACGGCTGCGACGTCGCCACGCTGGTGAAAAACGCCGACGCGGCGATGTACCGCTCCAAGGCCAAGGGCCGCAACCGCGTCGAGAGCTACACCCGCGACCTCACTGCCCAGGCCAGCGAGCGCATTGCACTTGAGCACGAACTGCGCCGGGCCATTGAACGGGATGAGTTGTTCCTCTACTACCAGCCGAAAATCAGCCTCGACGACCACCGCCTGGTCGGTGCTGAAGCGCTGATCCGCTGGCGTCACCCAACCTTCGGCGACGTGCCGCCAGAGCACTTCATTCCGCTGGCCGAAGAGAACGGCATGATTCTGCAGATTGGTGACTGGGTGCTCGAGACCGCGTGCCGGCAGATGTTCGAATGGAATCAGGTCTACGACAGCCTCGGCCCACTCTCGGTGAACCTCGCCGGCGCGCAACTGCGTCAACCGAATCTGCTCGGGCGCATCGAACAGCTGCTCAACGACAACCGCCTGCAGCCGGATTTACTGCAACTGGAAATTACCGAGAATTTCATCATGAGTCAGGCCGAAGAGGCGCTGGCCGTGCTGCACCAGCTCAAACACCTCGGTGTACAACTAGCGATTGACGACTTTGGTACCGGTTATTCTTCGCTCAGTTACCTCAAACGCCTGCCGCTGGACATCCTCAAGATCGACCAGTCATTCGTCCGCGGACTGCCCGACGACCCCCATGACGCGGCCATTGTCCGGGCCATCATCGCGCTGGGACGGAGCATGCAATTCACCGTCATCGCCGAGGGCGTGGAAACCCAGGCCCAACAACAATTTCTCGCTGCCGAAGGCTGCGAACAGATCCAGGGCTACATCGTCAGCCTGCCGTTACCGCCGGAAGAATTCGCGGCAACGTTTCTTCGTGTAACCGTATCGGATTTTTCGGATAGCACAGCCGAGAAACCGTCGCTATAATCCGCGGCCTACTGAGGGCCTATAGCTCAGTTGGTTAGAGCAGAGGACTCATAATCCTTTGGTCCACGGTTCAAGTCCGTGTGGGCCCACCAAATACGAAAGCCGTGCTAAATGCGCGGCTTTCGCGTTTCTGGCGTTTGAAAGTAGCCAGCCCACTCCACGCTGTCATACTTGCGCCCGTGAAGTGTAACTTCCAGAATGCCAGCACAGGATGTCTTTCGGATTAGGGATAAATAACCGTGTACAAACTCTCCTCGCTACAAGCTGCCAGAGGACTGGCGGCGCTTTTTGTCGTAGCGTTTCACTCACTCTTCATCAATGCCAAATATGTGCAAGGCGAAAGCCTGTTACCGGAGCTATTTGTTTTTGGCCAAACCGGCGTGGATCTGTTTTTTGTCATCAGTGGTTTTGTGATGGTTCTGGCTTTTCGCAACAAGTTTGGTCTTAAAGGCCAAGTCGCTGGCTTTCTCAAAGGGCGACTCCTGCGAATTTATCCGACCTACTGGGTTTATTTTCTCGCCCTCTTCTTTGTCGCTCAGATCAAACCTGAACTGGTCGGTGGCTCCCAAAATGGGACTGTCGACATGACGTCATCATTTTTCCTGCTCCCGGATTCAGCGTTACCGCTATTAATGGTTGCCTGGTCGCTTATCCACGAAGTCTGGTTTTATCTGGTGTTTGCCTTGATTCTTATACTGCCGGCCAAGTGGATGACCCATGCATTTGCGTTCTGGCTAATCACGATCATCGGCGTTTCGATCTTCACCCATACGTCAGACAACCCCTATCTTCGAGTGATGTTCCATGAGTTCTCCATTGAATTCATCTTCGGCGCCTTGGCCGGAATCGCATATCTGCGGCTTTCGCTGGTTACCTCACCGCCCCTTTTCAGCATTCTCCTGATGGTACTGGCTGGACTGGCCGGCCTCGTCTACGCACTTGCTTCAGACGTAGTCGGCGACGCCGATGTCATTCAATCGATAACCCTGGAGCGTGCATTTGCGATCGGTGGCGGTTACACGCTTTTACTGTTGGCGTTTGCACTGCTGGAAGCAAAAGCTAAATGGATGGCATCCGGTCTGCTCAGATCGGTCGGAGATATGTCCTACTCGCTATACCTGTCGCATGTTCTGACACTCAGCGTGTGCGGGCGCCTCTGGGTCATGACGGGACTTAACGGTAACAGCGTCTGGCATGCGCTATTGTTCTGGGCGGTGTCCTACACTGCAGTGCTTGTGGTGGCTTACTTCAGTTATCAGTTGATAGAGCGCAAATTGTTGAATCTCTCGCACCACTTTCGACTGCCTGTACGCGCGTAAAAAAACCGCGCTTTTGCGCGTTTTTTTCAGGTCTGAGTTCAGCTTCATCACCTGCAAGCGGTCCGCAGACTGAGCCTGTAACATGCGCAGGCCAACTATCCGCGCCAATGGAGCCGCCCTTGCCAGACATCCGCCCGCCCGTGCTCGATGAAATCGATCGTCAGTTGATCGCCGCCCTGCAGATCAATGCCCGTGAGAGCGTGGCCATGCTCGCCCGGCAATTGGGCATTGCGCGCACCACCGTGACGTCGCGTCTGGCGCGGCTGGAAAGGGCTAAAGTGATCACCGGTTATGGCGTACGCCTCGGCCAGCGAGTGGTCGACGGCGGCTTGCAAGCGTATGTCGGGATCAAGGTACAGCCACGCTCTGGCAAAGAGGTGCTACGCCGGTTGAGTGCAATGGCGCAGGTGCAGCAGTTGTGTGCGGTGAGTGGGGAGTTTGACTATGTCGCCTGGTTGCGTACGGATTCGCCGGAGCAACTGGATCAGTTGCTGGATCAGATTGGCGGAGTGGACGGGGTGGAGAAGACCACGACGTCGATCATTTTGAGTAGCAAGATTGATCGAGGGCAGCCGGTCTAAGATTTTGATCGGGCTTCTCCGGTGAATTCCAGTGCCTCTTCGCGAGCAGGCTCGCTCCCACATTTTGGTCGGTGTGCAGTCTAAAATCGTCATATTGATCGTTAATCTGGCAAAACGACGACAATTTGCGTCTTATTAACGTGTTCTACGCTCCCTAGAATGGCTGGCATCTTTTCCTATACTCAGACGCGCATCCGCGTCGGGTCGCCAGCAAGGTCAGCCATGAACAAGAACAATCGCCATCCTGCAGACGGTAAGAAGCCAGTCACCATTTTCGGCCCGGACTTTCCGTTCGCGTTCGACGACTGGATCGAACACCCGGCCGGTCTCGGCAGCATTCCTGAGCACAATCACGGCGCTGAAGTGGCGATCGTCGGCGCTGGAATCGCCGGGTTGGTAGCCGCATACGAGTTGATGAAACTCGGCTTGAAACCGGTGGTTTACGAAGCCTCGAAACTGGGTGGCCGTCTGCGCTCGCAGGCTTTCAACGGCACCGACGGCATCGTCGCTGAACTCGGTGGCATGCGCTTCCCGGTGTCCTCCACCGCGTTCTATCACTACGTCGACAAGCTCGGTCTGGAAACCAAACCGTTCCCGAACCCGTTGACGCCAGCCTCCGGCAGCACCGTGATCGACCTGGAAGGCAAAACCCATTACGCACAGAAGCTGGCGGATCTGCCTGCACTGTTTCAGGAAGTGGCTGACGCCTGGGCGGATGCGCTGGAGGCCGGTTCGCAATTCGCCGATATCCAGCAGGCTATTCGCGATCGCGATGTACCCCGTCTGAAAGAGCTGTGGAACACGCTGGTGCCGCTGTGGGATGACCGCACGTTTTATGACTTTGTCGCCACCTCGGAAGCCTTCGCCAAACTGTCGTTCCATCACCGCGAAGTGTTCGGTCAGGTTGGTTTCGGCACCGGCGGTTGGGACTCGGACTTCCCCAACTCGATGCTGGAAATCTTTCGCGTGGTGATGACCAACTGCGACGATCACCAACACCTCGTGGTCGGCGGCGTCGAGCAAGTGCCGCAGGGCATCTGGCGGCATGTGCCGGAACGCTGCGTGCACTGGCCCGAAGGCACCAGCCTGAAATCCCTGCACCGTGGCGCGCCGCGCTCCGGCGTGAAGAAAATCGCCCACGCGCCAGATGGCCGTTTCGCGGTCACCGACAACAACGGCGACACCCGCGAATACGCCGCCGTGCTGACCACTTGCCAGAGCTGGCTGCTGACCACGCAGATCGAATGCGACGAAAGCCTGTTTTCGCAGAAGATGTGGATGGCCCTGGACCGTACGCGCTACATGCAGTCGTCGAAAACATTCGTGATGGTCGACCGGCCATTCTGGAAGGACAAAGACCCGGAAACCGGCCGCGACCTGATGAGCATGACCCTCACCGATCGCCTGACCCGTGGCACGTATCTGTTCGACAACGGCGACGACAAGCCGGGCGTGATCTGCCTATCGTACTCGTGGATGAGTGACGCGCTGAAGATGCTCCCGCATCCGGTGGAAAAACGCGTCGAACTGGCGCTGAACGCGTTGAAAAAGATCTACCCGAAAGTCGACATCGCTGCACGGATCATCGGCGATCCGATCACCGTGTCGTGGGAAGCCGACCCGTACTTCCTTGGCGCCTTCAAAGGTGCCCTGCCCGGCCACTATCGCTACAACCAGCGCATGTACGCGCACTTCATGCAGGACGAGATGCCGGCCGAGCAGCGCGGGATTTTCATCGCCGGCGACGACGTTTCGTGGACTCCAGCATGGGTCGAAGGCGCAGTGCAGACGTCGCTCAACGCGGTGTGGGGGATCATGAAGCATTTCGGTGGCTCGACACATAAAGCGAACCCCGGCCCGGGTGATGTGTTCAAAGACATCGGCCCTATCGCCCTGCCCGAGTAAGAGGAATCCCTGATGCGTGTAGCCCTTTACCAATGTCCACCGCTGCCACTGGACCCCGCCACCAACCTGCAACGCTTGCATCAACTGGCGATGGAGGCCAAGGGCGCTGACCTGCTGGTGCTGCCGGAGATGTTCATGACTGGTTACAACATCGGCGCCGAAGCGGTCAGCACATTGGCCGAGGTCTACAACGGTGAATGGGCGCAGCAGATCGGACGAATCGCCAAAGCCGCAGGTTTGGCGATTGTTTACGGCTATCCGGAGCGCACTGCCGACGGGCAGATCTACAACGCCGTGCAGTTGATCGATTCGCACGGCGAGCGCCTGTGCAATTATCGCAAGACGCATCTTTTCGGCGATCTGGATCGTTCGATGTTCAGCCCCGGCGATGATCATTTCCCCATCGTCGAACTCAACGGCTGGAAACTCGGCTTCCTGATCTGTTACGACCTGGAGTTTCCGGAAAACACTCGCCGTCTGGCACTCGCCGGCGCCGAACTGATTCTGGTGCCGACGGCGAACATGATTCCGTTCGACTTCGTCGCCGATGTCACCGTGCGTTCGCGCGCCTTCGAAAACCAGTGCTATGTGGCCTACGCCAACTACTGCGGTCACGAAGGTGACATCCATTATTGCGGGCAAAGCAGCCTCGCCGCGCCTGATGGCAGCCGCACCGCTCAGGCCGGACTCGACGAAGCATTGATCATCGGAGAACTGGATCGCCAGCTAATGATCGATTCGCGCGCTGCCAATCGCTATCTCAGCGACCGCCGTCCGGAGCTTTACGCCGCGCTGAATCAGCGCTAATCCGCTAGCATTGGCACTTCACTGTTCTGGAAGTGCCCATGCCTGCGCCGACTCACCCCCGCCCTCACACTGAAACCCTGGCCAACGGCTTGCGCGTGACCCTGCGTCATGCGCCCGGCCTGAAGCGTAGCGCCGCCGCTCTGCGCGTGGCTGCCGGTAGTCATGACGTGCCGTTGGCGTGGCCGGGACTGGCGCATTTTCTTGAGCATTTGCTGTTTCTCGGCACCGAGCGTTTCCCGGCGAATGAAGGGCTGATGGCTTACGTGCAAGGTCACGGTGGCCAGGTGAATGCCAGCACCCGCGAACGCACCACTGATTTTTTCTTTGAGTTGCCGACACAATCGTTCAGCGCTGGGCTGGAGCGTCTGTCAGACATGCTCGCCAGGCCGCGTAAGAATCTGGACGATCAGTTGCGCGAACGCGAAGTGCTGCAAGCAGAATTTGTCGCTTGGTCGCAGGATACTGCGGCGCAGCAGCAGTTTGCCGTGTACGAAGGTTTACCGGCAGAGCATCCGTTGCGCGGATTTCATGCAGGGAATCGTGACAGCCTGCAAGTCGAACAGCCCGCGTTTCAACAGGCCTTGAAGGACTTCCACCAGCAGTTTTATCAGACTGGGCAGATGACCCTGAGCCTGGTCGGACCGCAGAGCCTCGCAGAACTAAAAGCACTGGCTGAACAATTTGCGGCGGTTTTGCCCGTTGGGGATAAAGTTGCGCAGGCGGCATCCCTACCGCTGGCGGTAAAAAGTTATCAACAGCTCGGTGAGCGACGCGGCAACCTGATGTTTGCGTTCGATGCCTTGCCTGAGTCGTCTGTCGAGGCTTTGGCGTTTCTTTGCCATTGGATGAACAGCACCAAACCCGGCGGGTTACTGGCGCATTTGCAGCAGCAGAATCTGGCTGATGGTTTAAAAGCTGCGCCGGTCTATCACTTTGACAGCCAGGCGTTGCTGCATCTGGAGTTCATCGCAGCTTCCGAATCGTTAAACGCCATTGGCGCGCAGGTGCTGGATTGGCTGAGTTTCTTTGCTCAACAAGATTGGGCGCCACTGCGCAAAGAATACGCAACTCTGCTTCAGCGCCAGCAGCAAGTCAGCGGCGCGCTGCAGTTGGCGCGACTCGACAGTGAACAGTTGGAAAATGGCCTGTCTGAGGCAGGCGTTGAGGCCCTTGTTCACATCCTCGGTGAAATCGGCACTGTGGATAACTTCAGCGATCACTGGAGCCTGCCTGCTGCCAATCCTTTTCTGCGAGCCAGCGAACCCTTGGCCAACGCCGGACTGATTCGCGGCCAGACCAGCGCCCACCGGGGGCTGCGCACGTTCGCTCAGGATCGCTCACGCGGTCGTCGTGAGCGCTCGCCGATGCAATTCAGCCAGGCGCTGCCAGACACTGGCGATGAAGGTGCGATCTATCTGCGTTGGCAAGTAGAAGCCGCAGCCGGTGCTGATCTGCAATCGCGGTTGCAGCGCAGTCTGCAGCAAACTCAGCAAGACGCGCGGGAGGCCGGTGTCGGTCTGTCTTTCAGCGTCTCTGGCAATCAATGGCTGCTGAAGCTCACCGGCCTGCAAGAACCGATGCCCAGTGTCCTCGAACACGCGCTGAAATGTCTGACGCAAGTTGATGCGGATTCCCTGCGCAGCGAGCCGGAAACGCCGCTTGTCGCCATCCGCCAGCTGCTTAAAGCGCTGCCGGAACATGTTCTGCAATCAGCCGAAACCGGCGACGACGCTAAACACCTGTGGACAACTTCGCGCTGGGACGGCCTAGCTCTGGGACTTAACCAGCAGACGCAATCCGCCATGGGCCTGGCCTTGAGCCGTATTCCCGGGATCCCTGACAATCAGTTGGCTGCGCCGACGACGATTCCCGCGCAAAAACTCTGGCGACATATCGATACCGTCTCCAGCGAACACGCCTTGTTGCTGTGCTGCCTGCCCCCCAGCCGCGACATCACCGACGAAGCCGCGCGGCGACTATTGGCGCAGTTGTGCCAGACACCTTTCTACCAGCGCCTGCGGGTCGAATTGCAATTGGGCTATGCAGTATTCAGCGCACTGCGCCAGATTCACGGGCAAACGGCCATGCTGTTCGGCGTGCAATCCCCAAGCAGCGCACCAGGGGAACTGCTAGGCCACATTCAGCAATTCCTCGAAACCCTTCCAATGCGAATCGAACAATTGGATGAGGCGAGTTTTGAACAGCAGCGCAAGAGCCTCGCCGATCAATTCGACGACGCTAACCTGTCCAGCAAAGACGCCGCCGAACTGCTTTGGCAGGCCAGGCTTGCAGGTCACTCGTCGGATTATCTTGAGCAATTGATCGCCGCCATCGGCCAACTGGATAGCCAGACATTACTCAGCGCTGCTCAGCGTTTAGTCAACGCCGAAGGCGGCTGGCTCTGCCTTGCCAGCGATCCAGCGCCCGAAACCCCGTGGCAAGCGACAAATTGATCATTACCGAGGCTGCAAGGAGCTTTCTCAAAGATTCATGGGCATTTACCCGGAAATTTTGAGTAACATAGCAGCCTAACTATTTGGAACATCTATGCGCTGCCGTGGACTATAACTATGGACAGCGCTATCCCACCCACCCTGAAGGAGACACCCATGTCCTGGACAAAACCTGCTTACACCGACCTGCGTATCGGCTTCGAAGTCACCATGTACTTCGCCAGCCGCTGAGTTCTGCTTACGTAGAATTGCAGTGCAACGCCTCGGCTCGCCGGGGCGTTTTATTTTCCGCGTTGAAATGATGGAGTGTTCATGTTCGTCCAGATTCTGGGTTCGGCCGCTGGCGGCGGTTTTCCGCAGTGGAACTGCAACTGCGTCAACTGCGCAGGCTTTCGCGACGGCAGCCTGAATGCCAAGGCCCGCACCCAATCGTCCATCGCGATCTCCGATGACGGCGTGAACTGGGTGTTGTGCAACGCCTCGCCGGATATCCGCGCGCAGCTGCAAAGCTTCGCCCCGATGCAACCGGGACGCGCCCTGCGTGACACCGGCATCAGCGCGATCATCCTGATGGACAGCCAGATCGACCACACCACCGGCCTGCTCAGCCTGCGCGAAGGCTGCCCGCATCAGGTCTGGTGTACGGACATGGTTCACGAAGACCTCAGCACCGGTTTCCCGTTGTTCAAGATGCTCACCCACTGGAATGGCGGGCTGGACTGGAACCGCATCGAACTCGACCAGAGCTTCACCGTGACCGCATGCCCGAACCTGCGTTTCACCCCGCTGCCATTGCGCAGCGCCGCGCCGCCGTACTCGCCGCACCGCTTCGATCCGCATCCGGGCGACAACATCGGTCTGATCGTTGAAGACCTGAACACTGGCGGTAAATTGTTCTATGCGCCGGGTTTGGGCAAGGTCGACGCGCCGTTGCTGGAGATCATGGCGGGCAGCGATTGCCTGTTGGTCGACGGCACGATGTGGGATGACGATGAGATGCAGCGCCGTGGCGTTGGCACTCGCACCGGTCGCGAGATGGGCCACCTGGCGCAAAACGGGCCTGGCGGCATGCTCGAAGTGCTGGAGCAGTTGCCTGAGCAGCGCAAGGTACTTATCCACATCAACAACACCAACCCGATTCTCGATGAAGATTCGCCGGAGCGTGCCGAGCTGGCGCGGCGTAATGTTGAAGTGGCGTTCGATGGCATGAGTATTGTGCTGTAAGCATTTGAGACCGCTGCGCGGTCTATCGCGAGCAGGCTCACTCCTACATTGGAATGCGATCACCTGTAGGAGTGAGCCTGCTCGCGATAAGGCCGGCACAGACACCAGATATTTCTAGGGTTGTTCCCCGGAGAACCGCAATGACCGACACCCCGCTGTCCCCCGCCGAATTCGAAACGGCCCTGCGCGCCAAAGGCGCCTACTACCACATCCACCACCCGTACCACGTGGCGATGTACCAAGGCCGCGCCACTCGCGAGCAGATTCAGGGCTGGGTCGCCAACCGCTTCTACTATCAGGTGAACATCCCCCTGAAAGACGCGGCGATCCTTGCCAACTGCCCGGACCGCGAAATCCGTCGCGAGTGGATCCAGCGCCTGCTCGACCACGACGGCGCCCCCGGCGAAGACGGCGGCATCGAAGCCTGGCTGCGTCTCGGCCAAGCGGTGGGTCTCGACCCGGATCAACTGCGTTCCCAGGAACTGGTACTGCCCGGCGTACGTTTCGCCGTCGACGCCTACGTCAACTTCGCCCGCCGCGCCAGCTGGCAGGAAGCCGCCAGCAGTTCGCTCACCGAACTGTTCGCGCCGCAGATCCACCAATCGCGCCTCGACAGCTGGCCGCAGCATTACCCGTGGATCGACCCGGCCGGCTACGAATACTTTCGCACCCGCCTTGGTCAGGCGCGGCGCGATGTCGAGCACGGTCTGGCGATCACGCTGGAGCACTACAAGACGCGCGAAGGTCAGGAGCGCATGCTGGAAATTCTCCAGTTCAAACTGGACATTCTTTGGAGCATGCTCGATGCCATGAGCATGGCCTACGAACTGAACCGTCCGCCGTATCACAGCGTGACCGAACAACGCGTCTGGCATAAAGGAATCACCTTATGAGTTTCGACCGCAGCAAAGTCCCGACCTGGCGTCCCGGCTACCGCTTCCAGTACGAACCGGCGCAAAAAGGCCACGTGCTGCTGTACCCGGAAGGCATGATCAAGCTCAACGACAGCGCCGCATTGATCGGTGGTTTGATCGACGGTGAGCGCGATGTGGCGGCGATCATCGCCAAACTCGATGAACAGTTCCCCGGCGTGCCTGAGCTCGGTGACGACATCGAGCAATTCATGGAGGTTGCCCGTGCGCAGCACTGGATCGAACTTGCCTGATCTGCCGCCCAAACCTGAAGTCGGCCTGCCGCTGTGGCTGCTCGCCGAGCTGACCTACCGCTGCCCGCTGCAATGCCCGTACTGCTCCAATCCACTGGATTTCGCCGAGCAGGGCAAAGAGCTGAGCACCGAGCAGTGGATCAAAGTCTTTCGCGAAGCGCGGGAGATGGGCGCGGCGCAACTGGGCTTTTCCGGTGGTGAACCGCTGGTGCGGCAGGATCTCGCCGAGCTGATCCATGAAGCGCGACAGTTGGGTTTCTACACCAACCTGATCACCTCAGGCATCGGTCTGACCGAGCAGAAAATCAGCGACTTCAAGAAGGCCGGCCTCGATCACATCCAGATCAGTTTTCAGGCCAGCGACGAGCAAGTGAACAACCTGCTCGCCGGCTCGAAAAAAGCCTTCGCGCAGAAGCTGGAAATGGCCCGCGCGGTTAAGGCCCATGGCTATCCGATGGTGCTGAACTTCGTCACCCATCGGCACAATATCGACAAGATCGACCGCATCATCGAGCTGTGCATCGCGCTGGAAGCCGACTTCGTCGAACTCGCCACCTGCCAGTTCTACGGTTGGGCGCAGCTCAATCGTGTCGGCCTGTTGCCGACCAAGGAACAACTGGCGCGTGCCGAACGCATCACCAACGAATACCGCGCAAAACTGGAAGCCGAAGGGCATCCGTGCAAGCTGATTTTCGTCACCCCCGACTACTACGAAGAACGCCCGAAAGCCTGCATGAACGGCTGGGGAAGCATCTTTCTGACGGTCACGCCGGACGGCACCGCCCTGCCCTGCCACGGTGCCCGGCAGATGCCGGTGCAATTTCCCAATGTGCGCGATCACAGCATGCAGCATATCTGGTACGACTCGTTTGGCTTCAACCGCTTCCGCGGTTACGACTGGATGCCCGAGCCGTGCCGCTCCTGCGACGAGAAAGAAAAAGACTTCGGCGGCTGCCGCTGCCAGGCATTCATGCTCACCGGCGATGCGAGCAATGCCGACCCGGTGTGCAGCAAGTCCGAACATCACGGCGTGATTCTCAAGGCTCGCGAAGAAGCCGAGACCGCCACTCAAACCATCGAACAGTTGGCCTTTCGCAATGAACGAAACTCACGCCTCATCGCCAAGGGCTGAGCCTTTCAGCGCCTCGCAAGCCGTCGCTGCCGGCATGGACTTCGCCGAGCTGCAGCTCGGCGCTAATGGGCTGTTCTGGAATGAATATCGTCCGGAAGATGCCGCGTGCCGGATCTGGCATTGGCGCGATGGCGTGGCGAAATGTCTGACGCCGGATGGCTTCAGTGTGCGCAGTCGCGTGTACGAATATGGCGGTGGCGCGTTTTGTCTGACGCCGGATGGGGTGGTTTTCGTTGCTGAGGCGGATCAGCAGTTGTATCGGCAGAGGATGGATGGAAAACCTGAGGCGCTGACCTCGGGTGAGTGTCGTTATGGCGATCTGCATTTCGCTTTCGGTCAAGTGCTGGCGGTAGAAGAACAGCACGATCAGCATCGACTGGTAGCGATTGATCTGGCTGACGGCAGTCGACACTTGCTGGCTGAAGGTGTGGATTTTTATGCTGCGCCAACCCTCAGCCCGGATGGCCAGCGTTTGGCTTGGGTCGAGTGGAGTCGCCCGCATCAGCCGTGGACCTCGACTCGGTTGATGGTCGCTGAACGCAGGACCGACGGCGCATTCAGTTCGCCGCGATGCGTTGCCGGCGGTGAGATTGAAGAATCCATTCAACAACCACGATTTGATGCTCAAGGTCAGTTGTATTGCCTGACTGATCGCGGTGGTTTCTGGCAGCCGTGGGTTGAGACTTCCGACGGCTTGAAACCATTGCCCGCTGCTCAGGCCGATCATGCACCGGCGCCTTGGCAACTCGGCGGCTGCACCTGGTTTCCTGTTGGGGATTGCGTTCTCGCCAGTTGGAGCGAAGGTGGTTTTGGGCGCCTTACGCTTGGCGATGAAGATTACACGGGGGATTACTGCCGCTTCCGCCACTTGGCGCTGGATGCACAGAACATCTACTGCATCGCCGCGTCGCCGATCAGCCCTTCGGCGGTCATCGCTATTGATCGAACGAGCCGCGAAGTGAAAGTGCTGGCCGGTGGTGTTGCGCCCCTGCCCGCTGAGCGCATCAGCCGTCCGCAAACCCTGCGCTACCCAAGCGGTTCGGGCGAAGCGCACGGCTTCTTCTATCCAGCCATGAGCGGCGAGACAAAACCGCCGCTGGTGGTGTTCATCCACGGTGGCCCGACATCGGCCTGCTACCCGACGCTCGACCCACGCATTCAATACTGGACGCAACGCGGCTTCGCCGTCGCCGATCTCAACTATCGCGGCAGCAGCGGTTATGGCCGGGAGTATCGTCAGGCGTTGCATCTGAGCTGGGGTGAGGTGGATGTCGAGGATGCTTGTGGCGTCGTTGCGTATCTTGCCGAACAGGGCTTGATCGACGGGGAACGGGCATTCATTCGAGGTGGCAGCGCAGGCGGCTACACCACGTTATGTGCGCTGGCGTTCAAACACGTCTTCCGCGCCGGAGCGAGTTTGTACGGCGTTAGCGACCCGATTGCATTGGCTCGGGCAACGCACAAATTCGAGGGTGATTATCTGGACTGGCTGATCGGCGATCCCGAGCAAGACGCCGAACGCTACGCCGCCCGCACGCCATTACTGCATGCCGACGACATCCGCGTGCCGGTGATTTTCTTTCAGGGCGAACTGGACGCAGTGGTTGTCCCGCAACAGACTCGCGACATGGTCACGGCCCTGGAGCAGAACGGCATCCCGGTCGAAGCCCATTACTACCCCGACGAACGCCACGGCTTCCGCCGCGCCACCAATCAGGCGCATGCGCTGGAACAGGAGTGGAAATTCTATCGACGGGTGATGGGATTTACAGACTGAAACCCTCTCCCTGTAGGAGCTGCGGCACGCTGCGATCTTTTGATCCTGATCCTCGAATTAAAATCAAAAGATCGCAGCGTGCCGCAGCTCCTACAGGTTTATGCCGCTGACTCAGCGCTTGGCGATGATGTACACCGCATGCACGATCCCCGGAATATACCCGCACAACGTCAGCAGAATGTTCAGCCAGAACGCCCCGCCAAACCCGACCTGCAGAAACACGCCCAGTGGTGGCAACAGAATAGCGATGATGATGCGAATGAAATCCATGGGGCAGCTCCTGTATGGGGGTTGGCTCACTTGAGCCATACAAGCTAATCGACCTGCGCCGTTCGTCAGGGTTCAGTGCAACTGCCATTTGATCGCCATCACCTCACAAAAAAACGCCCCACGCCAAAAGAGTCAGGCGTGGGGCGTGCGTTATACCGCGAGACGGTTCTTGGAATCGGGTAGGAAACTTCAGTTCAAACTGCAATCCCCTTGCGGCATTGCAGTTGTGCGGTGCGCACTCGCGAGAAGGCGCGGCCCAGGCGCAGGAGCATTTCGTCGATGTTGGCTTTGCTGACCGTGAGTGCCGGGGTGAAGCGCAGGCAGTTGGCTTGCGGGGCGTTGAGCAGCAGGCCTTCGTGGAGGGCGGCGTGGACCACAGCTTCGGCGCAATCGTCTGACAGGGTCAGCCCGTAGAAAAGGCCTTGGCCGCGCAGTTCGCCGTGGTCGTAGCGGTGCGCCAATCGGGTAAGGCCTTCACGCAGATGCTGGCCGTTGTCGTTGACCTGCTGGAGAAAGCTGCGGTCGTGCACGCTGTCGAGTACCACTAAACCGGCCGCTGTCATCAGCGCATTGCCGTGATGCGTACCACCGAGTTCGCCCGCCTCAAAACAGCATGCATTGCCCCGTGCCAGCAGTGCCGCCAACGGCACACCGCCGCCAAGCCCTTTGCCGAGCACGACGATATCGGCGCGCACGCCGTAGGATTGTTCTGCGAGCAAGGTGCCGCAGCGACCTAAGCCAGTTTGCACTTCGTCGAGAATCAGCAGAATGCCCAATTCGCGGCACAGTCGTTCGACACCTTTAAGGTAATGCCCGGTTGCCGGAACAACGCCGGCATCACTTTGGATCGGCTCCAGCATGATCGCTACAGTCTGCGCATCGACCGCCGCGTGCAACGCCGGCAAGTCGTTGAACGGTACCAGATCGAAACCCGGCAGCAACGGCGCAAACCGGTTGTGCAGGTTGCAGCTGTCCGAGGCGGAAATTGTCGCCAGACTGCGACCGTGACAACCCTGCTTCGCGACAATGATCCGCGAGGCGCCGCCGCGATGCAGCTGCCCCCACTTGCGCGCGAGTTTGATCGCTGCTTCACAGGCTTCGCTGCCGCTGTTGAGCAAGTAGGCCTGATCGCTGAAAGTGGCGGCGCACAGACGCTCGGCAAGGCTGAGCATGCCGCGATTATGCAGATTGAAACCGGGATTGATCAGCGCTTGCGCCTGACTGCTGATGGCTTTGACCAATGCCGAAGGGCTGTG
This sequence comes from Pseudomonas sp. R84, assembly GCF_009834515.1. NCBI lineage: Bacteria > Pseudomonadati > Pseudomonadota > Gammaproteobacteria > Pseudomonadales > Pseudomonadaceae > Pseudomonas > Pseudomonas sp. R84. The sequence continues at coordinate 5,981,112 of NZ_CP019426.1, forward strand.
GCCAAGGCTATTGGCACCGCCGGCCTGGGAAAAATCGAGGTAAGCGCGGTCGTTACTGTCCCACAACCATGAACCCTGCCCCCGGACGAACACCTGTTGCGGCCTTTCGACGCTGGGCATCAGCCTTTCAGCGCTAGGATTTTCGCTGCTTTCAGCGGGATCGGCCTCGAAGGCGAGGTCATCAAGACTCGGCATCTGGCGCCGCAAACTGAACAGATTCATTGGAAAAAGCCTCTTTCGAGGTTTTTTGAACTGCCTATGCAAACACTATCGAAGCGAACGCTATTCATCGCGCTTTCTGGCCCTGTAAGCCTTGTGAATGCGGTTAGACTAGGCTCACCCAGGCTTGCGGGCCATTTCGATTTATCAGCATTTTCGATAAGCGTTACTTATGGATTTCAAACAACTGCGTTATTTCGTCGCGGTCTACGAAGAAGGCCATGTCGGCCGTGCCGCTGAACGCCTGTCGATCTCGCAACCGGCGCTGTCGCAGCAGATCCGCCAGCTCGAACAGAACCTCGACGTCACCCTGTTCGAGCGCAGCAGCAAACGCCTGCTGCCTACCCTCGCCGCGCACACGCTGTACAACCACGCTTTGCCATTGCTCGACGGCTTGCAACGGGCGCGCGAAGCATTGGGCAACTTCAAGGGCCAGGCCTTGCGCACGCTGGCGATCGGCGTGCTGCAAACGGTGCACACGAGTCTGGTGCCGCAAATGCTCGAGCGGGTGCGCAAGGCGCAGCCGCATCTAGTGGTGCAGATTTATGAATTGACCGGACTTGAGATCGAGCGGCGTCTGCTCAACGGGTCGCTGGACATCGGCATCAGTTATCTGCCGCCGCGCCAACCGGGGCTGCATGGGGTGATGTTGTACGAAGATGAACTGACACTGGTGATCCCGGCGGATCATCCGTTGCGCGAATTCAAGAAAGTCTCGATGCGCCAGGCTGCTGAATTGCCGATGTTGCTATTGGGCGAAGAGTTTCAGATTCGCCAGATCTGGCAGGCGCAACTCACTGCCCTCGGGCGACGTCCGCAGGTGCAGGCCGAGTTGAATAATATGGTGGGGATTCTCGACAGTCTGCCGCACACCAAACTGGCAACGGTGCTGCCGGGCCGTTCGCAGAAGGAATACGACGATCAGGATCTGCTGTGGAAACCGCTGAGCGAGCCACGGGTGCCGCTGAAGGTTGGGCTGGTCTGTCGCGATGTGCAGCGCCAGCAGGCACCTTTGGCGCTGTTGCAGACATTGCTGGAAGAAGTGATGGAGCGCGAAGTAAAGCCAGCGCTGGATCCGTTGGCCTGACTACTTTTCTACAGGCAAAAGAAAACCCCGCCGAAGCGGGGCTTTGCAGACTGTTTCCCTGACATCCATTTCACTCCGCCACCCTGGCAGAATCCTACGTGTCCGTGTTGTTGCTTTGCGCTTCCTGCGCGACGTCCATGAAATGTAGATTAGCCGTGGATCCAATCCGCGCATATGGGAGAACAGCAGCACGTCATGTAAGAGAATGCTTACATGACGTCATCGCATCAGAATTGCGCCGCATCCAGCAGGAACAGCGACTCGCTACCGGCCTTCACCGACGTACTCAACGAGTGAATACGCGGCAGCAAACGGGCGAAGTAGAAGCGCGCGGTGCCCAGTTTGCTGGCATAGAAATCGTCTTGCGCTTCTTTGCCCAGCGAAGCTTTGGCCATCAATGCCCACATGTAGGCGTACGCTGTGTATCCGAATGCTTGCAAATATTCGACCGAAGCCGCGCCGATTTCGTTCGGGTTGTTTTTCGCCCGATCCAGCAGCCACGAGGTCAGCTCGTCGAGGGTGTCGACGGCATCGTTCAGCGGTTTGGTGAATTCGCCCAGATCGGCGCTGGCCGTCGCGGTGAAATGGCGGATCTCGTCAGCGAACAGCTTGTAGAAAGCGCCACCGCTGCCGACGATCTTGCGCCCGACCAGGTCCAGTGCCTGAATGCCGTTTGTGCCTTCATAGATCTGGGTGATGCGCACGTCACGTACCAGTTGCTCCTGACCCCACTCGCGGATGTAGCCGTGGCCGCCGAAAATCTGCTGGCCGTGCACGGTGGTTTCCAGACCCAGGTCGGTGAGGAATGCCTTGGCCACAGGCGTCAGCAACGCGACCAGATCTTCCGCACGTTTGCGCGTGGTGGCGTCTTCGCTGAACTTGGCGGTGTCGAGTTGCATTGCCACGTAGGTGGAAAACGCACGGCCGCCCTCGTTCGAGGCTTTCATGGTCAGCAGCATGCGCCGCACGTCCGGGTGGACGATGATCGGGTCAGCGACTTTGTCTTTGTTCTGCGCGCCAGTCGGCGAACGGCTTTGCAGACGGTCGCGGGCGTATTCGACGGCGTTCTGATAGGAGCGCTCGCCGGTGGCCAGACCTTGGATGCCCACGCCCAAACGCTCGTAGTTCATCATGGTGAACATCGCGGCCAGACCTTTATTCGGCTCACCGACCAGATAGCCCACGGCTTCATCGAAGTTCATCACACAGGTCGCGGACGCCTGGATGCCCATTTTGTGTTCGATCGAACCGCAGTTCGCCGGGTTGCGCGCGCCCAGGCTGCCGTCGGCGTTGACCATGAACTTCGGCACCAGGAACAGCGAGATGCCCTTCGGGCCCGCCGGGGCGTCCGGCAGCTTGGCCAGCACCAGGTGAATGATGTTTTCGGTGAGGTCGTGTTCGCCACCGGTGATGAAGATCTTAGTGCCGCTGACTTTGTACGACCCGTCGGCCTGAGGCTCGGCCTTGGTGCGAATAATCCCCAGGTCGGTGCCGGCGTGCGGCTCGGTCAGGCACATCGAGCCGGCCCAGACGCCAGCGTACATGTTCGGCAGGTACGCGGCTTTCAGCTCTTCGCTGGCGTGGGCGTTGATCGACAGGCAGGCGCCGGCAGTCAACATCGGGTACAGACCGAAGGACAGGCTGGCAGAGTTGACCATTTCTTCGACCTGCGCCGACACGGCTTTGGGCATGCCCATGCCGCCGAACTCGGGATCACCGCCCACGCCGACCCAACCGCCTTCGGCATAAGTCTGATAAGCCTGTGGGAAACCGGCCGGAGTGGTGACGGCGCCGTCGGCCCAATGGCAACCTTCTTCGTCAGCCGCACGGCTCAGCGGCGCGATGCTTTTGCTGGTGACCTTGCCGGCCTCTTCGAGAATGGCTTCAACGGTTTCGGCGTCGACAGTCTCGGCCAGCGCCGGCAGTTCGGCCCAGAGTTTGGCGACCTCGAACACTTCATTGAGGACGAAGCGCATATCGCGCAGCGGCGCTTTGTAGTCAGCCATGGCAAACCTCGCAAGATCTAAACGGTGATTCGTGGAAGGGTGTTTTCGTTGAGCCGGAGTGTACCTCAACAACTTTTGCGACACATAGGGTCAACCGGTGACTGCTTTGTTATTTTTAGTCACCAAAAAAGATCACAGCCTACGCCAGCGCCTACAGGTAAAACGCGATCCTATGTAGGAGCTGCCGAAGGCTGCGATCTTTTGATCTTCCTTAAAGCGCAAACAGTTCAGCAGGCAGCTTCATCAAACAATCACTCCCCGCCTCGATCGCCATCCGATGCGCCGCCGTACGCGGCAACAAACGCTTGAAGTAAAACTCGCACGTCGCCAATTTCCCGCGCAGGTAATCCGCCTCGCCCTCGCCCGCCTCCAGCTGCGCCTGCGCCACCAACGCCATGCGCAACCACAGATAACCGAGAATGATGTACCCGCTGTACATCAGGTAATCCACCGACGCCGCGCCCACTTCATCCGGATTCTTCATCGCCGCCATGCCGACCTTCATGGTCAGGTCGCCCCACTGCTGGTTCAACTCATTGAGTTGCGCAAGGAAACTGCCCAGTTGCGGATGCTCGGCGTTGGCTACACAGAATTTGTGGACGATTTTGGTGAAGCCACGCAGCAACTTGCCCTGACTGCCCAACACCTTGCGCCCAAGCAGATCCAGCGCCTGAATGCCGTTGGTGCCTTCGTAGATCGGTGCAATCCGGCAATCGCGCACCAACTGTTCCATGCCCCATTCGCGAATGAAGCCGTGGCCACCAAACACCTGCATGCCGTGGTTGGTGACTTCCAGCCCGGTGTCGGTCATGAACGCCTTGCAGATCGGCGTGAGGAACGCCAACAGGTCTTCGGCTTCCTGACGCGCCTCGGCATCGTTGCTCAGGTGCGCGACGTCGAGCATCTGCGCGGTGAAATAGGTCAGCGCGCGGTTGCCTTCGTTGAAGGCCTTCATGGTCAGCAACATGCGCCGCACATCCGGGTGGACGATGATCGGGTCGGCGGCCTTGTCCGGAGCTTTGGCGCCGGTCAGCGAGCGCATCTGCAACCGATCGTTGGCGTATTTGATCGCGCCCTGGAAACTTGCCTCGCCCAGACACAAACCCTGCATACCGGTGCCGAGGCGCGCGTGGTTCATCATGGTGAACATGCAGTTCAGGCCTTTGTTCGCCTCGCCAATCAGATAGCCCTTGGCGCCGTCGAAGTTAAGCACGCAAGTGGCTGACGCCTTGATGCCCATCTTGTGTTCGATCGAACCGCAGGAAACGCCATTGCGCTCGCCTGCTTCGCCCGCCGCATCCGGCAAGAACTTCGGCACGATAAACAGCGAAATCCCTTTAGTCCCGGCCGGTGCGTCCGGCAGTTTGGCCAACACCAGATGGATGATGTTGTCGCTCATGTCGTGCTCGCCGGCAGATATGAAAATCTTGCTGCCGGTGACTGCATAACTGCCGTCAGCTTGAGGCACGGCGCGGGTCTTGATGATGCCTAGGTCGGTGCCGCAATGGGCTTCGGTCAGGCACATGGTGCCGGTCCACTGGCCGGCGGTGAGTTTGTTCAGGTAGGTTTCTTTTTGCTCGGCGCTGCCATGGGCGTGAATCGCTGACATCGCGCCGTGAGTCAGCCCCGGGTACATGCCCCAGGACGTGTTGCTGGAGCCGACCATTTCGCTGATCACCAGCCCCAGCGAACTCGGCAGGCCCTGGCCGCCGTAGGTCGGGTCTGCGGCCAGACCGTGCCAGCCGCCCTCGACGTATTGTGCGAAAGCCTGCTTGAAGCCTGTAGGCGTTGTCACCACGCCATTGTCGAAATGGCAGCCCTCTTCGTCACCGCTGCGATTGAGCGGCGCCAGAATGTTCTCGCAGAACTTCGCGCCCTCTTCAAGGATCGCGTTGATCATGTCCGGGCTGGCGTCGTGCGCACCGAGGGCGGCGTAATTGGCGTGGAAGTCGAAGACGTGGTCGATCAGAAAGCGCATGTCGCGCAGGGGAGCTTTGTACTCAGGCATGGTGGCTTCTCCGTCAGCAGATTTCTCCAACCTACTGCCGGCCACCACGCCCCACAATCATTGTGCAGACGCTGAATGCGCCGTCATCACTCAACCTGCGGCCGTGTCCATGCGCACCGCGCCGCGGCGGTTCTGGCCGAATGCGACCACGCAGTTACGTCCTGCGCCTTTAGCCGCGTAAAGCGCTTCGTCGGCAGATTTCAGCACTTGTTCCGGATTGCGCTGCTCCACTCGTTCAGCGACGCCGATGCTCACCGTCACCGATACGCTGGAGGCACCCGAGCCGGCACGACGCTGACGACCCTGTTGGTCATCCTGCGGGCGGTTCTCCTGATTACGCAGCTGAATGCTGTAGGAAGCAATCGACTCGCGGATCACTTCAAGATGCGGCATGCACTCTTCAAGGGTTTTGCCTGCAAACACCAGGGCGAATTCCTCACCACCATAGCGATACGCCCTACCGCCACCGCTGATTTTCGACAGCTTGCTCGCGACCAGACGCAGCACCTGGTCACCGACATCGTGGCCGTGGGTGTCGTTGAATTTCTTGAAGTGATCGACATCGCTCATCGCCAGTACGTAATTGCGCCCGAGACGCTGCATGCGTTCGTTGAGGGCGCGACGACCCGGCAGACCGGTGAGTTCGTCGCGGAAGGCCATTTGATAAGCCTCGTGCGCAACTGCAGCGGCAATCATCAACATGACCTGACTGCACATGATGTTCAGGGTGAACGGCAGGATGAAGGTTTTCGGCAACATCCAGAACACGCCGAGCAGGCCGACCAGTTGCGCCGCGTGCAGCGGGCGCGGATTGCGCCAGTATTGCCAGGCGAGCAACAGGAATGCCGAGATAAACACCGGGTAGGACAGCTGGATCAGGCTCATCCACGCGCCGTGCAGCGCCGGCCAGCGGATTTCCGAGAGCCACATCAGCAGTGCCTGGGGATAACTTTGCTCAAGGCCCAACGCGACACTGCCAAAGGCCAGCAACACGGCGAAGCGCGCAACCATGTCCTGAAACAGATGCGTGCGCTCCTGCCACGCCGCGAACAGGCCGAACAGCAGCGGCAGCAGCAAACAGACGAGGTGGAACACCACGGCAGCGTCTTCGCGGACCTTGCCGTTGTCGCGGTAATAATCGGTCTGGGTATCGAGCAGGAAGTAGGCGATGTACACCGTGAGCATCAGAAACAGTTCGCGCTGACGTCGGTAAACCGCGCAATAAGCGCCACCCAACAGCAACACCAAGGTCGGCAACACATTGAACAGCGAAGTGAAGAACACACTGAGGTCTTTGACGTACGCAGCCGCCAACCCCGCAAGTAACAACAGCAGTGATGGTAGGAAATGGCTGAAACGTACAGCGGAAGAACGCGGCAAGGGTAAAGCTCCGACCCGTCATATCAAAGAGATGGCATTGTGCCTGCAATGTGACCAGTTAAGCACACACAATGTGATCCAGATCACACGCAGTCTCTTTAACGGCCGGAAACGCTGATTTCTGAGCCTTCGGCCAAGGTTTTTTGCCCCCTTGGAGATGAAATCTCCTTCATGGCCATCATGCTTGATGGCCACGTCGGGAATTTCTTTCAGGAATACCCACGACCGGAGGAAATCCGCGCATAAAAAAACCGCTGCCCCAAGGGAGCAGCGGTTTTTCAATAGACCGCGTTAAGGCTTAGTAGCCCAGTGCGAAGTCTTCCTCTTTCATGTCCATCAGGTTGTTGGCGCCCGACAGCATGGTCGCCACGTGCGTACGGGTACGCGGCAGGATGCGCTGGAAGTAGAAGCGCGCGGTTTGCAGCTTGGCGGTGTAGAACGCTGCGTCGCCCGTGCCTTCTGCCAGCTTTTCAGCGGCCAGACGCGCCATGTCGGCCCAGAAGTAAGCCAGGCAGGCATAACCGGAGTACATCAGATAGTCCACGGAGGCCGCGCCAACTTCTTCGCGATCTTTCATGGCGGCCATACCGACCTTCATGGTCAACTCGCCCCACTCTTTGTTGATGGCTGCCAGCGGTGCAACGAACTCTGCAACGGCTTCGTTGCCTTCGTTGTTCTGGCAGAACTTGTGAACGATCTTGGTGAAGCCTTTCAGGGCCTCGCCTTGCGTCATCAGCACTTTACGGCCGAGCAGGTCGAGTGCCTGGATACCGGTGGTGCCTTCGTACAGCATCGAAATGCGGCTGTCGCGAACGTTCTGCTCCATGCCCCACTCGGCGATGAAGCCGTGGCCGCCGTAGATCTGTACGCCGTGGTTGGCGGATTCGAAACCGACTTCGGTCATGAACGCTTTAGCGATCGGAGTCATGAAGGCCAGCAGTGCGTCGGCTTTCTTTTTCTCTTCTTCATCGACGCCGTATTTGACGATGTCGACCTGTTTGGCGGTGAAGTACACCATCGCGCGGTTGCCTTCGGCGAAAGCCTTCATGGTCAACAGCATGCGGCGTACATCTGGATGCACGATGATTGGGTCAGCGGCTTTGTCCGGCGCTTTCGGGCCAGTCAGCGAGCGCATTTGCAGACGGTCGCGAGCGTATTTCAGGCCACCCTGGAAACCGATTTCGGCATGGGCCAGACCTTGCAGTGCAGTCCCCAGACGAGCGGTGTTCATAAAGGTGAACATGCAGTTCAGACCTTTGTTCGCCGGGCCGATCAGGTAACCAGTAGCGCCGTCGAAGTTCATCACGCAGGTGGCGTTGCCGTGAATGCCCATCTTGTGTTCCAGCGAACCGCAAGTCACAGCGTTGCGTGCACCGACGGTGCCATCGGCATTCGGCATGAACTTTGGAACGATGAACAGCGAGATGCCTTTGGTGCCAGCCGGTGCGTCCGGCAGGCGGGCCAGCACGATGTGGACGATGTTGTCGGCCATGTCGTGTTCGCCGGCCGAGATGAAGATCTTGGTGCCGGAAACCTTGTAGGAACCGTCGGCCTGAGGTTCGGCCTTGGTGCGCAGCATGCCCAGGTCGGTGCCGCAGTGCGGTTCGGTCAAGCACATGGTGCCGGTCCATTCGCCGGAGACCAGTTTGGTCAGATAGGCTTCTTGCTGCTCTGGAGTGCCGTGCTCGGAGATGGTGTTCATCGCACCGTGCGACAGGCCTGGGTACATGCCCCACGACCAGTTGGCTTCGCCAACCATTTCGCTCACTGCCAGACCCAGCGACTCCGGCAGGCCTTGGCCGCCGTGCTCAACGTCGTGCGCCAGGCTTGGCCAGCCGCCTTCAACGAATTGCTTGTAAGCCTCTTTGAAGCCGGTCGGGGTTTTCACGCCGGACTCGCTCCAGGTGCAACCTTCGAGATCGCCCACGCGGTTCAGCGGTGCCAGTACCTGCTCACAAAACTTGGCGCCTTCTTCGAGAATGGCGTCAACCATGTCCGGAGTTGCGTCTGCGCAAGCCGGAAGGCTCTGATAGTGCGCTTCGTAGCCGAGCAGTTCGTCACGAACGAAGCGAATATCACGCAAGGGGGCCTTGTAGTCAGGCATAGCGATAAACCTCTGCTGATGTAACCGGGAATGAACGACCGTGTTGATTTGTTGTGACGGTCAAACAGTTGTTTGAAACATACGTTTACGCCGAAATCTTGTCAAGCATCGATCTTTTGCCGTTCGTCCCCGCATCTTTCAAACAGCGGACGCAGCAAACCGCCATAGACTTGAACGAGCCACGGGCGCTGAAAAAAGATTAGTTGAGGGAGAAGGACTTACAACGAAAAACGCCGCGACAAGGCGCGGCGTTCAAAATGCAGATTGGAAAAAGATCAGGCAAACGTATCGATGATTGTACCGAGCACTTCGTCGGACGCCTTGGCGACCTTCACGCCCAGCTCTGCCTGGATCTTGCCCTGGGACATCTCGACCATATTGCTGGCCAGATCCGATTGCTGGGCACGATCCACACCGCGTAGACGGTCAACCTGCACTTCGGACGACTGGCTGGTCACCGAGCGCTCGATAGTATTGTTGGCAATCTGGCTGGCAGCCTGATCGACGCGGTTCTGCCCGTTCTGAATCGAGCTCAGACCTGCATAAAAAGCTGTGTTACCGGAGATTTCCATAACATTTCTCATCCTTGGGAAGGATCAATGACGCCATTGAAGCAGAGGCGCCAGAAAAACACCCGTCAAAAACACTAATAGCACAGTGCCTGCCCATAGAGAAAAGCTTAGTCGAGCAGATCCAATTGCAAATGATCCGCCACCGCTTCCGCGCTCAAGGTCTTGAGTTTAGGCACGCGCCCCAGACACGGCGCCGGAATCCGCTCGGCCAGCGTCGCGAGGTTTTCTTCCAGCCGCGAAGTCTTCGGATCAATGATATTCGCCACCCACCCGGCCAACTGCAGCCCATCACGGGCAATCGCCTCGGCCGTCAGTAACGCATGACTGATGCACCCCAGCCGTACGCCCACCACCAGAATCACCGGCAGCTTCAGCGCAATCGCCAGATCCGATAGATTGTCCTGATCAGCCAACGGCACCCGCCAGCCGCCCGCGCCTTCGATCAGAGTGAAATCGGCATTCATCGCCAGAATCTCGCGCATCGGCGCCAGCAGCGATTGCACGGTCAACGCTACTCCGGCCTCGCGCGCTGCCAGGTGCGGAGCAATCGCAGGCTCGAACGCCACGGGATTGACCTGTTGATAAGTCAGCGGCAGCGAACATTCGGCCAACAGCGCCAACGCATCGGAATTGCGCAGCCCCTTGGGCGTCACTTCACACCCTGACGCCACCGGTTTGCCCGCCGCCGTACTCAGCCCCGCAGAACGTGCCGCATGCAGCAACCCGGCGGCAACGGTGGTCTTGCCGACGTCAGTGTCGGTTCCGGTGATGAAATAGGCTGCGCTCATACGGGTTTCTCCAACACGGCGTAGACCACCTGATAAGTCGCCGGCAACCCCGACGCCTCACGGAACTGCTCGTAAGCTTCCACCAGCCCGAGAATCCGCGCCCGCCCGGTCAAACCACCCGGCCTTCCGGGATTCAAATTGTGTGCACCCAAGGCTTTCAATTCATGGGTCAGACTGCGGACATCCGGGTAATGCAATACGTGCGGTTGTTGCTTCAGGCTCAACGCCCGTAAACCGCTGGAGGCACATAACTGCTCATAGCGGGCGAACTCGCGGAAGCGGTTGACGTGCACCAGCCCGTCGACCTGCCGCCAGCTGTCGCGCAACTCAAACAGCGTCCCTACACAAAGACTAGCAAACGCAAAAATCCCGCCCGGTTTCAGCACGCGAAAGGCTTCGCTGAGCACCGCATCGAAGTCCGCGCACCACTGCACGGCGAGGCTGGAGAAAATCAGATCGCAGGTTGAATCCTGCAACGGCAGCCGCTCCGCATCGCCAGCAATGAAATGGTCGGCGCCGCCCAATGGCCGCGCGTGATTGAGCATGCCCTCGGCAATGTCCAGCGCCAGACCGTGGCCCTCGGCAAACCGCGAAGCCAACGCGCGGGTGAAATAACCCGTGCCACAACCCAGATCCAGCCAACGCGCCGGCACGAATTCCTGCGGCAAACGCTCAATCAACTGTGTACCGACATCACGTTGCAACTCGGCGACGCTGTCGTAACTGGCCGCCGCGCGGGAAAAAGAGGCCGCGACCTGGCGTTTGTCAGGCAAGCCGCCAGGCAGCACAAGAGACAAATCAGTCATCACCGCACTCATGTAGAAAAGCCTGGATAGCACCCGCCAGTCCGTGGGGGTCTTCCAGAAGAAACGCATGACAGGCCTGTTCGATCAGACCTATTTCGATATCCGGCAACAGGGCGAACAACGCCCCCGCCGCTTCCGCCGGGACCAGAGCGTCCTGTCCGGCGAACAGATGAAATTGCGGACCGCGAAATGCTTGCAGTGCTTCGCGGGTGTCCAGTTGCGCGAGCAATTCCAGGCCCGCCATCAGCGCCGCCGGCGCGGTGTTCGGCGCGCCGCCCAACAGTAATCGCGACAAGCCGCGCGGATCTTGCGCGCCTTGAGCACAGAGCAGCGAGAACCGTTTGAGAGTTGTGCGCGGATCGGCCTGGCAACCGGCGAGAAACGCATCGAAGGTCTCGCCGGGCATCGCGTTCGGCCACTGTTCATGGGCAACGAAGGAAGGATTGCTCGCCAGCGTCAGCAAACCGCAGCAACGCTCGCCACGGCGCGCCGCCAGTTCGGACGCGAGCATGCCGCCCAGCGACCAGCCACCGAGCCAAACGTCTTGAGGAATACGTTCATCGAGTTCATCGAGCCAGTCTTGCAGGTCGCTGGAATCCAGCTCCGGCAGCGGCTCGATTTCCACGTTCAGATGCTCGTCGAGCCCTTGCAATGCTGCGGCCAGAGGCTCCATCGGCGACACACCGAGACCCCAACCGGGCAGCAGAATCAGGCGATCACGCATGGCTTGGCTCCGACGACAGTTGGGCAAAGCAATCGGCCAGTCCCTCTAACAATAGCTGCACCTGCGCCTCGCTGTGCGCGGCGGTCAGGGTTACGCGCAAGCGAGCGCTGCCGGCAGGCACGGTCGGCGGACGAATTGCGGTGACCATCAATCCGCGCTCGCGCAACATCTGCGACAGGCGCACCGCGCGCCCGGCATCGCCAATCATGATCGGCTGAATCGGCGTGAAGCTGTCCATCAGTTCCAAGCCGATCTGCTCGGCGCCCTGGCGGAACTGGCGAATCAACGTTTGCAGATGCTCACGACGCCAGTGTTCAGTGCGCAGCAGCTCCAGACTTTTCAGCGTCGCGCAGGCCAGCGCCGGTGGCTGGCTGGTGGTGTAGATGTACGGACGGGCGAACTGGATCAGGCTTTCGATCAGCTCTTCACTGCCCGCGACGAAGGCGCCTGCTGTGCCGAACGCTTTGCCGAGGGTGCCAACCAGTACCGGCACATCCTCCTGACTCAAACCGAAATGCTCGACAATCCCGCCGCCATTCGCACCCAGCGGCCCGAAACCGTGAGCGTCATCGACCATCAACCACGCGCCTTTGGCCTTGGCTTCACGGGCCAGCGCCGGCAGATCCGCGAGGTCGCCGTCCATGCTGAACACACCGTCGGTGACCACCAACGTATTGCCGGTGGCTTTCTCCAGACGTTTGGCCAGACTCACCGCGTCGTTGTGCAGATAGCGATTGAAACGCGCCCCGGATAACAGACCCGCATCCAATAACGAAGCGTGATTGAGGCGGTCTTCCAGCACCGTGTCGCCCTGCCCGACCAGAGCCGTAACGGCACCAAGGTTGGCCATGTAGCCAGTGGTGAACAGCAACGCACGCGGGCGACCGGTGAGGTCAGCCAATGCTTCTTCCAGTGCGTGATGCGGGCCGCTGTGGCCGATAACCAGATGCGATGCACCGCCACCGACGCCCCAGCGTTCAGCACCGGCGCGCCAGGCTTCGATGACTTGCGGGTGATTGGCCAGACCGAGGTAATCGTTGTTACAAAAGGCGAGCAACGGTTTGCCGTCGACCACCACTTCAGGTCCCTGCGGGGACTCAAGCAGCGGGCGCTGGCGATAGAGGTTTTCGGCACGACGAGCAGCAAGGCGTGCGGCGAGATCGAAAGACATGCAGGCCTCGACTTTTTTAATGACACACATCTTATGTAGGAGTGAGCCTGCTCGCGATGGCGGTGTATCAGCCGACATCAATGGTGAATGTCAGACCGCTATCGCGAGCAGGCTCACTCCTACAGGGGTTTTGCATTTCAAGTTGCGGTTAGACGGCGGCGTTGTAGAACTGCTCGCTGCTCTTCTGCTCAACCAGTGCCTGCTCGATCGCGGCCTGGTGAACCTCATCGGAATGTTCTTCTCGGGCTTCCGGCTGGATGCCCAGGCGCGCAAACAGTTGCATGTCCTTGTCCGCCTGCGGGTTGGCGGTGGTCAGCAACTTGTCGCCGTAGAAAATCGAGTTGGCGCCGGCGAAGAATGCGAGGGCCTGCATCTGCTCGTTCATCGCTTCGCGGCCGGCAGACAGGCGCACGTGGGATTGCGGCATGAGGATGCGCGCTACGGCGAGCATGCGGATGAAGTCGAACGGGTCGATGTCTTCGGCGTTTTCCAGCGGCGTACCGGCGACTTTCACCAGCATGTTGATCGGCACCGATTCCGGATGCTCCGGCAGGTTGGCCAACTGGATCAGCAGATTGGCGCGGTCATCCAGCGACTCGCCCATGCCGAGGATGCCGCCGGAGCAGATCTTCATTCCCGATTCACGTACATAGGCCAGTGTTTGCAGGCGCTCGCTGTAGGTGCGGGTAGTGATGATGCTGCCGTAGAACTCAGGCGAGGTGTCGAGATTGTGGTTGTAGTAATCGAGGCCGGCCTTGGCCAGCGCTTCGGTCTGATCCTGATCGAGACGCCCCAGGGTCATGCAGGTTTCCAGACCCATGGCTTTCACGCCTTCAACCATTTTCAGTACGTACGGCATGTCTTTGGCCGACGGGTGTTTCCACGCCGCGCCCATGCAGAAACGCGTCGAGCCGATGGCCTTGGCGCGGGCAGCCTCTTCGAGGACTTTCTGCACTTCCATCAGCTTTTCTTTTTCCAGACCGGTGTTGTAGTGACCGGACTGCGGGCAGTACTTGCAGTCTTCCGGACAGGCGCCGGTCTTGATCGACAGCAGGGTCGAGACCTGCACGCGGTTGGCGTTGAAATGTGCGCGGTGCACCGTTTGCGCCTGGAACAGCAAGTCGTTGAATGGCTGTACGAAGAGCGCTTTGACTTCGGCCAGGGACCAGTCGTGACGCAGGGTGGCGGTGGTGCTCGCGCTCATGGGTAGTTCCTTGGTTATGCTTGGCTAGCGGCTGCGGGAACGGAATACCCACAGGCGCGACACGGATGTTCGGCATATTTAAGGAAGAGTCATGCGCTGTCAACCACGATACGAAGGACCGGTTTACATCTGTTTAAATAATGTACAGATCTGCTTGCTTTGCGATGAGCCGGCAGAAGCAGAAATGCCAATCTGCGTGGCCTGCGAAACCGATCTGCCATGGCTCGGCGAGCAGTGCATCACCTGCGCTTTGCCGTTATCCACAGCGGACCTGACCTGCGGCGAGTGCCTGCTAGAGCCGCCGGCGTTCGAACAGGTGGTCGTGCCATGGCTGTATGGCTTCCCTGTTGACAGTTTGATTACGCGCTTTAAACACAACGCGAAATGGCCGTTTGGCCACCTGCTCGCCGACGTTCTCGGAGAATACCTGCTACATCGCTTCGATGAGGGTTTGCCAAGGCCGGATGCATTGTTGCCGGTGCCGCTGGCGAGTAAGCGCCTGCGTCAACGCGGATTCAATCAGGCTGCGATGCTGGCGCGGTGGTTGAGTCAGTCGCTGGATCTGCCGTGCGAAGAACAGGTTCTGCGGCGAGTCAAGGAGACCGACGCACAGCAGGATCTCGACGCCAAGGCGCGTAAACGCAATCTGCTGCAAGCCTTCAGCCTCAATCCCGATGCACAGGTGAAGGGCCGACATCTGGCGTTGATCGATGATGTGCTGACGACCGGCGCCACGGCCCAAGCGTTAGCTAGATTGTTAATGAATGCCGGCGCAGCAAGAGTTGACGTTTACTGCCTGGCCCGCACGCCAAAACCCGGAACCTGAAGCCAACACATCCCCCCTGTAGGAGCTGCGGCACGCTGCAATCTTTTGATCTTGTTTTTAAAGATCAAAAGATTGCAGCGTGCCGCAGCTCCTATAGGGGATTGGGTTTGGCTTGACTCTGGCGTTGCAAGCGGCGAACTTCACTTCCCACCGCCACAGCTAAAAAGCCCCCATTCATGTCCATGCCTTCCCTGTTGTCCCAGCACATCGTCCGCCGTCCGCAGCGCATCGCTTTGCTGCAACACATCGCCGAACAAGGCTCGATCACCCGCGCCGCAAAGACCGCAGGCCTGAGCTACAAAGCGGCGTGGGATGCCATCGATGAATTGAACAACCTCGCGCAGAAACCTCTGGTCGAACGCGCCGTCGGTGGCAAGGGCGGCGGCGGTGCAAAACTGTCCAGCGAGGGCGAACGCGTCCTGCGTCTTTATCAAAAGCTGCAAGCCTTGCAGGCCCAGGTTTTGGAAGCCGCTGAGGATGCCAGCGATCTGGATCTGCTCGGTCGCTTGATGCTCAGAACCAGTGCACGCAATCAGTTGCACGGCAAAGTCGTGGCGATTGAAGCGCAGGGCCGCAACGATCTGATCCGCCTCGAACTGGCTGAAGGGCTGCACCTTGACGCGCAGATCACCCACGACAGCACCCTGCATCTGGAGCTGCAGGCCGGCACCGAAGTGGTGGCCCTGATCAAGGCCGGCTGGCTGGAATTGCTGAGCAGCGAGCAATCTGCAACGTCTGGTCACAATCTTCTCAACGGCACCATCGAAGCGATTCTCGACGCCGAAGACGGCCCGAGCGAAGTGCGGATCACCCTGCCCAACGGCCATACCCTCTGCGCGTTGGCGGACCCGCTGGACTTGCGCACTCGCGGGCTGACAGTAGAGCAACCGGTGCAGGTGCAGTTTTCGCCGTCCAATGTGCTGATCGGCACGCCGCTGTAATCCGGCGCTGCAACGAAAGCGTCATCGACGCTCATTAAGGTAGCTGCCAAAACCAAGCAGGGAGCCTGATGTGAGCCTATTAGAAGAAAACCAATCCACTGACCTGGAAAAAATGGTCGGCCTCAGCCGTCGCGGTTTCATCGGTGCCGGTGCACTGTGCGGCGCGGCAATGTTCCTCGGCGGCAGTCTGTTGAGCCGTAGCGCACTGGCCACCGGTGTCAGTGCTGGCAACAGCCGCTTGCTCGGTTTCGAGAGCATTCCCGCCGCGACCACTGACGTCATCACGCTGCCCAAGGGCTACAAATCTTCGGTGCTGATCAGTTGGGGCCAGCCATTGCAAAAAAACGGCCCGGCGTTCGACCCGAGCGGCAACGGCACCGCGGCCGCACAGGAAGTGCAGTTCGGCGACAACAACGACGGCATGAGCCTGTTCGCCTTCCCCGACGACCGCAACCGCGCGTTGATGGCGATCAACAACGAATACACCAACTACCGCTACCTCTACCCGCACGGCGGCATGCCGCAATCGGCCGAAGACGTGCGCAAGGCGCTGGCCTGCGAAGGCGTTTCGGTGATTGAAGTGCAGCGCAAGAACGGTCAATGGCAGTTCGTTCAGGGCTCGCGCTACAACCGGCGCATCCACGGCAACTCGCCGCTACGTATCAGCGGCCCGGCGGCCGGTCATGACCTGATGAAAACCGCTGCCGACAAACACGGCAAGAAAGTTCTCGGCACCTTCCAGAACTGCGCCAACGGTAAAACCCCGTGGGGCACTTACCTGACCTGTGAAGAAAACTTCACCGACTGTTTCGGCAGCAGCAATGCCCAGCAACAGTTCGACCCGGCGCAAAAGCGCTACGGCGTCTCGGTCGCCAGCCGCGAGATCAACTGGCACCCGTACGACCCACGCTTCGACATGGCGAAAAACCCCAACGAACTCAACCGTCACGGCTGGGTGGTCGAGATCGATCCGTTCGACCCGCAATCGACCCCGGTCAAACGCACGGCGCTGGGCCGCTTCAAGCATGAAAACGCCGCACTGGCCGAGACCGACGACGGTCGCGCCGTGGTGTACATGGGCGACGACGAGCGTGGCGAATTCATCTACAAATTCGTCAGCCGCGACCGCATCAACCACCGCAACGCCAAGGCCAACCGCGACATCCTCGACCACGGCACCCTGTATGTGGCGAAATTCGATAATGGCGACAGCAACCCCGATCACCCGAAAGGCCAGGGCCAGTGGATCGAGCTGACCCACGGCAAAAACGGCATCGACGCCAGCAGCGGTTTCGCCGACCAGGCCGAAGTGCTGATCCATGCACGCCTCGCCGCCAGTGTCGTCGGCGCGACGCGCATGGACCGCCCGGAATGGATCGTCGTCAGCCCGAAGGATGGCCAGGTCTATTGCACACTGACCAACAACGCCAAGCGTGGCGAGGACGGCCAGCCGGTGGGCGGACCGAACCCGCGTGAGAAAAACGTCTACGGACAGATTCTGCGCTGGCGCACCGACCGCGACGATCATGCGGCGAAGACGTTTGCCTGGGATCTGTTTGTGGTCGCCGGTAATCCGGGCGTGCATGCCGGGACGCCGAAGGGCGGCTCGAAGAACATCACCCCGCAGAACATGTTCAACAGCCCGGATGGCTTGGGCTTCGACAAGGCCGGGCGTTTGTGGATTCTCACCGATGGCGACTCCAGTAACGCTGGGGACTTTGCCGGGATGGGCAATAACCAGATGCTGTGCGCCGACCCCAAGACCGGTGAAATTCGTCGGTTCATGGTTGGGCCGATTGGTTGTGAGGTCACCGGGATCAGTTTCTCGCCGGATCAGAAAACCCTGTTTGTCGGGATTCAGCATCCGGGGGAGAACGGTGGTTCGACCTTCCCTGAGCATTTGCCGAATGGTAAGCCAAGGTCTTCGGTGATGGCGATTACCCGTGAGGATGGTGGGATCGTCGGCGCCTGATCCATCGCCTTCGCGAGCAGGCTCGCTCCCACAGGGGAATTGCACTCCAAATGTGGGAGCTGGCTTGCCAGCGATGGCGCCAGCACAGACACCAACCAACTCCCCCGCAGCCATCTGCGCTACCATGCTGGGCCGGACGCGGCAGCCTGCTGCGCGCAGGAGTCAGCATGGCCCACCCGTTTGAAACCCTCACACCCGACCTCGTCCTCGATGCCGTTGAAAGCATCGGTTTCCTCAGTGATGCGCGCATTCTGGCGCTCAACAGCTATGAAAACCGCGTTTATCAAGTCGGCATCGAAGACTCCGAGCCGCTGATCGCCAAGTTCTACCGCCCGCAGCGCTGGACCAACGAAGCCATCCTCGAAGAACACAAGTTCACCTTCGAGCTGGCCGACGTCGAAATCCCGGTCGTGGCGCCGCTGATCCACAACGGCGAAACCCTGCACGAGCATGCCGGTTTCCGCTTCACCCTGTTCCCGCGTCGCGGCGGCCGGGCGCCGGAGCCGGGTAATCTCGATCAGTTGTATCGCCTCGGCCAGTTGCTCGGGCGGATTCACGCGGTCGGCGCGACCAAGCCGTTCGAACACCGTGAAGCCCTCGCCGTGCAGAACTTCGGCCACGCCTCGCTGAACACCTTGCTCGAAGGCAACTTCATTCCGAAAAGCCTGCTGCCGGCCTACGAGTCCGTCGCCCGCGACCTGCTCAAGCGCGTGGAAGATGCCTACGCCAACACGCCGCACCAGAACATCCGCATGCACGGCGACTGCCACCCCGGCAACATGATGTGCCGCGACGAGATGTTCCACATCGTCGACCTCGACGACTGCCGGATGGGCCCGGCGGTGCAGGACATCTGGATGATGCTCGCCGGGGATCGTCAGGAATGCCTCGGGCAGTTGTCGGAATTGATGGACGGCTACAACGAGTTTCACGATTTCGACCCGCGTGAGCTGGCGCTGATCGAACCGCTGCGCGCGCTGCGCCTGATGCACTACAGCGCCTGGCTCGCGCGGCGCTGGGATGACCCGGCGTTTCCGCACAGTTTCCCGTGGTTCGGCACCGAGCGGTATTGGGGCGATCAGGTGTTGGCGTTGCGTGAGCAACTGTCGGCACTGAATGAAGAACCGCTGAAACTCTTCTGATTCACCAATATCCTTGTGGGAGCGAGCCTGCTCGCGAATACGGACTGACATTCAACAGTGATGTCGACGGAAACGACGCCTTCGCGAGCAGGCTCGCTCCCACAATTGCCCGCTGTTCACAATTTCCCGACCTTTGCACTACGGCACTCGCCGACGAATCTCCTTACAATCCCTCCTTTGTCAGCTGCCTGAGCAAGGATTCTGCATGCAAGCCGCCAACCCGCGTCGCGGGTACATTCTGGGCCTGAGTGCCTACATCATCTGGGGCCTGTTCCCGATCTACTTCAAAGCCATTGCCGAAGTGCCGGCGGCCGAGATCATCATCCATCGGGTGTTGTGGTCGGCGCTGTTTGGTGCGCTGTTGCTGATGGTGTGGAAACACCCGGGCTGGTTGCGCGAGTTGCTCGACAACCCCAAACGTCTGGCGATTCTGGCCTTGAGCGGTACGCTGATCGCGGCCAACTGGCTGACCTACGTGTGGTCAGTGAACAACGGGCGCATGCTCGAAGCGAGTCTCGGTTACTACATCAACCCCTTGGTAAACGTGCTGTTGGGCATGTTGATTCTCGGCGAACGCTTGCGGCGGATGCAGTGGATTGCGGTCGGTCTGGCGGCGGTTGGTGTGGCGCAACAGGTGTGGCAGGTGGGCAGTCTGCCGTGGGTGTCGCTGGTGCTCGCGTTGACGTTCGGCTTCTACGGTCTGATCCGCAAACAGGCGCCAGTCAAGGCGTTGCCGGGGTTGGTGGTGGAAACCTGGATGTTGGTGCCGATCGCGATTGCCTGGCTGCTCTTCAACCAGACCGCGACCAGCGCTCAACCGGAGTTCTGGACCACGTCCCAAGCCTGGTGGCTGGTGGCGGCCGGTCCGGTGACATTGGTGCCGCTGGTGTGCTTCAACGCCGCCACGCGCCACTTGCCGTACACCACGATCGGTTTCCTGCAATACCTCGCCCCGACCCTGGTCCTGCTGCAAGCCGTGCTGTTGTTCGGTGAGCATCTCTCGTCCAGCACACTGATCGCGTTCATCTTCATTTGGGCCGGTCTGGCCGTTTATAGCGTCGACGCCGTGATCAGTTTGCGCCGGCGCAGCTGATCAAAAAACGCACAAACCCTCACAGGCCACGGTTCTCGTGGCCTGCATCGTTCCTTCCCAAGGTTATCCACAGCGTGATCCCCGCCGTTTGTGCGCAACTCACTGAATGTTGGCGGTTTTTTGATCAGCTGCAGCAAAGCCACGGCGGGCCTCGCGTTGCGGGGTGTCTCTACAGGTTATCCACAGGCAGGTGCACGTTTAAACTGGATAACCGCAGTCGCAGTTAAACGTCTGTGCGTAACACCAGGTCGACCATCAGATCGTCGGCCAGGGTTTCCAGACGCGACTGCAAGACATCGAGCGACAAGGTCAGCGGTACCGCGAGAATCGCCTCGGCATGGAACAGCGGCTCGCTGCTCATCGGTGCCGGGCGCACTTCGGTTACCAGCCGCTCAAGGTTGACGCCCTGCTCGCTCAGCAAGCGGGTGATGTCGCGCACAATCCCCGGCCGATCATTGCCCACCAACTCCATGGCGATCGGTTTCCAGGTGCAGGACTGCTCGATACCACTCTCGGCAATCAATACGCGGATGCCATGCGTAGACAGTGCTTGTAGGGAATCGACTAATTCGTCGTAAGCCTCCGCCGGTACGCCCACCCGAAGAATCCCGGCGAACTGCCCGGCCATCCGCGACATGCGGCTTTCCAACCAGTTACCGCCGTGTTCGGCGATGCATTGGGCGATGCGCTCGACCTGTCCGGGCTTGTCCGGGGCAAACACGGTGAGTACGAGATGGTCCATGGCGCAGCCCTCTTTTCATGACTTTTGTTATAGAAAGGGAAGTATAGGCAAGGGTCGATTTTGCGTTGAGGCGACCGATGCTTTCGCGAGCAGGCTCGCTCTCACATAAACCGCTGCCATAGCAGCCAAATACTATTTATGTGTACAACTTTTTATATTTAGCTGGAACAATCCAATGGTTTTTTGAGAACATCCCGTTCCGCGATGTGACCGCAATGCGACATGAGGTCGCAGAACGACGTAATTAGTCTGATTTTCACAAGCGCAACTCATCATGTAGTATGCCGCAGCGCGCACTACATAACGCCGGATCGATGTCTGCCCAAGGCCTGTTCGCAACCCTGAAAGCCCCGTCAGCAAGGCCCCAAGCCGTTGATTGGTCCCAGCCCAGCCGCCAGCAATGGCATGTACTGGTCGGCAGGTTTGTGGTTTAAATGGCCAGAGGCTTCATTGTCAAAATTGAAGAGCTGAAAAGCGAAATAGCTGAGCAGAGTGAGGCAAGCAATGACTGAACACGTTCAAGTCGGTGGCCTGCAGGTCGCCAAAGTCCTGTTCGACTTCGTGAACAACGAAGCCATTCCCGGTACCGGCCTCACCGCCGACAAATTCTGGGAAGGTGCCGACAAGGTCATTCATGACCTGGCGCCGAAGAACAAAGCCCTACTCGCCAAACGCGATGACTTCCAGGCTCGTATTGACGCCTGGCATCAGGAACGCAACGGTCAGGCGCACGACGCCGTGGCCTATAAAGCCTTCCTGCAAGAAATCGGTTATCTGCTGCCAGAAGCGGCTGATTTCCAGGCAACGACGCAAAATGTCGATGATGAAATCGCCCGCACCGCCGGTCCGCAACTCGTTGTGCCGGTGATGAACGCCCGCTTCGCTCTCAATGCTTCGAACGCCCGCTGGGGTTCGCTGTACGACGCCCTCTACGGCACCGACGCGATCAGCGAAGACGGTGGCGCGGAAAAAGGCAAAGGCTACAACAAGGTGCGGGGCGACAAAGTCATCGCCTTCGCTCGTGCCTTCCTCGACGAAGCTGCGCCATTGGCTGCTGGCTCTCACGTTGACTCGACCGGCTACAAAATCGCTGACGGCAAACTGCTGGTCACCCTCAAGGGCGGCAGCAACACTGGCCTGCGCGACGATGCACAACTGATCGGTTTCCAGGGCGACGCCAACGCGCCAATCGCGATCCTGCTGAAACACAATGGTCTGCATTTCGAAATCCAGGTCGACGCCAGCACCCCGGTTGGCCAGACCGACGCCGCCGGCGTCAAAGACATCCTGATGGAAGCCGCGCTGACCACCATCATGGACTGCGAAGACTCCGTGGCCGCCGTCGATGCCGACGACAAAGTGGTGATCTACCGCAACTGGCTCGGCCTGATGAAGGGCGACCTTTCGGAATCCGTTTCCAAGGGCGGCCAGACCTTCACCCGCACCATGAACCCGGACCGCACCTACGCCGCGCCGAATGGCGGTGAAGTGACACTGCATGGCCGTTCGCTGTTGTTCGTGCGTAACGTTGGCCATCTGATGACCATCGACGCGATCCTCGACAAAGACGGTAACGAAGTGCCGGAAGGCATCCTCGACGGTCTGGTCACTTGCCTCGCGGCGATGCACAACCTCAACGGCAACACCTCGCGCCGCAACACCCGCACCGGTTCGGTCTACATCGTTAAGCCGAAGATGCACGGTCCGGAAGAAGCGGCGTTCACCAACGAGCTGTTCGGTCGCATCGAAGACGTGTTGGGCCTTACGCGCAACACCCTGAAAGTCGGGATCATGGACGAGGAACGCCGCACCACGGTCAACCTCAAGGCTTGCATCAAGGCTGCCAGTGAGCGCGTGGTGTTCATCAACACCGGTTTCCTCGACCGCACCGGCGACGAAATCCACACCTCCATGGAAGCCGGCCCGGTTGTGCGCAAGGCTGACATGAAGGCTGAGAAGTGGATTGGCGCGTACGAAAACTGGAACGTCGATATCG
The DNA here is from genome assembly GCF_009834515.1 of Pseudomonas sp. R84. Taxonomy (NCBI): domain Bacteria; kingdom Pseudomonadati; phylum Pseudomonadota; class Gammaproteobacteria; order Pseudomonadales; family Pseudomonadaceae; genus Pseudomonas; species Pseudomonas sp. R84. The sequence goes on from NZ_CP019426.1 coordinate 6,003,893, forward strand.
GTCTGAGCACCGGCCTGCAAGGTCGTGCGCAAATCGGTAAAGGCATGTGGGCGATGCCGGATCTGATGGCCGCGATGCTCGAGCAGAAAATCGCGCACCCATTGGCTGGCGCCAACACCGCTTGGGTTCCATCGCCGACTGCCGCTGCACTGCACGCGCTGCACTACCACAAGGTCGACGTGTTCGCCCGTCAGGCCGAACTGGCCAAACGTGCTCGCGCGTCCGTCGACGACATCCTGACCATCCCGCTGGCGGTCAACCCGAACTGGACGCCAGAGCAGATCAAGAACGAACTGGACAACAATGCCCAGGGCATTCTCGGTTACGTGGTGCGCTGGATCGACCAGGGTGTTGGCTGCTCGAAAGTGCCGGACATCAACGACGTCGGCCTGATGGAAGACCGTGCCACGCTGCGTATCTCCAGCCAGCACATCGCCAACTGGCTGCGCCACGGCGTAGTCACCGAAGCGCAAGTGATGGAAAGCCTCAAGCGCATGGCGCCGGTGGTTGATCGTCAGAACGCCAACGACCCGTTGTACCGTCCGCTGGCACCGAACTTCGACAGCAACATCGCCTTCCAGGCGGCGGTCGAACTGGTGATCGAAGGCACCAAACAGCCGAACGGTTACACCGAGCCGGTGCTGCACCGTCGTCGTCGCGAGTTCAAGAAGGCCAACGGCCTGTAACTTGCGCTGAATGCCGGACATGAAAAAGCCCTGATCGAGTGATCAGGGCTTTTTTGTTTGTGTTGGATTGGATTTTGGTGGTGGGCTTGAGATCCATCCCCCTCACCCCAGCCCTCTCCCCCAAGGGGCGAGGGGGAAAGGGAGCAGATTGGGGAAGCTTCAAGTTCTGAGTTCGACTCGGTAATTTCAAGTCGGTGTACCTTGCACATTCACCGCGGTCAGTCCCCTCTCCCTCTGGGAGAGGGCTAGGGTGAGGGGCTCTTAGGGATCGATACCCAACTCGTGTTTGACCAGACCGAGCAACTTGCCCGTATCAATCGGCTTGAGCAAAAAATCCACCACGCTCAAATGCATTGCCGCAATCGCGTCTTTCACATCGGCATCGCCGGAAACAATGATGATCGGCATCGCCGCCCGCACCGACTCACGCACTTGGCGGATCAGCTCGAGGCCATCGACATTGCCCATGCGCAGATCCGTGATCACCAGCCCAATCGAGGGTTTTTCAGCGAGCATCTTCAGCGCCGTTTCACCACTGGCAGCGGTCATGCAACGAATGCCGTCCAACGCGAGAATCTCCGACAACAGCTCCCGGGCGTCCTTGTCGTCATCAACGATCAATACACGCTGAGGTGGAAGATCAGGTTCGAGCATGACTGCACTGAGCGCTTCTCGCTCGGCATCGCTCAAAATATCGTGGTCGGACATGGCGTTCTCTAAGTATTCAAAACAGTCCCTTGGCAAGTGGTCAGACATCGCGGGGCAGAGCTTCAATGTGCACTTCGTCGGATTTTTTTCCAAGGGGGCAAACAAGGGAATTTCCGACTGTTTGCGTAGGGCATCTCCGAAACTGCGCCAATGGTGGCAAAACCTAGACTTACGTCCAATGGGCACCCTGTCCGTAGGGGTCGACCATGGCCGTAACGATCCGACAACAACAATTCGAAAAAGACTGCGGTAATGGTTATGAGTAAAGCGGACGCCTTCACCCAGGCAGGGAAAACCGCGGTATTGCAGAACATTCAGGGCACCCTGCAATTCCTCCAGCGCTTCCCGCCCTTCAATCAGATGGAACACGCCCACCTCGCGTATCTGGTGGAGCAATGTCAGCTGCGTTTCTATGGCCAGGGCGAAAGCATCATCAAACCCGCCGACGGCCCGGTCGAACACTTCCATATCGTCAAACAGGGTCGGGTGGTCGGTGAACGTCAGCACATCACCAAGCCCGGCACCGAAACCACGTTTGAAATCACCACCGGCGAATGTTTTCCGCTGGCCGCGTTGCTCGGCGAACGCGCGACCCGCACCGAACATCTGGCCGGCGAAGACACCTTCTGCCTGCAACTGAACAAACTGGCGTTCATCAAACTGTTTGCCCTTTCCAACGCCTTTCGCGACTTCGCCTTGCGCGGGGTCAGCAGCCTGCTCGATCAGGTCAATCAGCAAGTGCAGCAGAAAGCCGTGGAAACCCTCGGCACGCAGTACTCGCTGAACACCCGACTCGGCGAACTGGCGATGCGTCACCCGGTAACCTGCAGCCCCGACACACCGTTGCGTGAAGCGGTGAAGCTGATGCACGAGCAGCAGGTCGGCAGCATCGTCGCCGTGGATGAACACAAGGCACCGCTGGGGATTTTCACCCTGCGCGATTTGCGCCATGTCGTGGCCGAAGGCATCGGCGATTTCAGTGAAGCCATCGAGCGCCACATGACGCCTTCGCCCTTTTATCTTTCGCCGGATCACAGTGCCTTCGATGCAGCGATTGCGATGACCGAACGGCACATCGCGCACGTCTGTCTGGTCAAGGATCAACGCCTGTGCGGCGTGGTTTCCGAGCGCGATCTGTTTTCGCTGCAACGGGTCGACCTGGTGCATCTGGCCCGGACGATCCGCAGCGCCCAGCGTGTCGAACAACTGGTCAGCCTGCGTGGCGAGATCGGCCAACTGGTCGAGCGCATGCTCGCTCACGGTGCTTCTTCGACGCAGATCACCCACATCATCACCCTGCTCAACGATCACACCGTGTGCCGGGTGATCGAACTGACCCTCGCGGAAAAAGGCGACCCCGGCGTGCCGTTCAGTTGGCTGTGCTTCGGCAGCGAAGGCCGCCGCGAGCAGACGCTGCACACCGATCAGGACAACGGCATTCTGTTCGACGCCCGGGACGCAGCACATGCGGCGGAAATTCGCGGCAAGCTGCTGCCGATCGCCCAGCAGATCAACCAGAGTCTGGCGCTGTGCGGCTTCACCCTGTGCAAGGGCAACATCATGGCCGGCAACCCCGAGCTGTGTCTGTCGCGAGCGGAATGGGCACGGCGTTTTGCGGCGTTTATTCGCGAGGCGACGCCGGAGAATCTGCTCGGGTCGAGCATTTATTTCGACTTGCGCGTGGTCTGGGGTGATGAACAAGGCTGTGAACAACTGCGCCGGGGCATTCTCGATCAGGTCGGCGACAACCGTTTGTTCCAGCGCATGATGGCCGAAAACGCCCTGCGCAACCGCCCACCAGTGGGGCGTTTCCGCGAGTTTGTGCTGGCGCGCAAGAATGGCGAAAAAGCCACGCTGGACCTCAAGGTGCAGGGGCTGACGCCGTTCGTGGATGGCGCGCGACTGCTCGCACTGGCCAACGGCATCGACGCCAACAACACCCTCGAACGCTTCCGTCAGTTGGTCGAGAAAGAAGTCATCGAGCGACTGGATGGCGCGGCGTATGAAGAGGCGTATCACTTCATTCAGCAAACGCGTATGCAACAGCATCAATTGCAGACACGGGAGAACCTGCCCTATTCCAACCGCGTCGACCCGGACAGCCTCAATCATCTCGACCGGCGCATCCTGCGAGAATCCCTGCGCCAGGCCCAGCGCCTGCAAAGCAGCCTGACCTTGCGGTATCAGCTATGAGCCTGTTCTCGTGGCTGCGCCCGGCGAGTGCGGTGGTGCCGGTGGATTTGCAGCAACGTCTGGCGAAGTTGCCGGCGATCAACGAGTTGAGCGAATGCACGTTGCGCGAACAGCGCTGGGTGGTGCTGGATCTGGAAACCACCGGACTGAACCTGAACAAGGATCGCGTGGTGTCGATTGGCGCGGTGGTGATCGAGGAGGGCGCGATCGATTTCAGTCAGCAATTCGAACGCACGTTGCGGTGTCGTGAATTGAAGCTCAGCCCAAGCGTGTTGATTCACGGCTTGGGACCGAACGCGATTGCAGCCGGCAGTGAACCGGCCGAGGCATTGTTGGAGTTGCTGGAGTTTGTCGGTGACAGCCCGGTATTGGCGTTTCATGCGCCGTTCGACCAACACATGCTTGGACGTGCGCTAAAGGAGCATCTGGGGCACAAGTTGCAGCAGGTGTTTCTCGATGTCGCCGACATTGCACCGTTGGTGTGTCCGCAGGCGCAGATTCGTGAGGCCGGGCTGGATGAGTGGATCGACTGGTTCAAGCTTGAAGTGTTCGAGCGGCACAACGCGAGCGCCGATGCGCTGGCCACGGCGGAACTGGCGTTGATTCTGTTCAACCGGGCGCGGGGGCAGCAGATTCATAGTCCGTTGAATTTGCAGCAGCGGTTGAGTCAGTGGAAGCGGCGGCAGCAGGCGCCTTCGTTCTGAAATTGAGTCAAGTCCAAGATCCATCTCCCTCACCCCAGCCCTCTCCCAGAGGGAGAGGGAGCCGACCGAGGTGTCTCGGGTTTTCCATCGACCTGAGAAACCGCGTCGATTATGGATTCAGCAGAAATCTTTCACGTCGGCGTATTGCGTCAATATCCCCCGATCAGTCCCCTATCCCTCTGGGAGAGGGCTAGGGTGAGGGTCTGCCTTTAACCGCCCAACCTGACCAGTGGCCAATTGCTAACCATTCCCACCTCTGCCACAATCGCGAACAATTCGCGTTAGTTAACACTTCCCAATCGGTGATGTCCGGTGTCGTCAGTCCAAAGCCCTAACAGTGAGCTCGTCGGTGCGATGTATCGCGACCATCGCGGTTGGCTGCTGGCATGGCTGCGGCGCAATGTGGCGTGCCCAGAGCGCGCCGAAGACCTGAGCCAGGACACCTTTGTCCGTCTGCTCGGTCGCGACGAAATGCTGACACCGCGCGAGCCACGCGCCTTTCTGGTGGCAATCGCCAAAGGCTTGCTGTTCGACTACTTCCGTCGCGCGGCGCTGGAACAGGCCTACCTCACCGAACTGATGCTGATCCCCGAAGGCGAACAACCTTCGGTGGAAGAACAGCAAATGATCCTCGACGACCTCAAAGCCATCGACCGCTTGCTCGGCAAACTGTCGACCAAAGCCCGCGCCGCTTTCCTTTATAACCGCCTCGATGGTCTCACCCATGCCGAGATTGCCGACAAGCTCGGCGTTTCGGTGCCGCGAGTGCGCCAGTATCTGGCGCAAGGCATTCGCCAGTGCTACATCGCCCTGTACGGTGAGCCGACGTGAGTCCGGCCAGTTCCAGACCAGTACCGGCGCATGTGCTGGACGCGGCGATTGCCTGGCAGTTGACCCTCGACTCGAGCAGTCCGCTGGAACGTGAAGAGTTCGCCAAATGGCATGCGGCCAATGAAGAGCACGCCCGCGCCTGGCGCCAACTGGGCATGCTCGATCAGCGTTTCAGCGTGGCCAAAGGCCCGGCTCGCAGCGCCTTGTTGCAATCGCGCGAAGGCATTCGCCGACGGGTACGCAAGCTCGGCAGTGGGCTGGCCAGCGTTGTGGTGCTGGTCGGTGCGGGGCTGTTTGCCAGTGAACGCTTTCTGCCGCTGGATTACTGGCTTGCCGATCAACGCACCGCGACCGGTGAGCAGCGCACTGTGCGTCTGGCTGACGGCACCGTGCTGAATCTCAACACCCACAGTGCAGTAGATGTGCGGTTCGATGACAAGCGCCGATTGATCGTGTTGCAGGAAGGCGAAATTCTCGTCGAGACCGGTCATGGCGATGCGCGGCCCTTTATCGTCGAAACCCGCGAAGGCAGCATGCGTGCCCTGGGTACGCGGTTTCTGGTCAAGCGTGAAGACCAAGGCACGCGTCTGAGCGTGTTGCAGTCGGCGGTCGCGGCGCACCCGCAATCCAACCCTGAAGAGCAAATCCTCCATGAAGGCCAGCAAGTACTGCTGCGCAGTGACGGGTTGGGCTCGATTGTCGCGCTCAATCCCGGCGCCGATGCCTGGACGCGCGGCATGTTGGTGGTGGATAACGCGCGACTCGGCGATCTGGTGCATGAGCTGGGGCGTTATCGTCGCGGGCATCTGGGCGTGGCGCCGGAAGTGGCGGATCTACGGATAACCGGCAGCTTTCCGCTGCATGACACCGATAAGGCCTTGAGCGCATTGCTGCCGACCCTGCCGGTGCAGATCGAGCGGCATACGCCGTATTGGGTCACAGTCGCGAAGGCTGATATCAAGCCTGAGTAGTGGGCTGGTAGAACTATCGCTTTCGCGAGCAGGCTCGCTCCCACAGGAGAATGTATTCCAAATGTGGGAGCGAGCCTGCTCGCGAAGGCGTCATCCGCGGCAACACTATTTCCAGCTAATAAAAATTATTTTCATCCAGCCCTATCACTTTTCGCTTTTCATCCGGCACACAGGCAATTGAGAAATATTTCCATTCAGGAGCCGCCGTATGTCCCGTTCGCTAGACACCTTGTTGCGCCCCAGTCTGCTGGCCGTCGCCATCGCGCTCAGCGCACCGCTGATCAGCAGTCCGTTGCTCGCCGCTGAACAAGCGTCCAGCGTGCGCGCCTACAACCTGCCGGCGGCGCCCCTGTCGACCACCTTGAACCAGATCGCCAGCCAGGGCGGCATTGCCTTGTCGCTGAATCCGTCGCTGGCAGCGGGCAAGACTTCGGCACCGGTGAACGGCCAGTACGATGCGACTGGCGCTCTGCGTGCGGCCCTGCGTGGCACGGGTCTGCAACTGGAGCAAAGCAGCACCGGCACTTACACCCTGGTCGCCGTGCCTGAAGGAACGCTGGCCCTGCCGGAAACTTCGGTCATCGGCGTGGAAAACTTCGAAAGCGCCTGGGGCCCGGTCGAAGGCTACACCGCCACTCGCACCGCTGCTGGCAGCAAGACCGACACCGCGCTGGTCGAAGCACCGCGTTCGATCTCGGTGGCTACACGTCAGCAAATGGACGACCGCAGCGTGCACAGCCTCGATGATGCGGTGCGCTACATGCCGGGCATCACCGCCAGCAGCTACGGCAGCGACACCCGCGCCGACTGGTTGCGTGTCCGTGGTTTCGAACCGACCCAGTTCCTCGACGGTCTGCCGCTGCCAAAAGGCGTGTACGCCAACCCGAAACAGGAAACCTGGAACCTCGACCGCCTCGCCCTGCTGCGCGGTCCAGCCTCTTCGGTTTACGGCCAGACCCCACCGGGCGGCCTGCTGGACATGGTCAGCCGTCGTCCAAGTGCAGAAGCCAGCAACGAAATCCAGCTGCAGTACGGTAGCGACAACCATCGTCAGATCAACTTCGCCAGCACCGGCAAGATCGACGATGCCGGGCAGTTTCTCTACGGCCTCAGCGGCGTGGTGCGCGACAGCGGCACCCAGGTCGATCACGTCGACAACAAGCGCTACAACATCGCGCCGAGCCTGACCTGGAACATTGACGATGACACCAAGCTCACCCTGCTGAGCCAGTTCACCCGCGACGATACCGGCATCACCAGCCAGTTCCTGCCGGTGCAGGGCACCAAGATCAAGTCACCGTTCGGCGATATCTCCCATCACAAGAATCTGGGTGATCCGGACTGGGAATATTACGATCGCACCTACTACGCGCTGGGCTATGCCTTCGAACATCGCCTGAACGATGTCTGGCAGTTCAAGCAGAACCTGCGCTACACCAAGTCGGATCTGTCGTTCCAGTCGCTGACACCGGGGTCGTACCCATTCACCGAAGTGGATGATCAAGGCAACGTCGGGCGCACCAGTACCAGCGTCGAAGAAGACATCAGCCAGTTCGCCGTGGACAACAACTTCCAGGCCGACTTCGCCACCGGTGACATCCGCCACACCCTGCTGTTGGGCCTGGATCACCAGCGCAGCAACACCAACTACACCTCGATTTTCGGTGACGGCCTGCCCACCAACGTCATCACGCCGATCTACGGTCAGCCGATCGTGCGCCCGGCGCGCTCCACGGCGTTTTACGATTATGACCAGAAGACCTACCAGACCGGCCTGTACATCCAGGACCAGATGGCCCTCGACCAGTGGCGCCTGACCCTCGGCGGCCGTGAAGACTGGGTGCACACCAGCACAAAGTTCATCAACAAGGGCGATGCCACCAACACCCAGCGCGACAAGGCCTTCAGTGGCAACGCCGCGCTCAGCTACGTGTTCGACAACGGTTTCGTGCCGTATCTGTCGTACGCCGAGTCTTTCCAGCCGACCACCGGTGCCGACGCCTCGTCCACCGAGTCGCTGAAGCCGACCGAAGGCAAGCAGTGGGAACTGGGCATCAAGTACCAGCCACCGGGCAGCAAAACCCTGCTGACCGCTGCCGTGTATGACCTCACTCAGAAGAACGTCTCGGTCAACACCTTCGTCAACAACGTCTCGATCACCAGCCAGACCGGCGAAGTGAAAGTCAAAGGCCTGGAACTGGAAGCGGTTTCCGACGTCACCGACAACCTGAAAGTAATCGCTGCCTACACCCTGGCCAAATCGGAAGTGCAGAATGGCGTCGACAAGGGCAATCGCCTGCAACTGATGCCGAACCAGCAAGCCTCGCTGTGGACCGATTACACCTGGCACGCCGGCGTACTCGACGGCTTCGGCATTGGCGGTGGCGTGCGTTACACCGGCAACACCTATGGCGACAAGGCCAACACCTGGCTGGGCAAGGCGGATGCCTACACCGTGTTCGACGCTTCGGTGCATTACGACCTCGGCCGTCTGGACAACAGCCTCAAAGGCGCGTCGCTGGCACTCAACGCGACCAACCTGTTCGACAAGGAATACATTTCCACCTGCGACAGCTTCTACTGCTACTACGGCGACACGCGCAGTGTCGTCGCCAGCGCCACCTACAAGTGGTAAGCGATTGAGCTGAAACAGGCCCTGTGACCAGGCCGTCCCTCGTGGACGGCTTTGGTGTTTTTGAAGGTCATGAAATGAAAAGTAAAACAATCCGCCGCTGGTCGTTCATCCACACTTGGACCAGCCTGGTCTGCACCGTGTTTTTGCTGATGCTGGCACTGACCGGTTTGCCGTTGATCTTCCATCACGAGATCGAGCACCTGCTCGGCGATGCACCCGAAGTGCGCGAGATGCCGGCCGATACGCCGCGCCTGAATCTGGCGCAGTTGGTCGAGGCCGCAGAAAAACATCGTCCCGATGAAGTCGTGCAGTACTTCGGTTTCGACGACGATGAGCCGAATGCCGTGCTGACGATCATGGCGAAAACCGCCGGCACAGAGCCGAATTCGTCGCACACTTTTATGCTCGACGCGCGTACCGGTGAAGCACTGGAAACGCCGTCAGCCAACGGTGGTTTGATGCTGTTTATCCTGCGCCTGCACGTCGACATGTTTGCCGGATTGCCGGGCAAGTTGCTGCTGGCGTTCATGGGGCTGCTGTTTGTCGTGGCCATCGTGTCTGGAACGGTGCTGTATTTGCCGTTCATGCGCCGCTTGAAGTTCGGTACGGTGCGCCAGGACAAATCCACAAGGCTGCGCTGGCTTGACCTGCATAACCTGATCGGCGTTGTCACCCTGACATGGGCGTTGGTGGTCGGCGTGACCGGTGTGATCAGCGCCTGCGCCGATTTGTTGATCGCGGCTTGGCGCAACGATGCGCTGAACACGTTGATCGCGCCTTATCGCGATGCGCCACCGCTGACCCACCTGGCACCGGCCACGCGTTTGCTCGATATCGCTGCTGAAGTTGCGCCGGAGATGAAACCGGATTTCATTGCCTTCCCCGGCACACGCTTTTCCAGTGAACACCATTACTCGGTGTTCATGAAGGGCGGCACGCACCTGACCTCGCATCTGTTGACGCCAGTGCTGATCGACGCCACCACGCTGCAGGTCACCGCCGTGGCTGAACGGCCGTGGTACATGGACGCCATGGGCATGTCGCAGCCGCTGCACTTTGGTGACTACGGCGGCATGCCGATGAAAATTCTCTGGGCCACACTCGATGTACTGACCATCATTGTGCTCGGCAGCGGCGTGTACTTGTGGGTGGTGCGGCGCAAAGCGGCGAAGCCTGTGCTGGAAACGGCGGAGGCCTCTGCATGAAGCCGCGTCAGTCGAATTTCTGGAAGGTGTTCAGCACGCCGATCGTGATTGCGTTGCTCAGTGCGGCAGGGTTGTTTGCGGCGTTGCTTGGGGACGGGATCTGGGATGCGTTGAGCTGGGTTGGTCTGGGTGTTCCGGCCTTTCTGGCGATCAGGGGATTGTTGCTGCGCGGGTGAAATCTGTGTTGCCTGGGATGGCCCCTTCGCGAGCAAGCTCGCTCCCACATTTGAAATGCGTTCCCCTGTGGGAGCGAGCTTGCTCCGGGCGGCGTTCCGACGAAGGCGGCAGTAATTACACCATCAATTCCTCGCCAGCCTCGCCGCATCTGGCTAGGCTAACCTCCTGCTCTTCGACGATCACCGAGGTTTACCAATGTCCGCCCCCAGCATGACCCTGTACCACAACACGCTCTCCCCGTTCGTGCGCAAAGTGATGGTGTTGTTGCACGAAACCGGCCAGCAGGATCGCGTCGCCCTGCAAGACTGCGTGCTCAGCCCGGTCAGCCCGAGCCCCGAGCTCAATCTCGACAACCCGCTGGGCAAGATTCCCGCACTGCGTCTGGCTGACGGCAATGTCATCCATGACAGCCGTGTAATCCTCGAATACCTCGACCAGCAGCACGTCGGCAATCCGCTGATCCCGCGCGAAGGCGCGGCGCGCTGGCGGCGTCTGACCCTGGCCTCGATGGCCGACGGGATCATGGATGCGTCAGTGATGGTGCGTTATGAAATGGTCCTGCGTGCGCCGGAAAAACATTGGGACGAATGGCTCGAGGCTCAGCGCGACAAGATCCGCCGCGCTCTCGCTGTACTGGAAAAGGATGCGATTGCCGAGCTGACCAGCCATTTCGATGTGGCGGCGATCAGCGTCGCGTGTGCGTTGGGTTACCTCGATTTGCGTTTCCCGGATCTGGGCTGGCGTGATGCCAATCCGCAATTGGCCAACTGGTTCTTTGAAGTGAGTCAGCGACCGTCCATGATCGCGACCATGCCCAAACCTTAAATCGGCGGCGCCTGTTCCGACCTCTTCGCGAGCAGGCTCGCTCCCACATTGGTTTTGGGTGTGGCAGAGAACTCTGTTTCAGCACCAATCCTGTGGGAGCGAGCCTGCTCGCGAATGCACCACCTCGGTTCCGGCGGCAGCGCTGCAAAAATCAGTGTCACCAAAACCTCCACCTCTCGCTGATCTTCACGCAACCCGCTCATTGCATCGCCCCCACATCAAACTCCAATGGCTTCGCCGGTTTCTGCCCAATCCCGTACCAGTCCAGTTTGCGCGTCAGCACCATGAACACACCGAGCAGACCGAACAGCAACAATGAGCCCATCAACAGCGCGTAATCCTCAGCGCTCAGCAAGCCATAGAGCAGGCCATACAACGCCGCCAGCCCCGCCGAAAAACTCAAACCGTGACGCACACTGCGCAACACGTGGCAGACATAGAACCCGATCAACAGCACACAAGCACTGGCCGACAACAGATACGCCGGGGCAAAACCAATGTGCTCCGACAGCGACAGCAGCAACAGATAAAAGAACGCCAGCGCCACACCGACCAGCGCGTATTGCACCGGGTGCACGGCCAGACTCTTGAGCACTTCGAACAGGAAGAAACCGGCGAACGTCAGGACGATGAACAGCAGGGCATATTTGATCGCCCGGTCGCTCTTCAGGTACTGATCCACCGGATCGATGAAGCTCACGCCGAAGCTGCGACCATTGAACGCCTCGCAATCATTGCCGCTCACGCAACGGCTCATCGCATCTTGCAGGTTGGTCGAGAAGAAAGTGGTCTGCCAATCGGCGCTGAAACCCTGATCATTGATCTCACGTTTGCCCGGCAGGAAGTTGCCGATGAAACTCGGATGCGGCCAGTTGGCGGTGAGGCTGACACTGCTGCTCTTGCCCACTGGCAACACTTGCAACGAACCGGTGCCTTGCAGGCGCAGGTCAAACCCAAAGCTCAACTCGGTGGTTTTGCTGGTGTCGAGCGGCGGCAATGTCACTCGCACGCCTTCACCAAGCCAGCCGACTTGAGTACCGGGAACGAAGTCCAGACGCTGACCATCGAGTTCCAGCTTCAGCGCATTTTCAATACCGCGAATGTCGCTGATACCGACCGCAAGAAACGGTGCATCGAACTGATAATCGCTGAAGTCTTCTCTGATGCCCAATTGTGCAGGCAACGAGAAATGGCCACTGATGCGGTTGTCGGCGTGGAACAACCGCGCTTCATAAATACCCCGCGCACGCAGTTCGGTTTGCACCTGGCCGTCGAGTTCGAAACGCTCCGGCAGGAAGTACAAACGACCGCGCTCTTCGCTCGGTTCGTCGTAGCGCTGGTTGGTTTTATCGTTGGTTTTCCAGTTGTGAATCACTTTGCGATACGGCACCACCATCACCGGGCCGCTCAGTTGCTGGCTGTAGCTGGAGCTGCGGGCGATGTCTTCGAGCACGCCATCACGCAACTGTTGGCGCTCGTCGATGACGCCGTCGATCATCAATAACGGGATCAGCAACAGCAGGATGAGCACGGCGATGGCGCCGAGCTTTATCGTCAGATTCTTGTTCATGGGACTCTCCCTGTTTGGATGGGCAGAGTCTGGTGGTGCTGTATGAGGGGAATGTGGGGGGAATGTGGAGATTGTGTGGAAAGATCAAAAGATCGCAGCCTTCGGCAGCTCCTACAGGTGTACGCAACCCTATGTAGGAGCTGCCGAAGGCTGCGATCTTTTGACGGAATCAAGGCAAGCGCAATGTCACCTCAACACCACTTTCGACATTACGAATCTGCATCGACCCACCATGCAACTTGACCACCTCTTCAACGAAGTTAAGCCCCAACCCGGTGCTTTTACGCCCACTGTCCGGACGCGGCAACGAGTAGAAGCGCTCGGTCAAACGCGGCAAGGCGTAATCGGGAATCGGCGCGGTTTCATTGAAGAGCCGGTAAACAATCTGCTCCTCTTCGCGCTCGGCACTGAAACGCAGCAGCCCCCGAACCGAAGTGAAATCCAGCGCATTTTCCAGCAAGTTACCCAACGCCTGGCGCAACAGAAACGGCTCGCCGATCAGCAGCAGATCCGCCGCAATCGTCTGCTCGATCCGCAATTGCTTGCCCTCGATCCGCGCCGCCTGCCCTTGCAACAGCTCATCGACCAACACCGTCAACGGAACCGCGACCCGCTCTTCCAGGCCCTGACGTTGCTCCACCTGCGCCAGATTCAGCAGCCGCTCGATCAACTGCTGCATCCGCGCACTTTCGCTGTCGATGTTGCCGATAAAGCGCAATCGCTGAACCGGCGACATGTCCCCTTGCAGCAACTCCGCGGCGCCACGAATCGCCGCCAGCGGGCTTTTCAATTCATGGGTCAGCGTGTGCACATAACGTTCAACGTAGGCCTTGCCTTCCAGTTGCGTGCGCATCTGCTCCACAGCGTTAGCCAGTTGTTCCAGCTCGCCACCGCGATAGTGCGGCACTTCCACCCGCCGGCCTTCGCTCACCGCTTGGGCATAACCGGTCAAACGGTGCAGCGCGCGGCTCAGCCACCACGACAGCAACGCACCGAACAACAGACCGAGGCCGATCAATCCGGCACCGTAAAACAGCAATCGCCGTTCGGTGCGATCGACATAGGGCTGCAAGGAGCTGTTGGGCTTGGCCACGGTGACCACGCCGATGATCTGGCCATTGTCACGGATCGGCGCGCCGATGTGCATCACCGACGAGCTCGCGTCGTCCGGATCGCTGCGACTGGAACGCGCACCGTACTCGCCACGCAAGGTCAGGTAGACATCGTTCCAGCGCGAGTAGTCCTGCCCCACGGCCACGCCACTGGAATCAAGCACCACGATGCCCTTGGCGTCAGTCACGTAGATCCGGTGGTTGACCTGATTTTTCGGCAAACCCCAAATGGTCGCTTGCGGCTGGCGCTCACCATAGGCGCGCAGCAACTCGGGCCAGCGGTTCTCGCTGAGGGTGCCGGCCTTGAAATCATCCCGCAGGATTTCCGCCATCAGGTTGGCGGTATCGACCAGGGTTTCTTCGGTGGACTGACGCACGCCGGGGCGGATTTCTTCCATCACCGTGTTGAGCACGAAATAACCGGTGAGGCCGACAAACAGCACGTACACCAGAAAGATCCGCAGCCCCAGTGACATCAGCTGTGCCCCGGGCTGTAGCTGTAACCGAGGCCACGATGAGTCTGGATCGGCTCGGCGTCGGCGCGCACCAGACGCAATTTGGCGCGTACGCTTTTGATGTGGCTGTCGATGCTGCGCTCGTAGCCGGCGTCGGCGGCGACGCCTAGCGCATCAAGTAATTGTTCGCGGCTGAACACCCGCTCGGGTTGTTCCAGCAGGCATTGCAGCAGGCGGAATTCGTGGCGGGTCAGGCTTAGGGTCTGACCGCGATAAATGATTTGAATCCGCTCCGGATCGATACGAAACAGCGCTGAACTGGTCTCAATCGCTGGACGCGGCGCCATGCGCTTGAGGATGGCCTTGACCCGCGCCGCCACCTCTCGAGGACTGAACGGCTTGACCACGTAGTCGTCGGCGCCGATCTCCAGGCCCACCACGCGATCAATCTCGGCATCGCGGGCGCTGAGGAACAGCACCGGCACTTCGCTGAAGCGCCGCAGTTGTTTGCAGGTTTCGAAACCGCTGATGTCCGGCAGGCCGATGTCGAGGATGATCAAATCGGCCGGAGTCTGCCGCTGATGCTCCAGCGCCGCCGCGCCGAGGCTCAGCCACGTGGTGGCGAAGCCCTCGCCCTGCAAGGCAAAAATCAGCGTGTCGGCAATCGCCGCTTCGTCTTCGACAATCAGGATATGAGGCATGGCGTCCGAGCCCGTGGGTTAAGTGCGCGAACGGTGCCCCAAGCCTGACGTTACGTCAATGAGACCACTTGGCTCAGCAGTCCGGCTTGTCGGCCGTGAAGCGCCGTGCCGGGTTCACTGCCGCGCCGAATTCGCGCAAGGCCTTGGCACCGATCAGCAGCGGATAGTTGAAGTTGCTGCGGTCGGTCAGGTTGACCTCAACGGTACGCTTGACGTTGCCCAGGCACAGCTCCAGATCGACCACCGGACGTTTGGCGACTTCGGTGCTTTCGCCCTCATCCTCTTCATCCGAGCGGCTCTTGATCTTGCTGATCCGCGCGACCTTGTGTTCGTAGACCTTGTTGCTGGCGTCTTTGGTGCCGAGGCGGAAACGCACCCAGTCGTCGCCGTCACGGGTGAAAGTTTCGATGTCCTTGGCCGACAGCGAGGCGGTCAGTGCGCCGGTGTCCATCTTGGCCTTGAGCACTTCACCGCCGATTTCCGGCAGCGCGATGTATTCGTAGCGCCCGTACAGGGTCGGCTCGGCGGCCATGACCGGCAGGGCGACGAGGGCAAACAGTGCAAGGAGGGATTTCACGTAAAGGGTTTCCTTGGAAAATGAGGGCGGCAGACTGGGATTTTAGACACCCATTGAGTCATTCGTTCGCCTTGAATCGCTTTCGCGAGCAGGCTCGCTCCCACAGGGTTTTGTGCTGAGCAGACATTTTTAATGCACCTGAATCCAGTGTGGGAGCGAGCCTGCTCGCGAAGAGGACAGCACATTCAACACAACGCTTGAAGCAAAGCATACCGGCCCAAAAGTGAAACATTCGTCACCACCGATTTGGCCTGCCGCGCGAAGCTGCTTATCATGGCGCGCCCATCCGTTTGCAAAGAGTTGCTTATGCGCCGCCTGCTCACCGGCTGTTTCGTCACCCTGCTGCTGTTGCTCAACACCCTGATCCTGATCGGGCCGTTGTTGGTTTTCGCCCTGCTCAAACTGATCGCACCAGGCCGCTGGCGCGATTACGCGTCGGGCGCGGTGATGTGGATCGCCGAGACCTGGGCCGAGATCGACAAGCTGATTTTCCGCCTGTGCATCCCCACCCAGTGGGACATTCGCGGCGGTGAAGACTTGCGCGGCGACACTTCCTATCTGGTGGTCAGCAACCACCAGTCGTGGGTCGATATTCCGGCGCTGATCCAGACCCTCAACCGGCGCACGCCGTTCTTCAAATTCTTCCTCAAGAAAGAACTGATCTGGGTACCGTTTCTGGGGCTGGCGTGGTGGGCGCTGGATTACCCGTTCATGAAGCGCTACACCAAGGCATTCCTGGCGAAGCACCCGGAGCTGGCCGGCAAGGATCTGGAAATCACCAAACAGGCCTGCGAGCTGTTCAAGCGTCAGCCGGTGACTGTGGTCAATTATCTGGAAGGCACGCGCTACACCGCCGCGAAAAGCGCGCAGCAGCAATCACCCTTCAACCACTTGCTCAAGCCCAAGGCCGGCGGCGTGGCGTTTGTCCTGGCGGCGATGGGTGAACAACTGGATGCGATTCTCGACGTCACCGTGGTGTATCCACAGGCGAAGATCCCGGGTTTCTGGGACTTGATCAGCGGCAACGTGCCGCGCGTGATCATCGACATCAAGACCCGCGAACTCGACCCGGCGCTGTGGCAGGGCGATTACGAGAATGATCCGGCGTTTCGCCAGACGGTCCAGAGCTGGGTCAACCGGCTCTGGAACGAGAAGGATCAGCGCATCGCCGAACTGCGCAGCGAGCGCGGCTGAATCAGCTACCGGTGCCGGCGCCCCAGATGCTGCCCAGGCTGCTCAGCAGCGAACCGCCGACGCCCTGCTGACCGAGGTATTGCAACAGCACAGGGGCAAACTGGCCGATCATGCCGCTGTCCATGCCCAATGCGCTGAAGGCATTGTTCAGGTCATTGGTGTCCTTGACGTTGCCCAGCGCGTTTTCCAGACCGGCGGATTTGCCGGACGAACCGAGCAAAGCCCCCAACGCCGCCAGATTGCCGCTGCCACCCGACAGTTTGTCGATGCCCGGCACTTCCTTGGCCAACTGCGAATAATCGGTACTGCTCAATTGATTCTTCGCCAGACCAAGCATCGCACTGGTGCCGCCAACGGCTTGCTCCGGCGTGACATCCAGCGCACTGAGGGCACTGAGCAAACCGGCGGTTTCCGAGGTCGGCGCCGCAGCGGCCGCCTTGTCACCGCCCTGCATCCCCGAAACCGCACCAGCGACGTCGTTCAGACTGAAACCGGCAAACACCGGCCCGGCGGCCAGGGTCAGGAGCGATGCCAAGGTAAAGCCGCGTGAAATCTTCATCAGACATCCTCTTGCGCTGTAAAAACCACCCGGTGAACGGGCAGTGAAACTGCCGGTTTGACCGGGTATCCGCCGGCATGTTCCGGCGCGGCGCATCCATTTTCATCCGGCTCACGTATATAAAACGTGAAATCCCGGACACCCTCGTGATGAATGGCACAACCGCTGTCGCTGAACTAGCCTGTGAACAGTCCGAGCCCAGCCCTCGTCGCCCGACCTTTGCCTGGAGAGTCGTCATTTCCATCGCCGACACCGATCAGCTGCGACAGTTGTTGGCCCAGTGTTCACTGGGTGATCGTCGCGCCTTCGAAACGCTCTATCGCAGCGTCGGCCCGCGTCTGCATGGCGTCGCTCTGCGCTTCATGGGCCGCGCGGATCTGGCCGAAGAAGTGCTGCAGGAAGCCTTCGTGCGCATCTGGAACAACGCCTCGCGCTACGAAGCGCACCTGTCGGCGCCGCTGACCTGGATGATCAACATCACCCGCAATCAAGCCATCGACCAGTTGCGCAAACATCGCGAAAGGCCACTGACCGATCTGGAACAGGACACACTGCCGGACGATAGCCCCTCGGTTCACGACCAACTGAACAGCGCCCGTGAGGCCAACGCGCTGAACCGATGCCTCGAAACCCTCGAAAGCATGCAGCGCCAGTCAATCACCGTGGCCTACTTTCAAGGATTGTCGTGCACGGAACTCGCCGAACACCTGGCGACGCCACTGGGGACGGTGAAATCGTGGATCCGCCGTGGCATGGAACGTCTGCGTCGGTGCCTTGAATCATGAATTACCAGACCCCTGCCCTGCGCCGCGCCCTCGCCGCCGATTACGCGATTGGCCTGATGTCTGCACCTGCGCGGCGGCGCTTTGAACAGTTGCTGCTGGATGACGCGACATTAAGGGCTGAACTGGCGCAATGGCAGGAAAGCCTCGTCTCTCTCACCGAAGCGCTGCCGGAACATCCGGTGCCCGACCGCGTGTGGCAAGGCATCACCGCGCGCATCGAACCGCAGGTGCTGCATGTGCCTGAGAAACGGCCATTCTGGAACTGGCTGCGACTCACCGCTGCGATCTGCTCCATTGCCGTGCTGGTGCTCCTCGGCTCGCTGTACAACCGCGACGACGCCCGCTACCACGCCACCCTGTTGACCGCCGATGCGCAACCGGCGCTGAAGGTCGAGGCGCATGCGGATTATCTGCAGGTCGAGCCGCTGACGCTGGCGGCGGTTGATGCGGATCGCAGCCTGGAACTGTGGGCGATTCCGGCTGACGGCAAACCGATCTCGCTTGGGGTCATTCCGGCGGGTGGCAAAGGCAAGGTTGAGTTGAACGAAGCGCAGAAGATGTTGATCGGCAAACCGATTGCTTTGGCGGTCAGTCTGGAACCTAAAGGTGGCTCGCCGACTGGGCAACCGACCGGACCGGTTCTGTATCAAGGGGCGCTGGCGGCGCTGTAAAGCAAAGTCCCTCACCCTAGCCCTCTCCCAAAGGGAGAGGGGACTGACCGTGGGATATTGACGTAATACGCCGACGTGAAAGACTTGCGTTGAATCCATAGTCGACTCGATCTTTCAGGTCGATGTACGACGCAAGACACCTCGGTTGGCCCCATCTCCCTCCGGGAGAGGGCTGGGCGGGCGGCGTTCCGATGAGGGTAGCTCTTGACCTTGGCTTGCAACAAAAACGGCGACCCTGAGGTCGCCGCTTTGTATTGCGCTTAAGCCTACGCCGCACTAAACAACTTATGCGGATCAATCACAAACTTCTTCGGCACGCCCGCATCGAACTCGCCGTAACCTTCAGGCGCCTGATCCAGACTGATCACCTGCACGCCCACCACTTCGGCGATGTTGATGCGATCCCACATGATCGCCTGCATCAGTTGACGGTTGTACTTCATCACCGGGGTCTGGCCGGTGTGGAAGCTGTGGGATTTCGCCCAGCCCAGACCGAAGCGAATGCTCAGGCTGCCCATTTTCGCAGCGGCGTCGACGGCGCCCGGATCTTCGGTGACGTACAGGCCCGGGATACCGATCTTGCCGGCGACACGCACCACGCCCATCAGTGAGTTGAGCACGGTGGCGGGAGCCTCGGCTTTCACGCCGTCGTGGCCGTGGCCGCGTGCTTCGAAGCCGACGCAGTCCACCGCGCAATCCACTTCCGGCTCGCCGAGCAGTGCGGCGATCTGTTCGTGCAGCGGCGTGTCCTTGGACAGGTCGACGATTTCAAAACCCTGGGATTTGGCGTGAGCCAAGCGGATGGTGTTGACGTCGCCGACGATCACCACCGCAGCACCGAGCAAACGTGCGGAAGCGGCAGCGGCCAGACCGACCGGGCCGGCGCCCGCGATGTAAACGGTGCTGCCCGGACCAACGCCGGCAGTGACGGCGCCGTGGTAACCGGTTGGGAGGATGTCGGAGAGGCAGGTCAGGTCGCGGATTTTCTCCATGGCCTTGTCGCGGTCCGGCAGTTTCAGCAAGTTGAAGTCGGCGTACGGCACCAGCACGTATTCGGCTTGGCCACCGGTCCAGTCGCCCATGTCGACGTAGCCGTATGCGCCGCCGGCACGGGCCGGGTTGACGGTCAGGCAGACGCCGGTGTGTTGCTCTTTGCAGGAACGGCAGCGCCCGCAAGCCACGTTGAACGGTACGGAAACCAGGTCACCGATTTTCAGGTTTTCGACGTCGGAGCCTTTTTCGATCACCTCGCCGGTGATCTCGTGGCCCAGCACCAGACCGGTCTGCGCCGTGGTACGGCCGCGCACCATGTGCTGGTCGGAGCCGCAGATATTGGTGGAAACCACTTTGAGAATGACCCCGTGCTCGATCTTGCGACCGCGCGGGTCCTGCATTTTCGGATAGTCGATTTTCTGTACTTCGACCTTGCCAGCGCCGAGATACACCACACCACGATTGCCAGACATGCTTTCACCTCGCTGTTGTTTTTATGGAACCGCGTTGCCCAGGCAGGCAGCGCGTTGAATGCTCGGGTATTGCTTGTTGGTTTTGCGTTGCTTGTTATGGCCCTATCGCGAGCAGGCTCACTCCTACATTGGAATGCGTACCCCTTGTAGGAGTGAGCCTGCTCGCGATAGCTATCTAAAGAACGACCGTGCGATTGGCGTTGAGGAAAACCCTTCGCTCAATGTGATACCCAACCGCCCGCGCAAGTGTCAGGCCTTCAATATCACGCCCCTTGGCAATCAGATCCTCAGGGTAATGACTGTGATCCACCGCCTCGACGCCCTGGGCAATGATCGGCCCTTCATCCAAATCGTTATTGATGTAATGCGCCGTCGCGCCCACCAGTTTCACGCCTTTGTTGTAAGCCTGGTGATACGGCTTGGCGCCCTTGAAGCCCGGCAGCAACGAGTGATGAATGTTGATCGCCTTGCCATCGAGCTTGCGGCACAGTTCCGGCGACAACACCTGCATGTAGCGGGCGAGAATCACCAGTTCGGCGCCGGACTCTTCGATCACTTGCCACACCTGACGCTCCTGCGACGGCTTGTCGTTGGGGTCGAGGGGGAAATGGTAGTAGGGAATCTGGTGCCAGTCGGCCAGCGGCTTCAAATCCGGATGGTTGGAGACTACCGCCGCCACGTCCATCGACAACTGGCCAATGCGCTGGCGGTAGAGCAAATCGTTGAGGCAGTGATCGGCCTTGGAGACCATGATCACCACTTTTGGCCGGTAGTTCGGCGCGGTCAGCTCGAAGATCATGCCGAAGGCCTGGCCGCGTTCGGCGAGGCCGGCACGGAAGGACTGTTCGTCGAAGCCGTCGGGCTGACGAAATTCCACGCGAATGAAGAAACGCCCGGAGAGGCGGTCATCGAACGAATGGTGCTCGGTGACGTAGCAGCCCTGCTCGAACAGGAAACGCGTCACCGCGTCCACGGTGCCGAGGACGCTGGGGCAGTCGGCGGTCAGAATCCATGTGTCTGGGGCGCGGCTCATGGTGCGGTGACTCCTGTTCTTTTGTGCGGGGTGTCAGGTTTTCCCTCACCCTAGCCCTCTCCCAGAGGGAGAGGGGACTGACCGAGGTGTTGTTTCGAGCTACGCCGACCTGAAATATCGCGGCGAACTCAGGCTCGAAAACTCCACAAATCTGCTCCCTTTCCCCCTCTCCCCCCTGGGGGAGAGGGCTGGGGTGAGGGGGTAGCTCTTGATCTTTCAGGCCTGAACGCTCAACCCGTACTCAGCCGATGCATCCTGCAACCACAACCACCAGTAATCCGAAAAGCTGCGACGAATCAGCAATTCCCAGGTGTCTTCAGCGGTATGTCGAATCATCAGCTGCGACTTGGCGAACACCGTGCCGACCGCTTTCCCGACCGGGAAGTTGTTCGGGTGCACGTCATAGCTGGTCGACTTCATCAGCACCTGACGTACATTCGGCCCGCTCAGTTCGAGCACTTGCTGGCCGCCGCTGACGTTGACGATCGCGATGTGCAGATCGCCGAGCGCTTCACGCAGTTTCTGTTCGGCGGCGTACTCTTCACCGCTTGGCACAATCAGCAGCCACTCATCCGGGCCCATCCATTGCAGGCTGGTTTCGCCTTTGACGATGACGCTCAGAGCGCCGGGCAATTCAATGCCCAGGGCTTTGTGCACACCGGCGGCGAACGCGGCATCGTGGCCATCGCCACGGATGGTCAGGTGACCGAGGAGTTTCTTTTCACGCACGATCACGCCGGCGTTCTTGCGGCCCTTGCCGACCAGGCTGGCGAGGTCGGCATGGTGCAGCGACGACTCGGCCTTGGCGCCGGTGGTCGGGCGTTGTTGGTAAACATTGGCTGTGGTCATAAAGCACCTTTGCTGAATTCTGACTTGAGCCCTGTGTAGGCAGATCTACCGCTATCGCGAGCAGGCTCACTCCTACAAGGGGTACGCGATCACCTGTAGGAGTGAGCCTGCTCGCGATGAAGTCACCGCAGCGCAACTGCACTCCCCAGGCGCCGAACCATCAAATATTCTGGCGATCACCCTTCGGATCGAAGAACACCGAAGAAACAATCTCCGCCTCGATCACGCTGCCATCCGCCAGCGGTGCAAACACCCGCTCACCGAGACGCTTCAGACCGCCCTTGACCACACCCATGGCAAACGAATAACCGAGGGAGTTGTGCGCGTAGCTGGAGGTCACGTGGCCGACCATGGTCATCGGAATCGCCTGCTTGGTGTTGAACACCAACTGCGCACCTTCCGGCAGCCAGACATTCGGATCGATCGGCTTCAGACCGACCAATTGCTTACGCTGATCCTTCACGCAGTCTTCACGGTTCATCCCACGCTGGCCGATCCACGAGAACGGTTTGGTGCGACCCACGCACCAGCCCATGTTCAAGTCGTCCGGGGTCATCGAGCCGTCAGTGTCTTGGCCGACAATGATGAAGCCCTTCTCGGCACGCAGGACGTGCATGGTCTCGGTGCCGTACGGGGTCAGGTTGTACTGCTTGCCGGCCTCGACGATTTTCTCCAGCACGCCCATCGCATAGTCGGCCTGCACGTTGACTTCGTACGACAACTCACCGGTGAACGAGATGCGGAACACCCGCGCCGGCACGCCGCCGACCAGACCTTCTTTCCAGGTCATGAACGGGAACGCTTCGTTGCTCAGATCAATGTCGGTCACGGCGCTGAGCAGCTTGCGGCTGTTCGGCCCGGACAGGGTCATGGTCGCCCAGTGATCGGTGACGGAAGTGAAGTAGACCTTCATGTCCGGCCATTCGGTCTGGTGGTACAGCTCCAGCCACTGCAGCACGCGAGCCGCGCCGCCGGTGGTGGTGGTCATGACGAAATGGTTGTCGGCCAGACACGCCGTGACACCGTCGTCGAAGACCATGCCGTCTTCTTTGCACATCAAACCGTAACGAGCCTTGCCCACGTCGAGCTTGGTCCAGGCGTTGGTGTAAACGCGGTTGAGGAACTCGCGGGCATCCGGGCCCTGGATGTCGATCTTGCCGAGGGTCGAAGCGTCGAGCAGGCCGACGCTGTCGCGCACGGCTTTGCATTCACGCTTGACGGCGGCATGCAGGTCTTCACCGTTTTTCGGGAAGTACCATGGGCGCTTCCACTGACCGACGTCTTCAAACTCGGCGCCATTCTTCACATGCCAGGCATGCAGCGCGGTGTGACGCACCGGCTCGAAGATGTGCCCACAGTGACGGCCAGCCACAGCACCGAAAGTCACCGGCGTGTAGTTCGGACGGAACATGGTGGTGCCCATCTGCGGAATGGTCACGTTCAGCGAACGGGCGGCAATGGCCAGACCGTTGACGTTGCCAAGCTTGCCCTGATCGGTGCCGAAGCCCAGCGCGGTGTAGCGTTTGACGTGCTCGACCGATTCGAAACCCTCACGGGTCGCCAGTTCGATGGCGGCGGCGGTCACGTCGTTTTGCAGGTCGACGAATTGCTTCGGCGCCCGTGCGGTGTTCTTTTCATGCGGCACCTGGAACAGCGCCAACGTCGGTTCTTCGTGACGGCTCAAGGCTTTTGGCAACACGCCTTCGACGGTCTGGAAACCGGCTTCGGCAGCGGCGCGCACGCCACCTTCAAAACCATCGGCCAGCGAATCGCCGAGACCATAAACACCGTTGATGCCACCGACACACACGCGTTTCTGCGGTGCTTCGCCCGGCACGAAACCGAGGATGTCTTCGCGCCAGGTCGGCTTGCCGCCCAAGTGCGAGGCCAGGTGAACCACCGGGCTATAGCCGCCGGAGCTGGCTACCACGTCGCAGTCCAGCCATTCGCCCGGACTGGTCACGGCGTGCGCTTTGACATCAATCGCGGCGACGCGGGCAGCGGTGACACGCTTGCTGCCTCGGGTCTCGATCACGGCGCTACCGGTGAGGATGCGGATGCCTTTGGCGCGGGCCTCTTCTACCAACGCACCACGCGGATTGCTGCGCGCATCGGCGATGGCGACCACTTGCAGACTGGCATCGAGCCAATCCAGAGCAACGCGATAAGCGTGGTCGTTGTTGGTCGACAGCACGAGTTTCTTGCCCGGCGCTACGCCGTAACGGCGCACGTAAGTCGACACCGCACCAGCGAGCATGTTGCCCGGCACGTCGTTGTTGCCGTAAACCAGCGGACGCTCGCAAGCACCGGTCGCCAGCACCACTCGCTTGGCGCGAACGCGGTGGATGCGCTGACGCACCTGACCGATTGGCGCACGGTCGCCGAGGTGATCGGTGAGGCGTTCGTGAATGGTCAGGAAGTTATGGTCGTGGTAACCGTTGACCGTGGCGCGCGGCAGGATCAGCACGTCCGGGGTGTTTTTCAGTTCGGTGATGACGCTGGCAACCCACTCCATCGCAGGTTTGCCGTCGAGGCTTTCGCGCGAATCGAGCAGGCTGCCGCCGAACTCTTCCTGCTCGTCGGCCAGAATGACGCGAGCACCGCTGCGCGCAGCGGCCAGTGCAGCAGAAAGACCGGCCGGGCCACCGCCAACAATCAGCACGTCGCAGTGCTGGTTCATGTAGTCGTAGGTGTCCGGATCGTTCTCGGTCGGCGAGCGGCCAAGACCTGCTGCCTTACGGATGTACTTCTCGTAAGTCATCCAGAACGATTGCGGGTACATGAAGGTTTTGTAGTAGAAACCCGGCGGCATCAGCTTGCCGCCGACCTTGCCGAGAATGCCCATCATGTCGTTGTTGACGCTCGGCCAGCCGTTGGTGCTGGTCGCAACCAGCCCTTGATACAACGCCTGTTGCGTGGCGCGCACGTTGGGAATCTGCGTGGCTTCGGTAGCGCCGATCTGCAGCACCGCGTTCGGCTCTTCGGCACCGGCAGCGAAGATCCCGCGAGGACGCGAGTACTTGAAGCTGCGCCCGATGATGTCGACGCCGTTGGCGATCAGCGCGGCGGCCAGCGAGTCACCCTCGAAGCCTTTGTAGCTCTGACCGTTGAAGGTGAAGCTCAGCACTTTGTTGCGGTCGATCCGTCCACCGTTGGACAGGCGATTGGTCTGGCTCATACCTTCTCTCCCAGCGCCGTCGTGGCTGTTTTCGCCGAATCAGCCTTGTCGGTGAATTGCGGCTTGGTGCCGATCTTGTAGGTTTCGAGAATCTCGTAGGTCACGGTGTCGCGGGTGACGTTGAAATACTGGCGGCAACCGGCGACGTGATCCCACAGTTCGTGGTGCAGACCGCGCGGGTTGTCGCGGAAGAACATGTAGTCGCCCCACTCCTCGTCGGTGCAGGCGCCAGGGTCGAGCGGGCGCGGAATGTGCGCCTGACCGGATGCGTGGAATTCCTCTTCGGAGCGCAGTTCGCCGCAGTGAGGACAGAAGATATGCAACATGGGGATTTCTCCTGTTAGTGGGCGACGGCAGCAGCGCCGTGTTCGTCGATGAGTGCGCCGTTGTGGAAACGGTCGATGGAAAACGGTGCGGCCAACGGGTGCATTTCACCCTTGGCCAGACTCGCGGCAAACACGTTGCCCGAGCCAGGTGTCGCTTTGAAACCACCGGTGCCCCAACCGCAGTTGAAGAA
Source organism: Pseudomonas sp. R84 (assembly GCF_009834515.1). Lineage (NCBI taxonomy): Bacteria > Pseudomonadati > Pseudomonadota > Gammaproteobacteria > Pseudomonadales > Pseudomonadaceae > Pseudomonas > Pseudomonas sp. R84. The sequence goes on from NZ_CP019426.1 coordinate 6,029,495, forward strand.
CATGTTCGGTACCGGGGTTTTCGAAATGATCGGGCAAGCGTCCGGGGTGGTGTCGACGATGCCGCCCCACTGACGGTTCATGCGTACGCGCGACAGTACCGGGAACATCTCGACGATGGCCTGAATGGTGTGCTCGATCACCGGGTACGAACCGCGCTGGCCGTAGCCGTTGTAGCCGTCGATGCCGGCACCGATCACCAGGTCGCCCTTGTCGGACTGGCTGATGTAACCGTGCACGGCGTTGGACATGATCACGCTGTCGATAATCGGCTTGATCGGCTCGGACACCAGCGCTTGCAGCGGGTGGGATTCGATCGGCAGACGGAAACCGGCGAGTTTGGCCATGTGCCCGGAGTTACCGGCAGTGACCACACCGACGCGTTTGGCGCCGATGAAACCCTTGTTGGTTTCAACACCGATGCACACGCCGTTTTCCTTGCGGAAACCAATGACTTCGGTCTGCTGGATCAAGTCCACGCCCAAGGCGTCGGCGGCACGGGCAAAGCCCCAGGCCACGGCATCGTGACGGGCGACGCCGCCGCGACGCTGAACGGTGGCGCCCATCACCGGGTAGCGAGTGTTTTTCGAGCAGTCGAGGTACGGAATCTCGTCAGCGACTTGCTTGGCGTTGAGCAGCTCGCCATCGACGCCGTTGAGGCGGTTGGCGCTGACCCGACGCTCGGAATCACGGATGTCCTGCAGGGTGTGGCACAGGTTGTAGACGCCACGCTGGGAGAACATCACGTTGTAGTTGAGGTCCTGCGACAGGCCTTCCCACAATTTCATCGCGTGTTCGTAGAGGTGCGCCGACTCGTCCCACAGGTAGTTGGAACGCACGATGGTGGTGTTGCGCGCGGTGTTACCGCCGCCCAGCCAGCCCTTCTCGACCACGGCGACGTTGGTGATGCCGTGTTCTTTCGCCAGATAGTAGGCGGTCGCCAGACCGTGCCCGCCGCCGCCGACGATGACCACGTCGTAGACTTTTTTCGGCGTTGGCGTGCGCCACATGCGCTGCCAGTTTTCGTGGTGGCTGAGGGAGTGTTTGAAGAGGCCGAAGCCCGAATAGCGTTGCATAGTCAGTTACTCCAGAACACTCAGCGATAAACCGGGAAGTCTGCGCACAGGGCCGACACTTGCTGGGCAACATTGGCCTCGACATCGGCATCGCCGAGGTTGTCGAGGATGTCGCAGATCCAGCCAGCCAACACTTCGCACTGGGTCACCTTGAAGCCGCGAGTAGTGACGGCCGGGGTGCCGATGCGCAGGCCCGAGGTCACGAACGGCGATTGCGGGTCGTTCGGCACGGCATTCTTGTTGACGGTGATGTGGGCACGGCCAAGGGCGGCGTCGGCATCTTTGCCGGTCAGGCCCTGACGGATCAGGCTGACCAGGAACAAGTGGTTGTCGGTGCCACCGGACACTACATCGTAGCCACGTTTGATAAACACGCTGGCCATCGCCTGAGCGTTGTCGATCACTTGTTGCTGATACGCCTTGAAGCCCGGCTCCAGTGCTTCTTTGAAGCACACGGCTTTACCGGCGATGACGTGCATCAGCGGGCCGCCCTGAGCGCCGGGGAATACCGCCGCGTTGAGCTTCTTCTCGATCTCTTCGTTGGACTTGGCCAGGATCAGCCCGCCACGTGGACCGCGCAGGGTTTTGTGCGTAGTGGTGGTAACCACGTCGGCGTACGGCAGCGGGTTCGGGTACAGACCGGCGGCAACCAGACCGGCAACGTGGGCCATGTCGACAAACAGCAGCGCGCCGACCTTGTCAGCGATCTGACGGAAGCGCGGGAAGTCCAGAGTCTTCGAGTAAGCGGAGAAACCGGCGACGATCATTTTCGGCTTGGATTCGACGGCGAGACGCTCGACTTCGTCGTAATCGATCAGCCCGGTGTCGGTGTTGATGCCGTACTGCACAGCGTTATAGAGCTTGCCCGAAGACGACACTTTGGCGCCGTGGGTCAAGTGACCACCGTGGGCCAGGCTCATGCCGAGGATGGTGTCGCCCGGCTGGATCAGCGCCAGGTAAACAGCACTGTTGGCCGATGAACCGGAGTGTGGCTGGACGTTGGCGTAATCGGCGCCGAACAGTTGCTTGGCCCGCTCGATGGCCAGCGCTTCGACTTTATCGACGTGCTCGCAGCCACCGTAGTAGCGCTTGCCCGGATAGCCTTCGGCGTATTTGTTGGTCAGGCCACTGCCTTGCGCTTGCATCACGCGTTTGCTGGTGTAGTTTTCTGACGCGATCAGCTCGATGTGATCTTCCTGACGTTGCTCCTCGGCATTCATCGCCGCCAGCAGTGCATCGTCGTAACCCTGGATCTGGTCTTGCTTGCTGAACATCGCGTCTCTCCCAGCGGCATCTGTGCGCCATTCGTCTCGGTAAGGCACTGGCAATGAAGGCAGTGCCCTTTGATGCCGATGGTATGACCGGCGCAGACAGCTCAAATGCCTGCGCGCGCCACGCAAAGGTGCGTTTACGACATGGCCTGAAATGCCTTGTTGAATCTGCGCAGATCCCTGTAGGAGTGAGCCTGCTCGCGATGGCGGTGGGTCAGCTGAGCAAATGTTGGCTGATACGCCGCCATCGCGAGCAGGCTCACTCCTACAGGGGATTATGCGATCAACTGGCGAACCGTGAGCAGCAGGAGAAAATGCGCGGGATACAGGGCGTAGGCCCAGCGCCGCATTGGTGGCGGCTGGAGATGTCGCGCATGTCGCAACAGGAACATTCCGAGCATTGGCGCAAATAGGCACGTCGCAATACCGAGAATGGCGACGCTGCTACCGAACCTTGCCGAGTCGTAAAGCACTTGCCACTGATTCGCTGCGAGGCATATCAAACCCGGCAGCAAGCTGAAGTACCAAGGGCGGCGAAACATCAACAGCATCGCCAACGGGAGCAGAACCCCGAAGAAGCCGAACATCAGTCGTTCCGGGAAAACTATCGCCAGCACCAGCGCAGCAACGCCCAGCAATCGCGACATGATCGATGGATCCTGCCACCCCCGCGCCACCAGCAACCCCAGCGCCAGCGTTGGCATCACATTCAACGTATCCGGCTCTGGAATGTACAACCGATACGGTATTTCGCTCACCGCACTGAACAGCAACAACCAGCCCAGATAGCGCCATTCCATCCTCCGCGAACCATCGCGCGACAGGTTCGCCGCCATCGCCAGACAAAACCACGGAAACGCCAACCGCCCCGGCACATACAGCCAATCGGCGGAGAACCCGACATATCGCAGGTGATCGAACAACATGCTCAACAGCGCCAGCCACTTGAGCAGATCCAGCGCGCCGTCACGTTTTCTCAGGTGCATAATCGGCCTGCGTCCATGTACTGTTCTGCCAGCGACATCCCGTGTGCTCCCCGGAAGATCTTCGGTAAAGTGCGCACCATCATTGACCACGAGCCTTCACAAGAGTCTCGACCACGGAAGCCGGCCATGACCGACAAGAGCCAACAATTCGCCAGCGACAACTATTCCGGAATCTGCCCTGAAGCCTGGGCCGCGATGGAGCAGGCCAACCACGGCCATCAGCGCGCGTATGGCGACGATGAATGGACCGCGCGCGCGGCCGATCATTTCCGCAAACTGTTCGAAACCGACTGCGAAGTGTTCTTCGCCTTCAACGGCACCGCCGCCAACTCGCTGGCCCTGTCGTCGCTGTGCCAGAGTTACCACAGCGTGATCTGCTCGGAAACCGCCCACGTCGAAACCGACGAATGCGGCGCCCCGGAATTCTTCTCCAACGGTTCGAAACTGCTGATCGCCGGCACTGAAAACGGCAAGATCACCCCGCAATCGATCCGCGAAGTCGCGCTCAAGCGTCAGGACATTCACTACCCGAAACCGCGCGTGGTCACCCTGACCCAGGCCACCGAAGTCGGCAGCGTCTACACCCCGGAAGAAGTCCGCGCCATCAGCGCCACCTGCAAAGAGCTGGGCCTGCACCTGCACATGGACGGCGCGCGCTTCTCCAACGCCTGCGCATTCCTCGGTTGCTCGCCAGCGGATCTGACCTGGAAGGCCGGCGTCGACGTGCTGTGCTTCGGCGGCACCAAGAACGGCATGGCCGTGGGTGAGGCGATCCTGTTCTTCAACCACAAACTGGCGGAAGACTTCGACTATCGCTGCAAGCAGGCCGGTCAGTTGGCGTCGAAAATGCGCTTCCTCTCGGCACCGTGGGTCGGCATCCTCGAAAACGACGCCTGGCTCAAATACGCCCGCCACGCCAACCACTGCGCGCAACTGCTGGCAGAACTGGTCAGCGACATTCCCGGCGTCGAACTGATGTTCCCGGTGCAGGCCAACGGCGTGTTCCTGCAACTCTCGGAACCGGCCATCGCCGCCCTGACCGCGAAGAACTGGCGCTTCTACACCTTCATCGGCAAGGGCGGCGCACGCTTCATGTGCTCGTGGGACACCGAAGAAGAACGCGTCCGCGAACTGGCCCGCGACATCCGCAAAGTCATGTCCGCCTGACCTGACGCTACACCCTCCCCCTGTAGGCGCTGCCGAAGGCTGCGATCTTTTGATCTTAAAAAACAAAATCAAAAGATCGCAGCCTTCGGCAGCTCCTACACAGGTTGTGCTTCTGCTTGGTCTACATTGTCTGTCGAGCCCTCCGCTCAGATAACAATAAGCAGGAGCATCGGCATGTCGTTACAAGGCAAAACCCTGTTCATCACCGGCGCCAGCCGTGGCATTGGTCGTGAGATTGCGCTGCGGGCCGCCAGAGACGGGGCCAATATCGTGATTGCGGCGAAGAGCGCCGAACCTCACGCCAAGTTGCCCGGGACCATTCACAGCGTCGCGGCGGAAGTCGAGGCGGCGGGCGGCAAGGCTCTGGCCCTGCAAGTGGATGTGCGTGATGAAGAGGCTGTGCGCAAAGCGCTTGCGCAGGCCAATGAGCACTTCGGCGGCATCGATGCACTGGTGAACAACGCCGGGGCGATCAAGCTCACCGGTGTGCAACACATCGAACTCAAGCGGTTCGACCTGATGCACCAGATCAACACCCGGGCGGTGTTGCTGTGCAGCCAGGCCGCCCTGCCCTATCTGAAGAAGTCCGCCGGGCACATTCTCAACCTGTCGCCACCGCTGAATCTGGCGAGCAAGTGGTTTGCACAGTTCAGCCCTTACACCGTGACCAAGTACGGCATGAGCATGCTGACGCTGGGGATGAGTGAGGAGTTTGCCGGTTACGGCATCAGCGTCAATTCGCTATGGCCGCAGACGATGATTGCTACAGCGGCGATCGAGTTTCAGTTGGGGAATCGGGAGTCGTTCAAACAGGCGCGCCTGCCTTCGATCATGGCGGATGCGGCGCATGTGATTCTGGAAAGTAGTGGACGGCAGATTACCGGGCGGTTGTTGATTGATGAGGAGATTTTGCAGGAGAGCGGTGTAAGCGAGTTCGAGCATTACCGGTTTGAACCGGAGAGTAATGCGGCGTTGATGACGGATTTGTTTATCGACTGAAAAGCCCCTCACCCTAGCCCTCTCCCAGAGGGAGAGGGGACTGATTGGGGGATATTTGAGAATTACGCCGACGTGCAACTGCTCTACCGAATCCATAATCGATAAGGTCGTTCAGGTCGATGCAGGACGCCAGACACCTCGGTCGGCTCCCTCTCCCACTGGGAGAGGGCTGGGGTGAGGGGTAAGCCGAACGCATAAAATCGCCCAGTCAGAAATCGATTCGGACGTCGCCTTTAGGCACACTGCAGCACGACAAGATAAACCCTTCAGCCTCATCGTCCTCGGTAATCCCGCCGTTGTGCTCCATCTCCACCTCGCCGCCCAGCTTGAGCACCTTGCACGTCCCGCAAATCCCCATCCCGCACGCCTTCGGAATCATCAAGCCCAGCTTGGCCGCCGCCGCATGCACCGTCTCGCCCGGTGCCACACGAATGCTCTTGCCGGACGAGGTGAATTCGACCTGATGCAGATCCGCCGCATCGATTTCCGGTGCATCCGCAGCCTGCTCGGCTTGCTCCACCGCATCAGCACGGGCTTCCGGTGGCGTGGCGCCGAAGGATTCCTCGTGATAACGCGACATGTCGTAACCGGCCACTTCCAGCAACCGCTTAACCGCATTCATGTAAGGCGTCGGCCCGCAGCAGAACACTTCGCGCTCAAGGAAGTCCGGCACCATCAATTCCAACATCTTGTGGTTCAGGTAACCGCGATAACCGGCCCACGGTTCACCCAAGCCATGCTTCTCACAAATCAGGTGCAGGCTGAAGTTGTCGATCCGCGACGCCATGTGCTCCAGCTCGCGGTGGTAAATGATGTCTTTCGGTGAGCGCGCGCTGTGGATAAAGGTCATGTCGACGTTGGCGTTGGTGTCGTAGAACCAGCGCGCCATCGACATGCACGGCGTGATACCGACGCCGCCACTGAGATACAGCACTTTCGGGCTCGGGAAGTCGATGGCATTGAACAGCCCGACCGGCCCGTGCACCGCCAGCTCCTGCCCCTCATGAAGTGTGTCGTGCAGCCAGTTGGAAACCCTGCCGCCCGGCACGCGCTTGATCGTCACCGAAAAGCTGTACGGCACCGACGGCGAGCTGGAGATGGTGTACGAACGCATGATCGGCTGGCCTTCGATTTCCAGCTCCAGGGTCACGAACTGCCCGGGCTTGAAGAAGAACAGGATCGGCTGGTCAGCCATGAAGCAGAAGGTGCGCACGTCCCAGGTTTCCTGGATGACTTTGACGCAACGGACGATGTGTCGGCCATTGGCCCAGGTCTGGGTGGTGACCGGATTCAGGAAGCTGTTGGACATGCTGTTCTCCACGGCCGACTGTCGGCCTCATGTCGGCGATTCTGCGTATAGCGCGAACCGCCCGTTTACCTATCCGCGACATCGGCATACTTATCGCGACCAGCCCCCAACCACCGGGGGTTGCGCGTCGGGAACAGATTGCACCATGTCGCCCATGGATAAGGTTCCGCCCCGCGCCGGCCCCACACTCGCCCCAACACCAAAACAGATTCTTTACACCTTGCGTAGCACCTTCTAACAGCAGACCTGATAAGCCACTTTCGCCGGCCACGCAGATGGCCATGAGGATCACATCGATGGACGTCACCGCAAAAATCAGCCTGGGCGATCCGCTGGAACCCGCACGCAAGGCCACCGCACAAATGCTGCAAGAGCGCGAGCGCACCTTTTCGCTGCCGCAACCGTTCTACAGCGATGAACGGCTGTTCGATATCGACATGCAGGAGATCTTCCAGAAAGAGTGGTTGATCGCCGGCATGACCTGCGAGATCCCGGCCAAGGGCAACTACCTGACCCTGCAGATCGGCAAGAATCCGATCATCGTCATCCGTGGCGCCGAAGGCGTGGTGCATGCCTTCCACAACGTCTGCCGCCACCGTGGCTCGCGTCTGTGCACCAGTGAAAAAGGCAAGGTCGCCAAATTGGTCTGCCACTACCACCAGTGGACCTATGAGCTGGACGGGCGTCTGCTGTTCGCCGGCACCGAAATGGGCGCCGACTTCGACATGAAGCAGTACGGCCTCAAACCGGTGAACGTGAAGACGGCCGGCGGTTACATCTTCATCAGCCTGGCCGAGAACCCGCCGGCCATCGATGACTTCCTGTCGACGCTGAACCATTACATGGAACCGTACGACATGGAGAACACCAAGGTGGCGATTCAAACCACCTTGTTCGAAAAGGCCAACTGGAAACTGGTGCTGGAAAACAACCGCGAGTGCTACCACTGCAACGCGTCGCACCCGGAACTGCTGAAAACCCTGCTGGAATGGGACGACGTCACCGACCCGCGCGCCGATCAGGCGTTCAAGGATCACGTCGCTGCCTCCGCCGCGGCCTGGGAAGCCGAGAAGATCCCTTACGCCCACGCCAGCTTCGGCCTGCGCAACCGCATAGTGCGCATGCCGCTGCTCAAGGGCACCGTGTCGATGACCCTCGACGGCAAACAGGGCTGCGCGAAACTGATGGGCCGGATCAAGAACCCGGATCTGGGTTCGATGCGCATCCTGCACCTGCCGCACTCGTGGAACCACTGCATGGGCGACCACATCATCGTCTTCACCGTGTGGCCGATCAGCGCGCAGGAAACCATGGTCACCACCAAGTGGATCGTGCACAAGGATGCGGTTGAAGGTGTTGATTACGACGTCGAGCGTATGCGTCAGGTGTGGGATGCGACCAACGATCAGGACCGGCGTCTGGCGGAAGAGAACCAGCGCGGGATCAATTCGACGGCTTATCAGCCTGGGCCGTATTCGAAGACCTATGAGTTTGGCGTGGTCAACTTCGTCGACTGGTACAGCGAGCGCCTACTGAGCAACCTCGGCGCCGAGCCTGCGCCATACCTCAAAGGTGTCCCGGTTCAGGGCTAAAAGCAAAAGCTTCGCGAGCAGGCTCGCTCCCACAGGTGGAATGCATTCCAAATGTGGGAGCGAGCCTGCTCGCGAAGGCGTCATGAAAGTCATTACATCTCTGAAACCAGATTGCACAATTTTTGACCAACCACCCCACACCCTATACCCACCAAGCCCCCCAGCCTTCCGCAAACAAGTTATCCACACACCCACCCACAGCAAATGGGGGTAACTGTGGATGAACGAAAAAATAACTGACTGATTTGTGAAGAAAAATCGTGACTTATCCAGAAGCACGGTTTGCAAGACGCACTGGTTAATTTTTGATCATATTCATGGAGGCCACGTACTGCATGGCCTGTAGAGGATGGCGAACACGTTATCCACAGAAGCGCCAACAGAGTTCGGGGGTAACTTTGCCTTGTCTGTGGAAAAGCGTTGGAGGCTGTGTGAAATCGGGGTTTTGCGCGGGAATTAAGTCCGGAAACTTACGAATTGACTGTTTTTTGATCACCCCTTCGAAAGCCACGGTTTGTATGGGCTTCAGCGGATAGCGAACATCTTATCCACAGAAGCGCCAACAGAGATTGGGGGCAACTTTCCAAGTTATCCTGGCGAAAAAGCCCTGAAAATCCGTGACTTAGGCTGGTTGTTTTTTGATCGGAGGGCTGTAGGGCTTGAATGGCGTGGGGTGTAGAGAGGGGCGAACACGTTATCCACAGATCCGCCAACAGGGATTGTGGGTAAAAGTGCTTGCCCTCATCGGAACGCCGCCCGCCCAGCCCTCTCCCGGAGGGAGAGGGCTAGGGTGAGGGCCTTTTCAGCGGACGACGCCTTCTTCAATCAGCAATTTGAGAATCGCTTCAGCCCCGGCCTGTGCGGTAACGCCCTTGAGCACCTGCCCCCCGCCACCACTGGCCTTGGCCGTCGCGGCCTTCATCCGGTCCGCCCCGCTTTTGGCCTTGATCACCTTCAAGCGTTTCGGCCGTGGCTTGGCCGCTTGCAAAGTGGCAACCGCGAGCAACTCATCGTCCACCACTTCGACGTCTTCAGCCTGCAAGACCCCGCGTCGCGCGGGACCATACGCACTCTGCCGAGGCTTCGGCGCAGCGTTATCCACAGTCGCCAGAAACGGCAGTTTCACCTTCAACCGGCGCCGCTGTCCGCGCGGCAAGGCTTGCAGCACCAGCGCCGAACCATCATTGATCGACTCGACCTGAGCCAGCCCGACCACCAACGGCCAGCCCAGTCCTTCGGCGAGCAAAAACGGCAACATCCCCGAACCTTCACCGGTTTCCGCCTGGCTGCCGGTCAGGACAACTTGCGCACCGGCATCGCGCAGATAAGCGGTCAGCGCCGGCAGCGCATCGGCGCCTGCCGGTTGCTCCAGCACATGCATCTGCTCAAGCCCCATGCCCAGATAGGCGCGCAACGCCGGTTCTGCAACGTCACCGGCATGCAGCACTTGCAGGTTATCCCCAGCCAGTTGCAAACCCAGTTCCACGGCGCGCGCGTCCTGATCAGCGCGGCGTGGCCGCCCGGAGGTCGGGTGGGCGCCGATTGAAACCAGACTGATTACTTTCGTGTTCATAAAGTTTCCTTAAGCCGCATCGCGCTTGGCTTCGTTGCGGTAAGCCGCGACCGCTTCGATCAACGCCTGCAGAATCTCTGCGCTTTCGCCGATCACCGACAAATCGGCACGCTTGATCATGTCGCAACCCGGATCAAGGTTGATCGCCACGACCTTGTCGCAGGCACCAATACCTTGCAGGTGCTGAATCGCGCCAGAGATACCCACAGCCACATAGACCCGCGCGGTGACCCAGGTGCCGGACGCGCCGACCTGACGATCACGCGCCATGAAGCCATCGTCCACTGCAACGCGGGAAGCACCTTCGGTAGCGCCGAGTGCTGCCGCCGTTTCGTGGAATAGTGCCCAGTCTTTGACTCCATTGCCGCCGGAGAAAATGAATTCGGCTTCAGCCATTGGAATCGCCGCCGGGTCGACCGCCACGGCGCCGAGATCTTCGATCCGCGAGAGACTGCGCGCCACGCTTGTGGATAACTCCACCGGCAACGCTTCGTGGCGAGTGTCGCTGACTGGTTCGGCGCATTCGGCAGCGGCCAAAATCAACCGCGCAACTGGACGGGCAAGGTCTTGCAGCCCAGCGCCAGCGCGGCCGATGCACTCCTGATCCTTGACCTGCCAGACCCGTGTCGCCGGGCGTTCGCCCAGTGCAGCGGCAAAGCGTCGACCGAGTTCACCGCCACCGCTGCGGCTGTCCGGCAGCAACCAATGACGCGGGTTGAACTGGTTATCCACAGCGCGCAAACCTTGCACTCGTTGCTCCGGTGCATAACCGCTGAATTCCTCGCCTTCGAGTACCAGCAAGCGATCGACGCCAGCGGTCGCGAAAGCGTTTTCCTTATGCTCGCCAAAGACCACCGCCAACACTGCGCCGTCATTACCGGCGAGCTGATGGGCGAGGCCAAACAAATCACGGTCGTGACTGCTCAAGCGGCCACCGACCATGTCCGGTACCACGCTGATGTAGAACGCCGGCGCGGGCACCTGATGCAGCGGCAATTGCACTTCCACAGTCGCCGAACGTTTGACCGCCCCGCCCTGTTGCGCGCCACTGCGATCGATCCGTTTGATGCCGTTGGGGCCGATAAAACCGATGCCGTGCAGGTTCTTGCGAATGACGCCGTTGGGGCCCATCCAGCTGTGTTGCGCCGGTTGCATCGCCGCGTGCAGCGGATGCAGGCGGTTACGGGCAATCCATTCGGCGCGCGGGTCGCGGCGGATAATGTCGCTCATCAGTGGGCCTCCGCAGGTTCACGTTTGGCCGGCGTGGCAGGCTTGTTCGGCGCGGCGTCTTCGAGCAGCGCGTCGGCCACCAGTTCTGCGATGTCCTTGATCAGCGGCCGCGGTTCGACCACGCCTTCGAGCATCGCCGTGCACTGTGGACAACCCACGGCCACCAGTTCGGCGCCGGTCTCGCGGATGTCTTCCATGCGCATGTCGGGAATCCGTTGCTTGCCCGGAATGTCAGTGATCGGCGCGCCGCCACCACCGCCGCAGCAGCGCGAACGGAAGCCGGAACGTTGCATCTCTTTCACTTCGATACCGAGGGCACGCAGCACTTCACGCGGCGCTTCGTACTCGCCGTTGTAACGACCGAGGTAGCACGGATCGTGATAGGTCACGCTGTTGCCTTTGTGCTGACCGAGGTTCAGCGCGCCGGCCTGAATGATTTCTGCCATGTAGGTGCTGTGGTGCTGCACCAGGTAGTTGCCATCGAACGCGCCGTACTCGTTTTTCAGCACGTGGAAGCTGTGCGGATCACAAGTAACGATGCGGTTGAAGCTGTATTTGGCCAGGGTCTGGATGTTGCGTTTGGCAAGCAACTGGAAGGTCGCTTCATCGCCGAGACGCCGGGCAACATCGCCGCTGTCACGCTCTTCGAGACCGAGTACGGCAAAGTCGATTTTCGCCGCTTTCAGCACTTTGACGAAGGCGCGCAGGGTGCGCTGGTTGCGCATGTCGAACGCACCGTCGCCGACCCAGAACAGCACGTCGGTGGATTTCTTCTCGCTGAGCAGATTGAGGTTCAAGTCCGCCGCCCAGTTCATCCGCCCGCCCGGGGCGAAACCGCCGGGGTTGTCGGTGGCGATGAGGTTTTCAAGGACTTCGGCGCCCTTGTTCGGCGTCGCGCCTTTTTCCAGGGTCAGGTGACGGCGCATGTCGACGATGGCGTCGACGTGCTCGATCATCATCGGACATTCCTCGACGCAGGCACGGCAGGTAGTGCACGACCACAGGGTTTCGGCGTCGACCAAGCCGTTGACGATCGGTTGATGTGGATTACCGCTATGCTCGCCTACAGGTTTGCCCGGATACGGGCTGCCGGCGAACTTGGCATCGGTGCCGCCAGCGAGGCCGACGACCATGTCCTGAATCAGTTTTTTCGGGTTCAGCGGCTGGCCAGCGGCGAAGGCCGGGCACGCCGCTTCGCACTTGCCGCACTGCACGCAGGCGTCGAAACCGAGCAGTTGGTTCCAGGTGAAATCCTTGGGTTTCTCAACACCCAGCGGAGCACTCGGATCGTTCAGATCCAAAGGTTTCAAGCCCGTGGAACGACCGCCGCCAAAACGCTCGGCGCGGCGGTGCCAAGCCAAATGCAACGCACCGGCGAAGGCGTGTTTCATCGGCCCGCCCCAGGTCATGCCGAAGAACAGCTCCGACACGCCCCACAGCACGCCAATCCCGAGAATGACTGCGAGCACCCAGCCGCCGAAGTTCTCCGGGAGGATTCCGGCCACCGGGAGGGTCAGCAGAAAGAACGACGCCGAGAACGCCAGCAGGCTTTTCGGCAGGCGCATCCACGGGCCTTTCGACAGCCGCGCCGGCGGGTTGCGCCGTCGCAGATAAACGAAGATCGCGCCGACGAACATCACCGCCGTCATCAGCAGCAACGCGTAGCCAAGAATGCGGTTATGCAGGCCAAAACCGTGCACCAGCAGCGCCAGTACAATCGACGCCACCGCACCGCCGGCCGTGGCCACGTGGGTGTTGGCGATGTATTTGTCCCGCGCCACGACATGGTGCAAATCGACCATGTAGCGCTTGGGCATGGCGAACAGGCCGCCGATCAGGTCGACCTTCGAGGCCCGGCCCCGGCGCCACATCGCTACCCGCCGCAACGCGCCGAGGACACCAAGGCCGATAGCTGCGAACAACAGGATTGGAAGAAGGGTGTTCAACATCAGAGTCACCTCTGGCGAGGTGCAAGCTACAAGCTACAAGCTGCAAGAAAGAGCAGCAAAATCTGCCGGGCTTTTACTTGCGGCTTGAAGCTTATGGCTCGCAGCTGAGCCGTCAAAAATCCTTACAGAGCCGGAGTGCGTCATAAATGGCGGCGTGCGTGTTGCGCTGCGCCACGCAGTCGCCGATGCGGAACAGCAAGTAGCCGTCGCCCGCCTCGCTCAGCGAAGGTTGCGGCTGGATCGCAAACAACGCTTCGACGTCGATCTGGCCCTTGTTGCGCGAACCCTCTTTGAGCGCGTAATAGATTTCTTCATCCGGACGCACGCCGTTTTCCACCACCACCTGATCGACCACCCGCTCCTCTTTGGCGCCGGTGTATTCGTTCTCCAGCACCGCGACCAGTTTGTCGCCTTCGCGGTAGACCTTCTCCAGCATCATGTCGCCGGTCATGATCACTTCTTTCGGGTACATGCTGCGGTAGTAGGTCGGGAACGATGTACCGCCGATGGCCACGCCCGGCTTGATGTCGTCAGTGACGATCTCGACCTGGCTGCCCTTGTCGGCGAGGAAGTCGGCAACCGACATCCCGGTGAACTCACAAATGGTGTCGTAGACCAGCACGTTCTTGCCCGGCGCAACCTTGCCGTCGAGCACGTCCCAACTGCTGACCACCAGCCCTTCGGCGGCGCCCCAGTGTTCGTTCTGTTCCAGATACGGATGCCCGCCGACCGCCAGCACCACTACGTCCGGACGCAAGTCCATGATGGTGTCGGCATCGGCCGCCGTGCCCAGACGCAGATCGACTTTCAGTCGCGCCAGTTCCAGTTGGAACCAGCGGGTGATGCCAGCGATCTGGTCACGCTGCGGCGCTTTCGATGCGGTGGTGATCTGCCCGCCGATGAATTCCTTCTTCTCGAACAGGGTCACGTCGTGGCCACGTTCGGCGGCAACGCGGGCCGCTTCCATCCCGGCAGGGCCGGCACCGACGATCACCACTTTGCGTTTCGGCCCGGTGGATTTCTCGATGATGTGCGGCACGCCCATGTACTCACGGGACGTCGCGGCGTTCTGAATGCACAGCACGTCGAGGCCTTGATACTGACGGTCGATGCAATAGTTGGCGCCGACGCACTGCTTGATCTGGTCGATCTGGCCCATCTTGATCTTGGCGATCAGATGCGGGTCGGCGATGTGCGCGCGGGTCATGCCGACCATGTCGACGTAACCTCCTTCAAGGATCCGCGTGGCCTGGTTCGGATCCTTGATGTTCTGGGCGTGCAGCACCGGCACTTTGACCACTTCCTTGATCCCGGCGGCCAGATGCAGAAACGGCTCCGGTGGATAACTCATGTTCGGAATCACGTTGGCCAGGGTGTTGTGAGTGTCACAACCCGAGCCGACCACACCGATAAAGTCGAGCATGCCGGTGTCGTCGTAATACTTGGCAATCTGCTTCATGTCCTCGTGGGACAAGCCGTCCGGGTGGAATTCGTCACCGCACAGACGCATGCCGACGCAGAAATCATCACCGACCTCGGCGCGCACCGCTTTCAGCACTTCCAGACCGAACTTCATCCGGCCTTCGAAGGTGCCGCCCCATTCGTCGGTACGCTTGTTGACACGTGGACTCCAGAACTGGTCGATCATGTGCTGGTGCACCGCCGACAATTCAACGCCGTCGAGGCCACCGGCCTTGGCTCGGCGCGCAGCCTGGGCGTAATTGCCGATCACCCGCCAGATTTCTTCCGGCTCGATGGTTTTGCAGGTCGCGCGGTGCACCGGCTCACGGATGCCCGACGGCGACATCAGGGTCGGCCAGTTGAAGCCGTCCCAACGCGAGCGCCGGCCCATGTGGGTAATCTGGATCATGATCTTGGCGCCGTGCTTGTGCATGGCGTCGGCCAGATTCTGGAAGTGCGGAATGATCCGGTCGGTCGACAGGTTGACCGAGCTCCACCATTCCTGCGGGCTGTCGATGGCGACTACTGAGGAGCCACCACAGATCGCCAGGCCGATGCCGCCCTTGGCTTTCTCTTCGTAATACTTGACGTAGCGGTCGGTGGTCATGCCACCGTCAGTCGCGTAGACCTCGGCGTGTGCGGTGCTGAGCACGCGGTTACGGATGGTCAGTTTGCCGATCTGGATCGGCTGGAACATTGCTTCGAAAGCCATGGCGGGTTCCTCGACTTACAACGGCTTGACGGTGAACAGGCCGTCGTCGTGGCCTTCTTCGGAGCCACCGTAGACTTGCTCGGCGACGGTGCGAATCTTGCTGCCGCGCGCCTCAAGAATCTGATCCATGGCACCGGCAAACCAACCGGTGAACATGTAATCGACCTTGCGCCCAACCTTGCCGTAAACGTAGACGAATGCCGAGTGTTCGAGCTTGACGCTGGCGGTGCCTTTGTCGAGGTCGATGTCCTGAATCTTGAACAGGCCCCAGCCGCGTTGCGACAGGCGCTTCATGTAGTGCTCGAACACCGCGACGCCTTCCAGGCCGTGGCATTCGGCTTCTTTTTCGCACCAGTGCCAGGCGGATTTGTAGCCGGCCTTGTAGAGGATCTCGGCGTAGGCGTCAGCGCCCAAAACCTCCTCGATACCCATATGATTGTTGACGAAGAAGTGACGCGGCACGTAGAGCATTGGCAGGGCGTCAGAGGTCCAGACACCGGTCTCGCTGTCGACTTCGATTGGCAATTGCGGGGCGATCTTGGCCATGGAAACTTAACTCCAGAAAAAATAGTGGATTCAGTGGTGACCGCTGCCCTCACCCCGGCCCTCTCCCACAGGAGAGGGGGCAGTTCGGCGGCGGTCTTGAGTCAGCGTTATTCGCCCCAGACGTCTTTGAGGACGTTGACCCAGTTCTCGCCCATGATCTTGCGCACCACGCGCTCGGGATGGCCGCGTTTGAGCAGGGTTTCGGTCAGGTTCGGGAACTCGCCGACGGTGCGGATGCCCAGCGGGTTGATGATCTTGCCGAAGCTGGTCAGACGGCGGGCGTAGCCCTTGTCGTGGGTCAGGTATTCGAAGAAGTCCTGGCCATGGCCTTGGGTGAAGTCGGTGCCGATGCCGATGGCGTCTTCGCCGACGATGTTCATGGTGTATTCGATCGCCTCGGCGTAATCGTCGATGGTCGAATCGATGCCCTTGGCGAGGAACGGCGCGAACATGGTCACGCCGACGAAACCGCCGTGGTCGGCAATGAACTTCAGCTCTTCATCGGACTTGTTGCGCGGGTGCTCTTTGAGACCCGACGGCAGGCAGTGGGAATAGCAGACCGGTTTTTTCGATTCGAGGATGACTTCTTCGGAAGTCTTGGAACCGACGTGGGACAGGTCGCACATGACGCCAACGCGGTTCATCTCGGCGACGATTTCGCGACCGAAACCCGACAGGCCGCCGTCACGCTCGTAGCAACCGGTGCCGACCAGGTTCTGGGTGTTGTAGCACATCTGCACGATGCCGACGCCGAGCTGCTTGAACACCTCGACATAGCCGATCTGGTCTTCAAACGCGTGGGCATTCTGGAAGCCGAAGAGGATGCCGGTCTTGCCTTGTTCCTTGGCACGACGAATGTCGGCGGTGGTGCGCACCGGCATCACCAGGTCGCTGTTTTCGCGGATCAGCTTCTGGCTGGCAGCAATATTGTTCACGGTCGCCTGAAAGCCTTCCCACACCGACACAGTGCAGTTGGCCGCCGTCAGACCGCCCTTGCGCATGTCTTCGAACAGCTCACGGTTCCATTTGGCAATGATCAGACCGTCGATAACGATGCTGTCGGCGTGTAATTCGGCTGGGCTCATCAGGCGTCCCCTTATTGGCGATTCATGCGCCGAATCGTCTGCCGGCGCTTTGGGGCCAGCATATGCCTCGGTGCCCGGGCGACCGGGTGCAAAAACGACAGGGGAATTGCCGAAAGCGTCAATCCGCGACAAAGGGTCGCCAGACGCTCCGATCAGCTACCTGTTCAAGCCCGCAAGCTTGAGCCAGAATCTCCGGCATCTTGGAAACACCACTGGATTAGAGCGGCGACAACAATGAAATCGATCTTCCTGGCTTTGGCTTTGCTTGCGACCGGCGTACACGCCGCCGAAGAATCCGACAACAACCCGTGCGACGCCGTCGAAAACGACGTCCAGACCCTGGAATGCTCGACCTACAGCCGCACCACCGCTGAAGACCTGCTCAAGGACAACTACGCCAGCCTGACAGAACGCATGCAGACTGCGTACGGCAAAAACGCCACGCAACTGGCGGACATCACCGCCAAGATCAAGACGGCTCAGCAGCAGTGGCTGAAAACGCGGGACGCTGATTGCGCGGTGGAGGCGTTCCCGGCGACGGCGGGGAGCAAGGCGTTCACGATTGCGCAGAATGATTGCGTGGCGCGGATGAGTGATGAGCGGTCGGAGTTTTTGGAGTCGATTGGGCAGGAGTGATCCTGACCACTCGTAACATGCCGTCAAACTTGTTGATTGGCATTGGGAGAAATATAAGCAAAGATCCTGAAATCTTATAAAAGACTTATATTTCTCCGAATATGAAGTTACCCACAGATATCCAAATCATCAACGACGCCGAGGGCAAACCGGCCTTCGTGGTCATTCCCTATGCGCAATATGTCGCGCAGAAAATGCAGCCCGATCTGATTCCCCATGAAGTGGTCAGTCGGATGGTCGACGGAGCGACACCGATCCGTGCCTGGCGCGAATACCTCAACCTGACTCAGGAAGAAGTCGCTAAACGCATGGGTATTTCGCAACCGGCGTTTGCCCAGCAGGAAACAGTCGCCAAGCCACGCAAGGCCACTCGCGAGAAAATTGCGTCGGCGTTCGGCATCACCACCAATCAGCTTGAGCTGTAAGCTGCCCTCTTCACTTCAAGGAATTCCCCATGAACATCTGCGGCATCGAAATCAAAGGCAGCGAAGCGATCATCGCCGTGGCCGCTCTCGACGGTTCGACCCTGAGCCACATTCCCCTTGCCACCAAGAAGATCGCCCTCGAAGACGATGACGAAGCGGCAAACGTTAAGCTCTTTGCGGCGCAGGTGGCGTCGTTTGTGCGGGAGAATTCGGTTGACCGGATTGCGATCAAGAAACGCAGCAAGAAGGGTGAGTTTGCCGGTGGGCCGACGACGTTCAAGATTGAAGGGATTTTGCAGCTGCTGGATGGGTGTGAGGTGACATTGTTGTCGCCGCAGACGATCAATGCGCAGGCGAAGAAGCATAATTTTGAACTGCCGGGGACGTTGAACAAGTATCAGCATGAGGCTTATAAGGCGGCGTGTTCGGCGCTGCTGAAGAAGTAACCCGATCAAACTGTAGGAGTGAGCCTGCTCGCGATGACGAAGTGTCAGTCGACATCAGTGTTGTCTGACTTACCGCTATCGCGAGCAGGCTCACTCCTACAGGGGTTTTGGGTGCATCCAATTCAGGCCTGTGCGGTACGGCGGTCTTCGCGCGGGCAGCGGGCGAAGCGTGCGCGGTAGCTGCGGGTGAAATACGACGGTGATTCGAAGCCGCAGGCGATGCTGACTTCGAGCACGCTCATGTCAGTCTGGCGCAGCAGCTGTCGGGCCTTTTCCAGCCTTAGCCGCAGATAGAAATTGCTCGGTGTGTCGTTCAGATGCAGCCGAAACAAGCGCTCCAGTTGCCGTCGCGTGACCTTGATCGATTCCGCCAATTGCAGCGTGGTCAGCGGCGGTTCGCTGTGCTGCTCCATCTCGCCGATCACCTGCACCAGTTTCTTGTTGTTGATCCCGTAACGCGTAGCAACTTCCATACGCTGGTGGTCTTTGCGCGGGCGAATCCTCCCCAGCACAAACTGCTCACTGACCTGAATCGCCAGCTGCGGCCCATGGGCCTGAGCGATCAAATCGAGCATTAAATCAATGGAAGCGGTGCCACCCGCCGAGGTGATCCGTCGACGGTCGATCTCGAACAATTCCTGGGTCACGCTGAGCTGTGGATAAGATTCCTTGAAGGCATCGATCGCTTCCCAGTGCAGGGTCAGGCGATGGCCCTCAAGCAACCCGGCTTCGGCAAGGACAAAGCTGCCCGTGTCAATGGCGCCCAGCGTCACGCCATCGTTATCCAGCCGCCGCAGCCAATGTTCCAGCACCGGCGTGGCAAATTTCAGCGGCTCAAACCCGGCCACCACCAATAACGTCGCGCCTTTTTTCAGCGGCTCCAGCGCTGCATCGGCGTTGACCGACATGCCATTGCTCGCCAGCACCGCCCCGCCATCAGCGCTCAACACGTGCCAGCGATACAACTCGCCACGAAAGCGGTTGGCCACGCGCAGCGGTTCGATCGCGGAGATAAAGCCAATGGCGGAGAAGCCGGGCATCAGCAAAAAGTAGAAATCCTGGGACATGGGCGCCCTCGGTCGGCGGGTAGCGTGGGATGTTGATACGCCGATTGTCGTCAGCGTTCAAGCGCACAGGTCGCTACAGTGCAAATGCCAGTCGCCGCAGTGCGTTTTCACAGGCGCATAGCTGCGTAACTTGGCATCACCGGCGCATCAGACGCCGGGAACCACAATAAACCACCTGCCGAGGAACCCGACATGAAACGACTGATCAGCAGCTGTGTTCTTGCACTCAGCGGTACCGCTTTCTTGAGCGCCAGCGTCATGGCGGCCGAACCCGCCTCGTGCCAGAACGTGCGCATGGGCGTGGTCAACTGGACCGACGTGATCGCCACCAGTGCCATGACCCAGGTCCTGCTCGACGGCCTCGGCTACAACACCAAACAAACCAGTGCGTCCCAGCAAATCATCTTCGCCGGGATCCGCGATCAGCGCCTGGACCTGTTCCTCGGTTACTGGAACCCGCTGATGACCCAGACCATCACCCCGTTCGTCGACGCCAATCAGGTCAAAGTCCTCGAAGCGCCAAGCCTGAAAGATGCCCGTGCGACCCTCGCCGTGCCGACTTATCTGGCCGACAAGGGCCTGAAAACCTTCGCCGACATCGCCAGGTTTGAAAAAGAACTGGGCGGCAAGATCTACGGCATCGAACCGGGCTCGGGCGCCAACACGCAGATCAAGGCAATGATCACCAAGAACCAGTTCGGCCTCGGCAAGTTCCAGCTGGTCGAGTCCAGCGAAGCCGGCATGCTCGCCGCCGTCGACCGCGCCGTGCGCCGCAAGGAAGCCGTGGTGTTCTTCGGTTGGGCGCCGCACCCGATGAACGTCAACGTGCAGATGACTTACCTGACCGGCAGCGACGATGCCCTTGGTCCGAACGAAGGCATGGCCACCGTGTGGACGGTGACCGCGCCGAAATACGCTGAGCAGTGCCCGAACGTTGGCCGTCTGCTGACCAACCTGACGTTCACCGCCGAAGACGAGAGCCGGATGATGCAACCGCTGCTCGACCACAAGGACGCCTTCGAATCGGCCAAGCAATGGCTCAAGGATCACCCCGAAGACAAGCAGCGCTGGCTGGAAGGTGTGACCACGTTCGATGGCAAACCGGCGGCTGAAAATCTTCAGCTGACCAGCAAATAACCGCCACCCTCACCCTAGCCCTTTCCCGTTGGGAGAGGGAACTGAACGACGCTTCGCAGCCCGGCAAAGGGCTGCGGACAGACCCATCACGCCTGAAGGAAACCGCACCATGAACCACGACGTCATCATCACCTGCGCACTCACCGGTGCTGGCGACACGACCGCCAAGAGCCCGCACGTGCCGGTCACCCCGAAACAAATCGCTGCCGCCGCCGTTGAAGCAGCCAAGGCCGGCGCCACCGTTGTGCATTGCCATGTGCGCGATCCGCAGACCGGCAAGTTCAGCCGTGACGTGGCGCTGTACCGCGAAGTGATGGAGCGCATCCGCGAGGCCGACGTCGACATCATCGTCAACCTGACTGCCGGCATGGGCGGCGACCTGGAAATCGGCGCCGGCGAGAAACCGATGGAGTTCGGCCCGAACACCGATCTGGTCGGCCCGTTGACTCGTCTGGCGCACGTTGAAGAGCTGTTGCCGGAAATCTGCACCCTCGATTGCGGCACGCTGAACTTCGGCGATGGCGACACCATTTACGTCTCCACACCGGCGCAACTGCGTGCCGGCGCCAAGCGCATCACCGAGTTGGGCGTGAAGGCCGAGCTGGAGATTTTCGACACCGGTCACCTCTGGTTCGCCAAGCAGATGATCAAGGAAGGTCTGCTCGATAACCCGTTGTTCCAGCTGTGCCTGGGCATCCCGTGGGGCGCGCCGGCGGATACCACCACCATGAAAGCCATGGTCGATAACCTGCCAGCCGACGCGGTATGGGCCGGCTTTGGCATTGGCCGGATGCAGATGCCGATGGCTGCGCAAGCGGTGTTGCTGGGCGGCAACGTACGGGTCGGGCTGGAGGACAACCTGTGGTTGGACAAAGGCGTGCTGGCGACCAACGGCCAATTGGTCGAGCGCGCCAGCGAGATCCTCAGCCGCCTCGGCGCCCGCGTGCTGACCCCGGCTGAGGGCCGCAAGAAAATGGGCCTGACCCAGCGCGGCTGACCTATCCCAAAAACGAGCCTGACTGGCCCCACTTTTAACCTGTAGGAGCTGCCGAAGGCTGCGATCTTTTGACTTTGATTTTTAGAAGCAAGATCAAAAGATCGCAGCCTTCGGCAGCTCCTACAGGGATCACCTTACTCGGGAAAAATCCAATGAGCTTTATCACCGAAATCAAAACCTTCGCCGCGCTGGGCAGCGGTGTCATCGGTAGTGGCTGGGTGGCCCGTGCCCTCGCCTATGGCCTCGACGTGGTGGCCTGGGATCCGGCGCCCGGCGCCGAAGCAGCACTGCGCAAACGCGTGGCCAATGCCTGGGGGGCGCTGGAGAAAAACGGTCTGGCGCCGGGCGCTTCGCAGGATCGCCTGCGCTTTGTCGCGACTATCGAAGAGTGCGTGCGCGATGCCGATTTCATTCAAGAAAGCGCCCCGGAACGTCTGGAGCTGAAACTTGATCTGCACAGCAAAATCAGCGCCGCAGCCAAGCCCAATGCGTTGATCGGTTCGAGTACGTCGGGCCTGTTGCCGAGCGAGTTTTACGAGAGTTCAACGCACCCGGAACGCTGCGTGGTCGGCCACCCGTTCAACCCGGTTTATCTGCTGCCTTTGGTAGAGGTAGTCGGCGGCAAGAACACCGCGCCGCAAGCCATTCAGGCAGCAATGAAAGTCTACGAATCCCTCGGCATGCGCCCGTTGCATGTGCGCAAGGAGGTGCCGGGGTTTATTGCCGACCGCTTGCTCGAAGCGCTATGGCGTGAAGCGCTGCACCTGGTCAACGACGGTGTCGCCACCACTGGCGAAATCGACGATGCGATCCGCTTTGGCGCCGGTCTACGCTGGTCGTTCATGGGCACATTCCTGACCTACACCCTGGCCGGTGGTGATGCGGGAATGCGCCACTTCATGTCGCAATTCGGCCCGGCGTTGCAGTTGCCGTGGACCTATCTGCCGGCGCCGGAGCTGACTGACAAGTTGATCGATGACGTGGTCGATGGCACCAGCGATCAGCTCGGCCGTCACAGTATTTCGGCGCTGGAGCGCTATCGTGATGATTGTTTGCTGGCTGTGCTGGAGGCGGTGAAGACCACCAAGGAGAAGCATGGGATGGCGTTCAGCGAGTGATATGTCTGCCGTGACATTGCAGCCCTCACCCTAGCCCTCTCCCAGAGGTAGAGGGGACTGACCGCGCTGATTGTTCGAGTTACGCCGACTTGCACCATCGAGCCGAACTCAGGACTCGAAAAGCTCGAAAATTTGCTCCCTTTCCCCCTCGCCCCCTTGGGGGAGAGGGCTGGGGTGAGGGGGTAGCTCTTGATCTTAACGACCCGCCCACTGCCGGAACCCAAACCATGCCCAACCTCACCACCTACCAAACCAGAATCATCCCCGACTGGGTCGACTACAACAGTCACCTGCGCGACGCCTTTTACCTGCTGATTTTCAGCTACGCCACCGACGCCCTGATGGATCGCCTCGGCATGGACAGCAACAACCGCGAAGCCAGCGGCCATTCACTGTTCACCCTCGAATTGCACCTCAATTACCTGCACGAAGTGAAGCTCGACACCGAAGTCGAAGTACGCACGCAAATCATTGGCCACGACAGCAAACGCCTGCACCTCTATCACAGCCTGCACAAGGTCGGTGAGGATCAGGAACTGGCCGGCAATGAACAAATGCTCTTGCACGTCGACCTCGCCGGCCCGCGCTCGGCGCCGTTCAGCGCGGACACCCTGAGCCGCCTGCAAAGCATCGTCGCCGAGCAGAAAGACTTGCCTGCTCCCGCTTACATCGGCCGCGTCATCGCGCTGCCGCCTGCAAGGTAAATCCATCGATCGCAAGGAGCCGCCATGAACACCGCTGCCGCTGTTGCCGATTTCCGTACTTATCCGTTGATCAGCGCGCTCGGTGGCGTGCAGAGCCTGGCGGATCGTGTTGCCATTGAATGGGCTGACGGGCGCATCAGCCCGTTCCACCATGTCTGGTTGCGGGACAACTGCCCGTGTCCACAGTGCGTCTACAACATCACCCGCGAACAGGTCTTCGAGATTGTCGATGCCACTGAAGACCTCAAACCTGCTGCCGCGCATATCGATACCCACGGCTGCCTACGCATCGACTGGCAGGACGGTCACCTCAGCCGTTTCGATCCGGGCTGGTTACGCGCGCACGCCTACGACGATGAATCCCGCGCCGAACGCTTGGCCGCCAAGCCCAAGCCTTATCTTTGGCGTAGCGATTTGCAGTTGCCGGTGTTCGAATACGTGGCACTGATGAACGATAACGCCGCGCTGCTGCAATGGCTGCTCGCCGTGCGCGACATCGGCCTGACGCAAGTGCGCGGCGTACCCAGCGAACCCGGTTCACTGACACTTATCGCGCAGCGCATTTCCTTTATCCGCGAAAGCAACTTCGGCGTGCTGTTCAACGTGCAATCCAAGGCCGATGCCGACAGCAATGCCTACACCGCTTTCAATTTGCCGTTGCACACTGATCTGCCGACCCGTGAGCTGCAACCGGGGCTGCAATTTCTGCATTGCCTGGTAAATGACGCCGAGGGTGGCGAGAGTATTTTTGTCGACGGATTTTCGATTGCCGATGCGTTGCGCAGTGAGGACCCGGCAGCGTTTCAGGCGCTGTGTGAAATCCCCGTGGAGTTTCGCAACAAGGATCGCCATAGCGACTATCGCTGCCTGGCGCCGATCATTGCTTTGGATGCCTTGGGACGAGTGGCGGAAATTCGCATGGCGAACTTTTTGCGTGGCGCATTTGATACCTCGGTGGAGCAGATGTCGGTGTTGTATCGGGCGTATCGGCGGTTTATCGCGATGACGCGCGAGCCACGATTCCGGCTGCTACAGCGGCTCAATCCTGGAGAGTTGTGGTGCTTTGATAATCGCCGCACGCTGCACGCGCGCAATGCCTTTGACCCGGCCACCGGAGCGCGGCACTTCCAAGGCTGCTATATCGATCGGGATGAGTTGTTATCGCGGATTCTGGTGCTGCAACGCTAAACCATAAAAAGATCGCAGCCTTCGGCAGCTCCTACATTGGAATGCGTTCCCTGTAGGAGCTGCCGAAGGCTGCGATCTTTGCTTTTATAAGCAGGCAAAAAAAGCCCCGATACCAGCCGTGACTGGTTCGGGGCTCAAGCTACTGTTGAGGAGCTGCCGTGCGAGGGTGACCAAACCTTCGTGTTGCAAGCTGAGTTCAGTGTGCCCACTCCCTTGAGCGGCGAGTTAGCCGAAAACGACCTGTTCATAGCCGTCGCAGCCACTGCGACAAAACGCCCTTGCCGTGCCCCGACGTGGCTACCAGAATCGAGCCACGACCTCCGTTACCGAAGAAGGATGCGCGTCATGATGTATGCCGATTTGATCGATCAGGAAGATTTGCTGGGCCAGCTCAAAGCGTTGGGTATTCAAGTGCCCAGTGGCACGACCGCCGATCAGGCCTGCCAGTGCGCGGTGCGCGGTCTGGATAATGTTCGCGCGTTTGAACTGCGCAAAATGGTCAAGGATATGTACACCAGCGGCGCCAGCATTCAGCCGGCGGTACGTCAGGCGATCGACAAACAATTACTGCCGGCATTGGCGGACTACCAGCAAAGCCATAGCGCCTGACAGCAGATCAAAAGATCGCAGCCTTCGGCAGCTCCTACATTGGAACGCATATCCCTGTAGGAACTGCCGCAGGCTGCGATCTTTTGCCTTACAGCCTTACGCTGGCAAACGTCGATTCATTACGCGCCTGACTCAACGCCGACATCGGCCCCGACAGCGGCGACATCACGATGGCCTGCGGCAGCGGCAGCATCGCCACTTGCTGGGTGGTGTTGGAGCCTACTCGCTCGTCCCGCGGCGGAATGCCGAAGTATTCGCGGTAGCACTTGGAGAAGTGCGGCGTCGAGACAAAACCACACACCGACGCCACTTCGATGATCGACATCGGCGTCTGCTTGAGCAACTGCCGGGCGCGGATCAGACGCAGCTTCAAGTAGTAACGCGACGGCGAGCAGTGAAGGTATTTCTGGAACAACCGCTCCAGCTGTCGACGCGACACGGCGACGTACACCGCCAGTTCGTCGAGGTCGATCGGCTCTTCGAGGTTGGCTTCCATCAGCGCGACGATTTCCTGCAGCTTCGGCTGGTTGGTGCCGAGCATGTGCTTGAGCGGCACGCGCTGGTGATCCTGTTCGTTGCGGATGCGTTCGTAGACGAACATCTCCGAGATCGCGGCGGACAGTTCACGGCCGTGATCGCGGCTGATCAGGTGCAGCATCATGTCCAGCGGCGCGGTGCCGCCGGAGCTGGTGAAACGGTTACGGTCGAGGGTAAACAGACGCGTACTCATCGCCACGCGCGGGAAAGCTTCCTGCATCGCCGCCAGACATTCCCAGTGCACGCTGCAATCGAAACCGTCGAGCAGGCCGGCGCAAGCCAGTGCCCAACTGCCGGTGCACACGGCGCCGAGGCGCTTGGACTGACGCGCCTGGCTTTGCAGCCAGGAAACGTGCTCACGGGTAACGGTGCGTTGAATGCCGATACCGCCGCAGACAATCACGGTGTCCAGTGGCGGGGCTTTGTGCATGGAAGCGTCGGGAGTGATTTGCAGACCGTCACTGGCCCACACCTGGCCGCCATCGACGGTGAGGGTGCTCCAGCGATACAGCTCGCGACCGGACAATTGGTTGGCCATGCGCAGAGGTTCTACTGCGGAGGCCAGAGAAATCAGCGTGAAATTGTCCAGCAGCAGAAAGCCGATGGATTGAGGCGCACGGTTCTGGGGTTGGGCCCCGGAGTTGAACGACGTCATCGCGGTATCTCCTCACACAAAGCGGGTGATGGCCTCAGGCGGAGGCTCTTGTTATTGCCAGCGTTCTCGCGTGGGAGACGGGCTTTGTTATGACAGAGCAATTGCCATGCCTAAAATTGGATGGCCGTTCAATAACTCCTGAAAACGACGTCGCGACGTGTCTATTCGAGACGTCCGACGAAAGGTATTTCGAAGTGCCATCAGCGTCGGTGAAAGCCCTGCCCCGCAGCGTGTGAGCAAATCGGTAGCACTTGTGGGAACTGGCCTGCGTGCAGTTTGTGGGGAGTGTCACCGCAGGCACGGGTGACGGACGGTAGGGATGCAGATCATATGTAACAGGTGGGAAAGACTCTTATCTGTTTGCGACGCGCTAAAAGGTGGCGTGATTTATTGTCTGTGTTCACTTGATGAGCAATTTTGACTGGTCTGACGCTATCGCGAGCAGGCTCACTCCTACAGGGGAACGCGTTCCAAATGTAGGAGTGAGCCTGCTCGCGATTGAGGCGACTCGGTCTCAGCACTCAACCGCACTGACCGCCAGGCCACCCCGCGAGGTCTCCTTATATTTGTCATGCATGTCAGCGCCGGTATCACGCATGGTGCGGATCACCCGGTCCAGCGAGATAAAGTGCTGACCATCGCCGCGCAACGCCATCTGCGCCGCGTTGATCGCCTTTACCGCGGCAATTGCATTGCGCTCGATGCACGGCACTTGCACGAGGCCACCGACCGGATCGCAGGTCAGCCCGAGGTTATGTTCCAGGCCAATCTCCGCCGCGTTGCACAACTGCTCCGGTGTAGCGCCAAGAATCTCCGCCAGCCCCGCCGCCGCCATTGCGCACGCTGAACCGACCTCACCCTGACAGCCAACCTCAGCGCCAGAGATCGAAGCATTCTTCTTGCACAGAATCCCCACCGCCGCCGCACCCAGGAAGTAGTCGACCACATTGGCGTCCGTCACCGCTTCGCTGAACTTCATAAAATAGTGCAGCACCGCCGGAATAATTCCCGCCGCGCCATTGGTCGGCGCCGTGACCATGCGCCCGCCAGCCGCGTTTTCTTCATTAACCGCGAGGGCGAACAGGTTGACCCACTCCATGGCGCTGAGCGTCGAGCCGATCACATTGGGCTTACCCAGTTCCTGCAGGCTGCGATGCAACTTCGCCGCACGCCGGCGCACATTCAAACCGCCGGGCAGGATGCCTTCGTGCTTGAGCCCCTGCTCGACGCAATCCTGCATCGCCCGCCACAGCTTCATCAGACCGGTGCGAATCTCTTCTTCACTGCGCCAGACCTTTTCGTTGGCCATCATCAGTTCGGCAACGCGCAGGTTATTGTTCTTGCACAGCTCCAGCAGCTCGACCGCACTGGAAAAGTCATAAGGCAATTCAGTGCGATCCAGATCGACCACGCCGCTGGACGCCTGCGCTTGATCGACGACAAAGCCGCCCCCCACCGAGTAGTAAGTGTCGCGGTGCAGTTCGCCGTGATCGCCCTCGGCAACAAGGGTCATGGCATTGGGATGGAACGGCAGGTTCTCATCGATCAGACGCATGTCCCGAGCCCAGACAAACGGCACCGATAAACGACCATCCAGGAAAAGCGTGTGGGTTTCGCGCAGCGCCTGAATGCGCGGGCCGATTTGCGACGGGTCGATTGCGTCCGGCCACTCGCCCATCAGCCCCATGATCACCGCGTTGTCGCTGCCGTGACCAATGCCCGTGGCTGACAGCGATCCGAACAGTTGCACTTCTATACGGCGCACCTGTTCCAACTGGTGCTTGTCGCGCAGCGACTCGACGAACAACGCCGCGGCGCGCATCGGCCCGACGGTGTGGGAACTGGACGGGCCGATGCCGATTTTGAACAGGTCGAAAACGCTGATAGCCATTGCTGCAGAGCTCCTGAGGATACCGGTCCGGGACGCAAAAGCGCCCGCTGGCGGAGCTGCTACGCTCAAGCTGCGTTCCGCCGGAATGCCCGCATCATCAGGCTTTTGTCGGGACGCACGGCGTCTGACACCGACGCACTCATGTCCACCAGCGCCGCGCCGTTTTCGCCCCGGTTTTTCGACGTTTTTGTGCGGTTCAGATGGCCATTCGGGGCAGAAAAAAGCTGTAAACGACGTCACTGACACTGGATGCGACCATCCCTGTACTGGATACGACCCCCCCTGTAGGCGTCAGATTTTCACTGGTACATGATCGTTATGACTCGATTGCAAGGCGCCGTGACAGAGCTGTCTCCAGAACGCCATCCAACCGCAACCTATAAGTGCGGTGGTCCACAGTCGGAACACTGCCAAAAAAAACACCAAGGAGTCCATCCATGAAAGGTTCCCCATCGTTGTTGTTGGCCGCCATGCTGAGTCTGCCGTTACTGGCGCAAGCTGCAGAACCGGCGCAGTGCAGTACCGTTAACTTCTCTGATGTCGGCTGGACCGACATCACCGCCACCACCGCCACCACCTCCGTAGTCCTCAACGCCCTCGGCTACAAGACCAAGACCACCATGATCTCCGTGCCCGTGACCTACAAGTCGCTGGCCGACGGCAAGAACATGGATGTGTTCCTCGGCAACTGGATGCCGACCATGGAAAACGACATCAAGGCTTACCGCGATGCCGGCACTGTGGAAACCGTGCGCACCAATCTCAAGGGCGCCAAGTACACCCTCGCCGTGCCGCAAGCCCTGTATGACAAAGGTCTGCATGACTTCGCCGACATCGCCAAATTCAAGAAAGAACTCGACGGCAAAATCTACGGCATCGAGCCTGGCAACGACGGTAACCGTCTGATCCAGAGCATGATCGACAAAGACGCCTTCGGCCTGAAGACCGCGGGTTTCAAAGTCGTCGAATCCTCCGAAGCGGGCATGCTCTCGCAGGTTGACCGCGCGCAAAAACGCGACACCGCCGTGGTCTTCCTCGGCTGGGCGCCGCACCCGATGAACAAGCGCTTCAAGATTCAATACCTGACCGGTGGCGATGATTTCTTCGGCCCCGATTTCGGTGCGGCGACCGTGGCAACCAACACCCGCAAGGGTTACGCCGCGGAATGCAGCAACGTCGGTCAGTTGCTGAAGAACCTGGAGTTCACCGTCGACATGGAAAGCGAACTGATGGGCAACATCCTCGACGACAAGATGAAGCCTGACGCGGCCGCCAAGGCCTGGCTGAAAAAGAATCCACAAGTGCTCGATACCTGGCTCGCTGGCGTGACCACCATTGACGGTAAACCTGGCCTGGAGGCCGTGAAAGCCAAGCTTCAGTAATCGCTTATGCCGGGTGGGCTCGCCCACCCGGGCTGTTTATTTCCTTGCATGCGGACGTTCACTACCATGCTGATTGATCAGAAAATACCTTTAGGCCAGTACATCGCGGGCTTCGTTGAATGGTTGACGCAACACGGCGCCAACACCTTCGACGCAATCGCCGTGACCCTGGAAACGATGATCCACGGCGTGACGTTTGCGCTGACCTGGTTCAACCCACTGGTCTTGATTGGCCTGATCGCCCTGCTCGCGCACCTGATCCAGCGCAAATGGGGATTGACCGCTTTCGTGATCGCCTCCTTCCTGCTGATCCTCAATCTGGGGTACTGGCAGGAAACCATGGAAACCCTCGCCCAGGTCATGTTCGCGACCCTGGTCTGCGTGGTCATCGGCGTGCCGCTGGGCATCGTCGCTGCGCACAAACCGATGTTCTACACTGTCATGCGTCCGGTACTCGATCTGATGCAGACCGTACCGACCTTCGTTTACCTCATTCCTACCCTGACCCTCTTCGGGCTGGGTGTGGTCCCGGGCCTGATCTCTACGGTGGTGTTCGCCATCGCTGCGCCGATCCGCCTGACCTACCTGGGCATCCGCGATGTCCCGCAAGAACTGATGGACGCCGGCAAAGCCTTCGGCTGCTCGCGTCGCCAATTGCTCTCACGGATCGAACTGCCTCACGCCATGCCGAGCATCGCAGCCGGCATCACCCAGTGCATCATGCTGTCGCTGTCGATGGTGGTGATCGCCGCACTGGTGGGCGCCGACGGACTCGGCAAACCGGTGGTCAACGCACTGAACACTGCTGATATCGCTCTGGGCTTCGAAGCGGGCCTGGCGATCGTACTGCTGGCGATCATGCTCGACCGTATCTGCAAACAACCCGACGCCAAAGTAGGGGGTGACGCATGAGCATAATTCGCTTCGAAGACGTTGACGTAATCTTCTCCAAAGATCCGCGCGAGGCACTCAAGCTGCTCGATCAGGGCATGACCCGCAACGAGATCCTGAAGAAGACCGGACAGATCGTCGGTGTGGAAAAAGCCACGCTGGACATCAACAAAGGCGAGATCTGCGTGCTGATGGGCCTGTCCGGTTCCGGCAAGTCGAGCCTGCTGCGCTGCATCAACGGACTCAACACCGTGAGCCGCGGCAAGTTGTTCGTCGAGCATGAAAACCGCCAGATCGACATCGCCTCCTGCACCCCGGCCGAGCTGAAAATGATGCGCACCAAACGCATCGCCATGGTGTTCCAGAAGTTCGCCCTGATGCCGTGGTTGACGGTGCGCGAGAACATCAGTTTCGGTCTGGAAATGCAGGGTCGCCCGGAGAAGGAGCGCAAGAAACTGGTCGACGAAAAACTCGAACTGGTTGGCCTGACCCAATGGCGCAACAAGAAGCCTGACGAACTCTCCGGCGGCATGCAGCAGCGTGTCGGTCTGGCGCGGGCGCTGGCGATGGACGCCGACATTCTGCTGATGGACGAACCGTTCTCGGCGCTCGACCCGCTGATCCGTCAGGGTCTGCAGGATGAACTGCTGGAGCTGCAACGCAAGCTCAACAAGACCATCGTGTTTGTGAGTCACGACCTTGATGAGGCGCTCAAATTGGGTAGCCGCATCGCGATCATGAAAGACGGCCGGATCATCCAGTACAGCGTGCCGGAAGAGATCGTGCTGAACCCGGCGGACGACTATGTGCGCACCTTCGTCGCACACACCAATCCGCTCAACGTGCTCTGCGGCCGCAGCCTGATGCGCACACTGGACAAGTGCAAACGTATCAACGGTTCGGTGTGTCTCGATCCGGGCGGCGATTCGTGGCTGGACCTGGCCGAAGGCAACACCATCAAGGGCGCGCGGCAGAATGGTTCGGTGCTGAACCTGCAGAACTGGGCACCGGGACAAGCGGTGGAAGGGCTAGAGCGCAAGCCGACACTGGTGGACTCGAACATCGGTATGCGCGATGCGCTGCAGATTCGTTATCAGACCGGCAACAAGCTGGTGCTGCACGATGACAATCATGTGGTGGGGATCCTGGGCGACAGCGAGCTGTATCACGCGCTGTTGGGCAAGAACCTCGGTTAAGGCGGGATAAAAAAAGGGATCGCGGTGAGCGATCCCTTTTTTATTGGGTCAGGGAAAAGCCCCTCATCGGAACGCCGCCCGCCTAGCCCTCTCCCGGAGGGAGAGGGGACTGACCGAGTTGTACTTTCGAGCTACACCGACCTGAGAAATCGAATCGAACTCAGGTCTTGAAAAGCCCCCGATCTGCTCCCTTTCCCCCTCTCCCTTGGGGAGAGGGTTGGGGTGAGGGGGCTTTTGACTTTAGCTGTACACCCGGCCAAGGAGCTGCCGATGGCTTTCAAACTGATCGAGCACATCGCGTGTGATCTGATCCTGCGTGAAGCCCATCAGGTCGTAATCCTGGCTGCCGTTGTGCAGATAAACTTCAGCGCGGTAGTAACGCTGGCGCGCTTCATCGGACTGCGCCGATTCGGTCGGGGTCGCCAGATAGCCGTCAAGGCTCACTTCGTAAACGAAAGGGTTGCCCTCTTCCATCTCGACGCGCACGCCCATGCAGCGTTTGGATTTACCCAACAGCGTCTGCACTTGCAGACCCTGCGCACGCATCTGCGCGGTGGCATCTTCCAGCGCCGGGCTGACTTGCTTGTCCATGAAGCGCTGCACTACCGATTGGCTCGGTTGCAGGTCCAGTTGCGTCAGACGCTCGCTGAAACCACGACGACCGCGCTCCGCCAGTTGCGCCTGCTCCTGTTCGATCTGCACGTCCTGGCGCATCGCCTTGTGCAGGCCGAACATGAAGAACACCAGCACCACCGAGAACGGCAGACCGGCCAGCACCACCATGGTTTGCATGGCTTCGAAGTTACCGGCAAACAGCAGACCGATGGTCACCAGGGTGATCACCACCGACCAGAAGATCCGCAGCCAGTGCGGCGCATCTTCGTCGACGTTGCCGCCCTTGCAGGACAGATTCGCCATCATCACCGCGCCGGAGTCGGCCGGGGTCAGGAACAGCACGAAGCCAACAAAGATCGACACACCGATGACGACTTTCGACGCCGGGTAGTGTTCAAGCAATTGATAGATCGCCATCGACGGCTGTTCCAGCGCCGTCTTGCCGAGCTCCACCGCGCCATGGTTCATCACCAGATCCAGTGCCGAGTTACCGAAGATCGACAGCCAGGCCAGTGTGAAGCCCAGCGGAATCAGCAGCACGCCAGCCACCAGCTCACGGACGGTACGACCACGGGAAATACGCGCGATGAACATGCCGACGAATGGCGCCCAGGAAATCCACCACGCCCAGTAGAACAGAGTCCACAGGCCCATCCAGCGCTCGGACTTGGCGTTGTCGCCTTCGTACACATAAAGGTCGAAGGTTTTCAGCACGATGCCATTGAGGTAGTCACCGATGTTTTGCACGAAGCCGTTGAGCAGGTGCAAGGTCGGGCCGAACAGCAGGACGAAAATCAGCAGGCCGCTGAACAGCACGATGTTCAGGTTGGACAGACGACGGATGCCGTTTTCCACGCCGGACACGGCAGCGATGGTCGCCACGGTACTCATCACGATGATCACGATCAGCAGATTGGTGTTGCTGTGTTCCATGCCGAACAGGTTTTCCAGACCCGACGACACTTGCAGCGAACCAATCCCCAGGTTCGTCACCAGACCCAGCAGGGTCACGAACATGCCGAAGCCGTCCACCGCGTGACCGGCCGCGCCCTTGACCCAACGCTCGCCCACCAGCGGATACAGCGCCGAGCGCAACGCCAGCGGCTGGTTATGACGGTAAGCAAAATACGCCACGGCCAGACCGACCAGTGCATAGATCGCCCAGCCATGCAGGCCCCAATGCAGGAAGGTCAGCTGTACCGCCTGACGCGCGGCCAGGTTGCTGGCCGAGGCGCCTTCCGGCGGATTGAAGTAGTGATCCAGTGGCTCGGACGCGCCGAAGTACAGCAGCGAAATACCGATACCCGACGAGAACAGCATCCCCGCCCAGGCGCCGTAACTGAAATCCGGGGTGTCGTCCTTGCTGCCCAGTTTGAGTTTGCCGTAAGAGGAAAACGCCAGGCCCACCACAAACACCAGATAGGCGGCGATGACCACCATGTAGTACCAGCCGAAGCTGCGCGACAACCAGGCCTGAGCGATACCCAACAGTCTGCCGGCCTCTTGCGGGGCGATAATCAGAATGGCGGTCAACAACAGAATCAGCGCGGTAGAGGTGTAAAACACCCAACCGTTGACCGTCACCTTCTCGGGCGGGGTCTTTATAAGCGAGGCAGAACTCATGGCACAAATGCTCCAGGCAGTGCGAGAGAAGAACACAAGGCAACACGGAACCCGACCAATCGGTTAGTTGGCAGCCGACCGGCGGGTGATATAAAGACACCCCGAAAAATGCCCGAACCTGCCGAAATGGCGCTGCGAATCGCTTTCGTGGCCGAAGGTGGACGGACGTTCATCCGAAACCTGGCCCTGAGCGTCTTGCCCTTTCAACACGTCCATCGAATCGCGAACCGCGCCATGCCCCATAAAGGTTTCGAGCATTTTCGGATGTCGGTTTTATCGCCACTTACACGTAGGAAAAATCTGTAGGCAGCGACGATTTGTCGCAGATCTTATTCTTTGTTGATTGAACGTTCAATCAAAACAAAATAGACTGGCCGTCAATCCGATAGGCGTCATTCGTCGCTCGGAAGGCCTAAGGAGATGTGCAAGATGCCCAAGGTCGGTATGCAACCCATCCGCCGCCAACAACTGATCGAAGCCACTTTGCAGGCGGTCGATCAGGTCGGAATGGGGGACGCCAGCATTGCGCTGATCGCCCGTTTGGCCGGTGTCTCGAATGGCATCATCAGTCATTACTTTCAGGACAAGAACGGCCTGATTGCCGCCACGATGCGGTATCTGATGACCGCCCTCAGCGAGAGCGTCACCGCGCGCCGGCAGGCGCTGGCAGATGACAGCCCACGGGCGCATCTGCAGGTGATCATCGAAGGCAACTTCGACGCCAGCCAGGTCAATGGCCCGGCAATGAAAACCTGGCTGGCCTTCTGGGCCACCAGCATGCACCAGCCGTCTTTGCACAGGTTGCAGCGGATCAACGATCACCGTCTGTATTCCAACCTGTGCTGTCAGTTCCGCCGTGTGTTGTCGCTCGAAGATGCGCGCAGCGCAGCGCGGGGGCTGGCAGCGTTGATTGACGGCTTGTGGTTGCGCGGCGCTTTGTCGGGAGACGCTTTCGACACGGCGCAGGCGCAACAGATCGCTTACGAATACATGGATTTCCAATTGGCCAAGAAGGTGAGCTAGAGCACACAGAAAACGCTCGGCCCCTGAACGCCACCGCAGCCTCACCGCGGTGGTCAACGCCAACCACCAATGCACTTGCGAGGACACTATGGCCCGTTTCGAACTGCAAAAACTTTACATCGATGGCGCGTACTCTGACGCCGGCAGCGATGCCACCTTCGAAGCCATCAACCCGGCTAACGGTGAAGTCCTCGCACTGGTGCAACGTGCGACCAAGGAAGACGTCGAGCGCGCCGTGGTCAGCGCTGAAAAGGGCCAGAAAATCTGGGCCGCGATGACCGCCATGGAGCGCTCGCGCATCCTGCGTCGCGCCGTCGACATCCTGCGCGAGCGCAACGATGAACTGGCCGCGCTGGAAACCCTGGACACCGGTAAATCCTTCTCCGAAACCAAATACGTCGACATCGTTACCGGTGCTGACGTGCTGGAATATTACGCAGGCCTGGTGCCGGCCATCGAAGGCGAGCAGATCCCGCTGCGTGACACTTCTTTCGTCTACACCCGTCGCGAGCCGCTGGGCGTGGTTGCCGGCATCGGCGCGTGGAACTACCCGATCCAGATCGCCCTGTGGAAATCCGCTCCAGCCCTGGCTGCCGGTAACGCGATGATCTTCAAACCAAGCGAAGTCACCTCGCTGACCACCCTGAAACTGGCCGAGATCTACACCGAAGCCGGCGTTCCAAATGGCGTGTTCAACGTACTGACCGGCAGCGGCCGTGAAGTCGGCACCTGGCTGACCGAGCACCCGCGCATCGAAAAAATCTCCTTCACCGGCGGCACCGACACTGGCAAGAAGGTTATGGCCAGCGCTTCGGCTTCGTCGCTGAAAGACGTGACCATGGAACTGGGCGGCAAGTCCCCGCTGATCATCTGCGACGACGCCGATCTCGATCGCGCTGCCGACACCGCGATGATGGCCAACTTCTACAGCTCCGGTCAGGTCTGCACCAACGGCACTCGCGTGTTTGTTCCGGCGCACCTGAAAGCCGCTTTCGAAGCCAAGATCGTTGAACGCGTTGCACGCATCCGCATCGGCAACCCGGAAGACGAGAACACCAACTTCGGCCCGCTGGTCAGCTTCGCGCACATGGAAAGCGTGCTGGGCTACATCGCCAAGGGTAAAGAGCAAGGCGCCCGCGTGCTGTGCGGCGGCGACCGTCTGACCGACGGCGAATTCGCCAAAGGCGCATTCGTTGCTCCGACCGTGTTCACCGATTGCACCGACGACATGACCATCGTTCGTGAAGAAATCTTTGGCCCAGTGATGGCGATCCTCTCCTACGAGACCGAAGAAGAAGTGATCCGCCGCGCCAACGACACCGACTTCGGCCTGGCCGCCGGTATCGTCACCAAAGACCTGAACCGCGCCCACCGCGTGATTCATCAACTGGAAGCCGGTATCTGCTGGATCAACGCCTGGGGCGAGTCCGACGCAAAAATGCCGGTCGGCGGTTACAAGCAGTCGGGTGTTGGCCGTGAAAATGGCATCAGCTCTCTCAATAACTTCACGCGCATCAAGTCCGTGCAAGTCGAACTGGGTGAGTACGTTTCAGTTTTCTGATGAGCTGATCAGCTCCAAGCGGCAAGTTTCAAGCTGCAAGTAAAAGCAGTTTGGGTTTGCCGCCCTCCCCGATTTCGAAGCCACAGCTCGCCGCTTTTACTTGCAGCTAGAAGCTTGTGACTTGTAGCTCCCTCAGGAGAACTTATGACTCAAGAATACGACTACATCATCATAGGGGCCGGCTCTGCAGGTAACACACTTGCGACCCGTCTGACTGAAGACGCCGGCGTCACCGTTCTGCTGCTTGAAGCAGGCGGCCCGGACTACCGTTTCGACTTCCGCACGCAAATGCCGGCGGCACTGGCATTCCCGCTGCAAGGTCGTCGTTACAACTGGGCGTACGAAACCGATCCAGAGCCACACATGGACGGTCGTCGGATGGAATGCGGTCGCGGCAAAGGCCTCGGCGGTTCCTCGCTGATCAACGGCATGTGCTACATCCGCGGTAACGCGATGGACTACGACGGCTGGGCGAAACTGCCAGGCCTGGAAAACTGGTCGTACCTCGACTGCCTGCCGTACTTCCGCAAAGCCGAAACCCGCGACATCGGCCCGAACGACTACCACGGTGGTGAAGGCCCGGTCAGCGTGACCACGCCGAAGGCGGGCAACAACCCGCTGTTCCACGCCATGGTTGAAGCCGGCGTGCAAGCCGGTTACCCGCGCACCGAAGACCTGAACGGTTACCAGCAGGAAGGCTTCGGCCCGATGGACCGCACCGTGACGCCGAACGGCCGTCGTGCATCCACCGCCCGTGGTTACCTCGACACCGCGAAAAAGCGTTCGACCCTGACCATCGTCACCCACGCCCTGACCGACAAGATCCTGTTCGAAGGCAAGCGTGCCGTTGGCGTGCGTTACCTGGTCGGCGACGCCGAAGAGCGCGTTGAAGTCAAAGCGCGCAAAGAAGTGCTGCTGTGCTCCGGCGCCATCGCTTCGCCGCAGATTCTGCAGCGCTCCGGTGTCGGCCCTGCCGAACTGCTGAAGTCGCTCGACATCCCGGTGGTTCACGATCTGCCAGGCGTCGGTGAAAACCTGCAGGATCACCTTGAGCTGTACTTGCAATATGCGTGCACCCAGCCGGTTTCGCTGTACCCGTCGCTGCTCTGGTACAACCAGCCAGCCATCGGTGCCGAGTGGCTGTTCAACGGCACCGGCATCGGCGCCAGCAACCAGTTCGAAGCCGGCGGTTTCATCCGTTCGCGTCCGGAATTCGAATGGCCGAACATCCAGTACCACTTCCTGCCGGTAGCGATTAACTACAACGGCAGCAACGGTGTGAAAGAGCACGGTTTCCAGGCGCACATGGGTTCCATGCGTTCGCCAAGCCGTGGTCGCATCCAGGCCAAGTCGAAAGACCCGCGCCAGCACCCGAGCATCCTGTTCAACTACATGGCCACCGAGCAGGACTGGCAGGAATTCCGCGACGGCATCCGCCTGACCCGCGAAATCATGCAACAGCCTGCGCTCGACGCCTTCCGTGGCCGCGAAATCAGCCCGGGCATCGAAGTGCAAACCGATGAGCAACTCGACAAGTTCATCCGCGAGCACGCCGAAACCGCGTTCCACCCGTCCTGCTCGTGCAAGATGGGCACCGACGAGATGGCTGTGGTGGATGGCGAAGGTCGCGTGCACGGCATGCAGAGCCTGCGTGTGGTCGATGCCTCGATCATGCCGATCATCACCACCGGCAACCTCAACGCGCCGACGATCATGATCGCCGAGAAAATCGCCGACAAGATCCGTGGCCGCCAGCCGCTGCCGCGTAGCACCGCTGCTTACTATGTAGCGGGCGATGCGCCGGTAAAGGGCAAGCCGATGCGTGATATCACCCCGGTTGCTCAGTAAGACTTGGTACCGCATCAAGGCTGATCGCGAGCAGGCTCACTCCTACAAGGATCTCCAGTGAACACAAACTCTGTGGACACTGGAGATTAACTGTAGGAGTGAGCCTGCTCGCGATGAGGCCCTACAATTCAGCACAAATCCCTCTGCTTCAAGTAAATCCTCCTACACCCCCTCTTCACTTGATCCTACCCCCACGCAGGCCTACTCTAGACCTCGCGCAACCGTTTCACCCCCTCCCCGCCGCCGCTTTACCGCTTCCCCCTGACAAGGAGGTTCCCGAATGTTCGATTTCCACCCCCAGCTCAAGCAGCGCTTCGCTGCCTTGCGCACGGGCGCTGAGTTCTTTTCCCTGCGGTATGTACGCGAGTCCGGGCAGTACCTGTCAGTGCGCAAGAACGTCGCCGAACCGCCGAGCCTGAGCCGCGACGAAGGCGCAATGCTCACCGTGCGCGTCAATGGCGTTGAGGCCTACGCGGCGACCAACGATCTCTCGCAACAAGGCCTGCAAGCCGCGCTTGAACGCGCTGAGATTCAGGCCCGCCGCCTGAAGCCGCACGCCTTGCTCGACCTGCGCGATCAGCCAGTGTCCAGCGATCGCGCTGATTACTTTTCGCCCAATCTTGAACAACCCTTCCCGTCCCTGAGCGAATGCTTCGAGCTGCTCGGCGCGGAATCCGCCTCGGTGCCAAAGGATGAGCGCCTGGTGAATTGGCAAGTGAGCATCGGCATTACTCACGTCGAACAGATCTATCTGAGCAGCGCCGGGGCTGAATTGCGTCAGGCCCAGCGCTTCGTCTACCCGGGCCTTGACGTCACCGCTTACGACGGCAACGACAGCCAGACCCGCAGCCTCGGCCGCGAGAACTTCGGCCAACAGGGCGGCGCAGACGTTATCAGCCGCTGCGGTTTGATCGGTGCCGGCCCACAGGTTGCCGATCAGGCGCTGCAACTGCTGCTTGCACCGAATACCCCGCAAGGCCCGCGCGACCTGCTGTTGATGCCCGATCAAATGATGCTGCAAATCCACGAATCCATCGGCCACCCGCTGGAACTCGACCGCATCCTCGGTGATGAACGCAATTACGCCGGCACCAGTTTCGTCAAAGCCAGCGACTTCGGCAGCCTGCAATACGGCTCGAAACTGCTCAACGTGACGTTCGATCCGGGCATTCCCGAAGAACTCGCCAGCTATGGCCACGATGACGATGGCAGCAAGGCCAGCAAACAATTCCTGATCCGCGATGGCCTGTTGTTGCGCCCGCTGGGCGGTGCGCTGTCGCAATTCCGCGCCGGTCTTGATGGCGTTGCCAACAGCCGCGCTTGCGGCTGGAACCGGCCGCCGATCGACCGCATGGCCAACCTCAACATCGAGCCGGGCGATCAGCCGCTGAACAAACTGATCGAAGGCATCGAGCACGGCATCCTGATGAGCACCAACCGCTCATGGTCGATCGACGATGCGCGCAACAAATTCCAGTTCGGCTGTGAATGGGGCCAGTTGATCGAGAACGGTGAACTCAAAGGTGTGGTGAAAAACCCGAACTACCGGGCAATTTCCGCGCACTTCTGGAAAAGCCTGCGCGCCGTCGGCGACGCCAACACCGTCAAGGTGCTGGGCACGCCGAACTGCGGCAAGGGCGAACCAAACCAGGTGATCCGCGTCGGCCACGCTTCGCCGGCCTGCGTATTCAGCAACGTTGATGTATTTGGGGGAGACGCCTGATGAGCATTTCGAAGTGTCAGTCCGACGCCTTCAAGGTCATGGTCAATTGGCTGCGCGACAGCGTGCGCGAGCCGGAGCAGTTCACCCTCAGCTACGCCGCCGAATCCTCGGCGTTCGTGCGTTTCAACCACGCCAAAGTGCGTCAGGCCGGGCAAGTACAGCAAGCCAACATCGTTCTGAAGCTGATCAACGACGGGCGTCACGCCGACCTGCAAGTCACCCTGTCCGGCGATCAGGAAGGCGATCTGCGACGCCTCGCCGAAGGCCTGCAGCAACTGCGCGAAACCCTGCCGCTGCTGCCGCAGGATCCGTATCTGTTGCTCAACCACACCGGCTGGCAGAGCCAGAACGTGCAGGAGCATCCGCTGCCGGACACCGAACAGGTTGTCGATGAAATCTGCGCCGCTGCTGAAGGTCTGGACTTGGTGGGCTTCTATGCCGCTGGCCCGATCAGCCGTGGTTTCGCCAGTTCTTCAGGGGCGTTCGGTTGGCATCAGGCCAACAGCTTCAACTTCGATTTCAGCCTGTTCCACGACAACGGTGAAGCGGTTAAGGCCAGCTACGCCGGGCATGACTGGAGCAGCGAAGGTTTCGCCAAGCGCTTTGCTCAGGCACGTGAGCAACTGGAGTTTCTCGGCCGTCCGCTGCGCACCTTGGCGCCGGGGCAGTACCGCGCGTATCTGGCACCGGCAGCGCTGGAAGAAATCATGGGCATGTTGAGCTGGGGCGGTTTCTCGGCGCAGTCGATTGCCAGCAAAAGCAGCCCATTGCAGAAGTTGTATGTCGGCGATCAGGCATTCAGTCCGCTGGTGTCGCTGGATGAGAAAGTCAGCGAATCGTTGAGTCCGGCGTTTTCCGGCGAAGGTTATCCACGCAGTGATTTGCGTTTGATCGTCGAAGGCAAGGCTGGCGATCAACTGGTCGGCTCACGCAGTGCCGCTGAATACGGTCTGGCCGCCAACGGTGCCGGCGGCGGTGAAATGCCCAGTGCGTTGAACATGGCGGCGGGGGAGCTGTCGCAAGCAGAGATCCTCAAGCAGTTGGGTACCGGGCTGTACATCAGCAACCTGTGGTACCTGAACTACTCGGATCAACCGGCGGCGCGCATGACTGGCATGACCCGCTTCGCGACTTTCTGGGTCGAAAACGGCGAGATCCAGGCACCGGTCAGCACCATGCGTTTCGATGACAGCGCCTACAGCCTGCTCGGTTCGCAGCTCGAAGCGCTGACCGCCGAGCGCGAGTTGCTGCTGTCCGCGAGCACCTACAGCCAGCGCAATACTTCCTCGGCGTTGCTGCCGGGGGCGCTGGTCAGCCGTTTGACCCTGACCCTATAAACGCAAGACCTGTGGGAGCGAGCCTGCTCGCGAAAGCGGTAGCTCAGTCGACATCAATGTGTTGAATGAAATGGCCTCTTCGCGAGCAGGCTCGCTCCCACACTGACCGTGCTCGACCTTGGATTTGTATTAACTCCAACGACAAGAGGTTCCATGCCCAACCGCCCGCCTCTCGACGCCATCACCGCCCGCTGGTTGCCGTGGGTCGTCGCTA
This sequence comes from Pseudomonas sp. R84, assembly GCF_009834515.1. Classification (NCBI taxonomy): domain Bacteria; kingdom Pseudomonadati; phylum Pseudomonadota; class Gammaproteobacteria; order Pseudomonadales; family Pseudomonadaceae; genus Pseudomonas; species Pseudomonas sp. R84. Next base: position 6,071,272 of record NZ_CP019426.1, read on the forward strand.
TCGCTTTCTTCATGCAGTCCCTCGACGGGACCATCCTTAACACCGCGCTGCCGGCCATGGCTCGCGATCTGGCCGAAGATCCGTTGCGCATGCAAGGTGTAGTGATCTCCTACATGCTCACCGTGGCGTTGCTGATCCCGGCCTCTGGCTGGATCGCCGATCGCTTCGGCACCAAGAAGATCTTCTTCGGCGCGATCCTGCTGTTCAGCTTCGGCTCACTGCTCTGCGCCTTGTCGAGCAGCCTGAGCATGCTGATAGGCGCCCGTGTCATTCAGGGCCTGGGCGGCGCACTGATGCTGCCGGTCGGGCGTTTGGTCGTCCTGCGCGCCTATCCGCGATCCGAACTGGTGCGGATCATGGGCTTCATCACCATCCCCGGCCTGCTCGGCCCGCTGATCGGCCCGACCATGGGCGGCTGGATGGTCGAATACCTGACGTGGCACTGGATCTTCCTGATCAACCTGCCGGTCGGCGTGATCGGTTGCTACGCGGTGTGGAAGTTCATTCCCGACCTGCGCGGCACCGAGCGCACCCGCTTCGATAGTCTCGGCTTCCTGCTGTTCGGCGCGGCGATGATTCTGATCACCATCGCCATGGAAGGCCTCGGCGAGTTGCACCTGCCGCACCTGCGGGTGATGTTGCTGCTGTTCGGCGGCATGGCCTGTCTGGCCGCGTACTGGTTGCGCGCCGGGCACATCGAAAACCCGCTGTTCGCACCGTCGCTGTTCAAGACCCGGACGTTTGCCGTCGGCATTCTCGGCAACCTCTTCGCGCGTTTGGGCAGCGGTGCTCTGCCGTTTCTGGTGCCGTTGCTGTTGCAAGTGGCGCTCGGTTATTCACCGTCGCAGGCGGGGATGAGCATGCTGCCGCTGGCCGCGGCGGCGATGATCGCCAAGTGGGTCGCACGGCCGCTGATCGAACGGCTCGGTTATCGCATCGTCCTCACCGGCAACACCTTGGCACTGGGGATCATGCTGGCGAGCATGGGCCTGGTCAGCGAGCAGACGCCGTACTGGCTGCTGTTGTGTCTGCTGGCGATTCTCGGCGCGATCAACTCGCTGCAATTCACCGCGATGAACACCGTGACCCTGATCGACCTCGACGATGCGAGCGCCAGTAGCGGCAACAGCTTGCTCTCGGTGGTGGCGCAATTATCGTTGAGCCTGGGGGTGGCGTGCGCCGGTGCGTTGCTCGGCGGGTTTACCGCAGAGATCGGTAACGATGGCGTGGAGACCGTGCTCGGTGCGTTCCAGCTGACCTTCGTCACCGTCGGCATCATGGCGATGCTCGCTGCGACGATCTTCTCGCAACTGTCGAAACAAGACGGTCGGCGTGCCAAACGCCCGCAAGAACACATCGAACATTAACCACTGTTCGTCCAGAACTTTCGAAGAAAGTGGCACGGGGCTGCTACACTGCGCGACATTTTGTTTTGCAGGCCAGTCCCGTGACCACCATCGCCACCGCTTTTAATACTCTGCCGCTGTCCGCCGCCATGCTGGCTAACCTCGAATCCCTCGGTTATGCCCAGATGACGCCGATCCAGGCGCAGAGCTTGCCGGTGATCCTCAAGGGGATGGACCTGATCGCCCAGGCCAAGACCGGCAGCGGCAAGACCGCCGCGTTCGGTATCGGCCTGCTGAACCCGATCAACCCGCGCTACTTCGGTTGCCAGGCACTGGTGATCTGCCCGACCCGTGAGCTGGCCGACCAGGTCGCCAAGGAAATCCGTCGTCTGGCCCGTGCCGAAGACAACATCAAAGTGCTGACCCTGTGCGGCGGCGTGTCGTTCGGCCCGCAGATCGCTTCGCTGGAACACGGCGCGCACATCATCGTCGGCACCCCTGGCCGTATCCAGCAGCACCTGCGCAAGGGTTCACTGGTCCTCGATGGCCTGAACACGCTGATCCTCGACGAAGCCGATCGCATGCTCGACATGGGTTTCTACGACGCCATTGAAGACATCATCATCAAGACCCCGGAGCGTCGTCAGACCCTGCTGTTCTCCGCGACTTACCCGGTGGGCATCAAGCAACTGGCGTCGAAATTCATGCGTGATCCGCAAACGGTGAAAGCCGAAGCGTTCCACGATGACACGCAGATCGAGCAGCGGTTCTACGAGATCTCCCCGGAAGACCGCATGAGCGTGGTGACCAAAGTCCTGCACCACTTCCGCCCGGCTTCATGCGTGGCGTTCTGCTTTACCAAGCAGCAGGTTCAGGAAACCGTAGATCACCTGACTGCCAAAGGCATTTCCGCTGTCGGCCTGCACGGCGATCTGGAACAGCGTGATCGCGATCAGGTGCTGGCAATGTTCGCCAACCGCAGTACTTCGGTACTGGTTGCCACCGACGTCGCCGCACGCGGTCTGGACATTGATGCGCTGGACATGGTGATCAACGTCGAACTGGCGCGCGATTCGGAAATCCACATTCACCGCGTTGGCCGTACCGGTCGTGCTGGCGAGAAAGGCATCGCGATCAGCCTGGTTGCTCCGGGTGAAGCGCACCGCGCGCAAGCCATCGAACAGCTGCAGAAATCGCCGCTCAACTGGGATCAGGTCGATAACCTCAAGTCCCAGGGCCTCGCCCCGCTGCAGCCGCCGATGACCACGCTGTGCATCGGTGCTGGTCGTAAAGACAAGGTTCGCCCGGGCGACATTCTCGGTGCATTGACTGGCGACGCCGGCATTCCCGGTGCACAGGTGGGCAAGATCGCCATCTTCGATTTCCAGGCTTATGTAGCCGTGGACCGCACCGTGGCCATGCAGGCCTTGCAGCGTCTGAACGACGGCAAGATCAAAGGCCGTTCGCTGCGCGTTCGCATCCTTTAAGAACAACGTAACTCCCCTGTAGGAGCTGCCGCAGGCTGCGATCTTTTGACTTTGTTTTTTAAGAGCAAGATCAAAAGATCGCAGCCTGCGGCAGCTCCTACAGTTCGTTTTGTGGTGACATTTCTGAGGACACCGTTTTGCGCTCTACCGAAGTCGTGATCATTGGCGCTGGCGCCGCTGGGTTGATGTGTGCACTGACCGCCGCCGGGCGTGGGCGTCAGGTGTTGCTGCTCGACCACGCGAACAAGGCCGGCAAGAAAATCCTGATGTCGGGCGGTGGCCGCTGCAATTTCACCAATATGTACACCGAGCCGAGCAATTTCCTCTCGCAGAACCCACATTTCTGCAAATCCGCTCTGGCGCGCTACACACAGTGGGATTTCATCGGCATGGTCGGCAAACACGCGGTGCCGTACCACGAAAAAAAACTCGGCCAGCTGTTCTGCGATAACAAATCCAGCGACATTCTCGAAATGCTCCTCAACGAGTGCGATCAGGCCGGCGTCGAGCTGCATCTGGACACGTCGATTCAGACCATCGAGAAGGTCGAGAGCGGTTACCTGCTCGACACCACCCTCGGCCAGATTCAGTGCCAGTCGCTGGTAATCGCCACCGGCGGTCTGTCGATCCCGACGCTGGGCGCCACCGGTTTCGGTTATCAGGTCGCCAAGCAGTTCGGCCACGAATTGCTGCCGACCCGCGCCGGGCTGGTACCGTTTACCATCACCGATCAGCTCAAGGAACTCTGCACCGAGCTGTCCGGAACGTCGGTGGATTGTCTGGTCAGCTGCAACGAACAGAGCTTTCGCGAGAACATCCTGTTCACTCACCGTGGCCTCAGTGGCCCGGCGATTTTGCAGATTTCCTCGTTCTGGGAATCCGGCGACACGGTGGAGATCAACCTGCTGCCGGATCATGACGCGGCGAGCTGGCTGCAACAGCAAGTGGCCGAGCGTCCGAACAGTGAATTGAAAACTCTGCTGGGTGAGATTTTCACCAAGAAGATGGCCAATCTGCTGGCGGACAACTGGTTTGTGTCTAAGCCGATGAAGCAGTACACCCACGCCGAACTGGCGGAGATCGCCGAGAAGCTGGGCAGCTGGAAAGTCGTGCCGGCGGGGACTGAAGGTTATCGCACGGCCGAAGTGACCCTCGGCGGCGTCGACACCCGCGAAGTGTCGTCGAAAACCATGGAATCGCTGAAAAGCCCGGGCCTGTACTTTATCGGCGAAGTGCTCGACGTCACCGGCCACCTGGGCGGCTTCAACTTCCAGTGGGCCTGGGCCTCCGGTTACGCTGCCGCGCAGTACGCTTAACTGAAGGCCAAATACAAAACCCTGTAGGAGTGAGCCTGCTCGCGATAGCGGTGAATCAGTCGATGAATGCATTGGCTGACACACCGCTATCGCGAGCAGGCTCACTCCTACAGTTGTTATGTGTGATGCAGTAAGGAACACTTTTTGCTGTCAGATGTGATCGGCGCCATTGCGTCGGCGTCATTACTGGCTCAATTTAGCGGCATCGCCTCGGAAGGCCTTCGCACTTCATGTCCTCGACCTCGTTTCGTCAGTCTTTGCGGCGCCTGTGGGCGCTGGATAAATTCAGCTACAGCGTGCGGGTGTTCATCGCCCTGACCGGCAGCATGGCGCTGTGTTGGTATCAGGATGAAATGGGCCTGCTGATCCCGTTGTTCCTGGGGATTATCGCCAGCGCCCTGGCCGAGACCGACGACAGTTGGCAAGGCCGCCTCAACGCCCTTGCCGTAACGCTGGTGTGTTTCAGCATCGCCGCGCTGTCGGTGGAATTGCTCTTCCCCTACCCCATCGTGTTTGCCATTGCTTTGGCGCTGGCGAGTTTCGGCCTGACCATGCTCGGTGCGCTCGGCGAGCGTTATGGGGCGATTGCCTCGGCGACGTTGATTCTGTCGGTGTACACGATGATCGGCGTTGATCAGCGCGGCGGTGCGGTCACCGATTTCTGGCACGAACCGATGCTGCTGGTCGCCGGTGCGGCGTGGTACGGCTTGCTCTCGGTGGTGTGGCAGGCGCTGTTTTCCAACCAGCCGGTGCAGCAGAGTCTGGCGCGCTTGTTCCGTGAACTGGGTTTTTACCTGAAGCTGAAGTCATCGCTGTTCGAGCCGATCCGGCAGATGGACGTCGAAGCGCGGCGCCTGGAACTGGCCCAACAAAACGGTCGCGTGGTGGCAGCGCTGAACAGTGCCAAGGAAATCATCCTGCACCGCGTCGGCAACGGCCGTCCCGGTTCGAAAGTCAGCCGCTACCTGAAGCTGTACTTCCTCGCTCAAGACATCCACGAACGCGCCAGCTCCTCGCACTATCCGTACAACGCGCTGGCCGAAGCGTTCTTCCACAGTGACGTGCTGTTCCGCTGCCAACGCCTGTTGCGCCAGCAAGGCAAGGCCTGCCGCGCCTTGGCCGAATCGATCCAGATGCGTCAGCCATTTATTTATGACGCGAGTTTCGCCGAAGCCCTGAGCGACCTCGATGCGTCCCTCGAACACTTGCGTATTCAGAGCAATCCGGCCTGGCGCGGACTGCTGCGTTCACTGCGCGCACTGGCCGCCAACCTCGGCACCCTCGATCGTTTGCTCAGCGACGCGAGTAATCCCGATGCCTTGGCCGATGCGACCGATAGCAGCCTGCTCGACCGCTCACCGCGCAACCTCAAGGATGTGTGGATCCGCCTGCGCACGCAGCTGACGCCGACCTCTTTGTTGTTCCGCCACGCTCTGCGACTGCCCTTGGCGCTGAGTATCGGCTATGGCATGGTGCATCTGATTCACCCGTCCCAGGGTTACTGGATCATCCTCACCACTCTTTTCGTCTGCCAGCCGAACTACGGCGCGACCCGGCGCAAGCTCGGTCAACGGATCCTCGGCACCGCCATCGGCCTGACCGTGGCGTGGGCGCTGTTCGATCTGTTCCCGAGCCCGTTGGTGCAGTCCTGTTTCGCCATCGCTGCCGGCGTGGTGTTCTTTACCAACCGCACCACCCGCTACACCTTGGCGACGGCAGCGATAACCATCATGGTGCTGTTCTGCTTCAACCAGGTCGGCGACGGCTACGGGCTGTTCCTGCCACGGTTGTTCGATACGCTGCTGGGCAGCCTGATTGCCGGCCTGACGGTGTTCCTGTTCCTGCCGGACTGGCAGGGTCGACGCCTGAACAAAGTGCTGGCCAACACCCTGACCTGCAACAGCATCTACCTGCGCCAGATCATGCAGCAGTACGCCGCCGGCAAAAGTGACGACCTCGCCTATCGGCTGGCCCGACGCAACGCGCACAACGCCGATGCGGCGCTGTCGACGACGTTGGCGAACATGCTCATGGAGCCGGGGCATTTCCGTAAGGAAGCGGATGTCGGTTTTCGCTTTCTGGTGTTGTCGCACACGTTGTTGAGTTATCTGTCGGGGTTGGGCGCGCATCGGGAAACTCAGTTACCCGCTGATGTGCGCGAGCATTTGATCGATGGCGCCGGAGTGAAACTGGCGACGAGCATCGACGAAATTGCCCAGGGGCTAGCCAACAAGCAGCCGGTGGCGATTCAGAGTGATGAAGAAGAAGCGCTGGCCAATGAGCTGGAGCAGATGGCTGATGAGATCGATGAAGGGCAGCGGTTGGTGCAGACGCAACTCGCGTTGATTTGCCGGCAACTCGGACCGTTGCGCACGTTGGCGGCGCACTTGATCAAGGACAGCTCAGAAATCAGCGGCGGCTGACAGGGCGTCATCGCGAGCAGGCTCACTCCTACAGGGGAACGCATTTCAAATTGTAGGCCTTCGCCTGCTCGCGATAGGGACATCAGCCACACAGAGGATTCTGGATCAGCCTTCACATCCCATGCTGCCTCAACAACTTGTCATAACTCCCATCCGCCTTCATCGCCGCAATCGCCTTATCAAACCCCGCGACAATCTGCTCATGCTGCGGATTCTTCAGGCTCACCAGAATGTGCAGGCTGTTCTCACTCAACGGCTTGGGCAAAAACTCCACTGAATTGCGCACCTTGGCGGATTCCCGTGCCAGGTAATACTTCGCCACATACTCATCTTCCAGCGTCAGCTTGACCCGATCCGCCGCGAGCATGCGCACGGCCATGGCGAAGTTATGCACAGGGACTTTCTGCAACGCCGTGTCGGCATCGAACGGCGCCGAATAGGCGTAGCCGCGCACCACCGCAATCGGATAAGTGTGCAGTTGCTGCAGATTGGAATAATCAAGTGGCGTGTCTTTGCGCTTGAGAAAGCGGATGCGGTTGAGCAGGTATTCACCGGAAAACTGGCCGAGCTTGGTCCGTTCGTCGTTGTACCAAGCGTTGACCAATACATCGTAGCGGCCCTCGCCAACGCCAAGCAGTGCCCGTGCCCAAGGTACCTGCTCGTAACCGCTGGCATAACCGGACCGGGCCAGCGCAGTTGTGACGATGTCGGTGGCCAGTCCGCCGTTGACCAGCGTGTCGTCGGTAAAGGGTGGCCAGATATCAAACACCAGCCGCAGCTTGTCCGCTGCAGCGGTCTGAGCCAGCAAGAGCAGTCCGGTCAAAGCAAAGGCTCGATGCAAACGCGGCATGCTTGAAAATCCTTAGCGGGCGAGTTGCCCAGCATGTTTTCAGTCAAAACCCCAAGGCCCCTTACCGGCAAAACCCAGGCCCTAACATTAGCTCATTGCAGCCAGTGCACAGGGCTCTCCAGCAGATTACACAAAGTCGCCGAGGCTGCGAGAAAGGAATGATGGCATTTTGACCTTTGTCACAGACTCTTACGCCATAAAGACATCTTTGCCGCAGGCGCTTAGTATCGGGCGACACGTTCAAGGAATCGGCAAATGACAATCGAATGGGTCTGCAAACATCACAGTGATCTGGGCAAGGAACAGCTGTACGCGCTGTTGAAGCTGCGCTCGGACGTGTTCGTGGTTGAACAGAAATGCGCTTATCCGGACCTCGACGGTCAGGATCTGGAAGGCGACACCTACCATTTGATGGGGTGGGAGGATGACCAGTTGATGGCGTACCTGCGCCTGCTGGACCCGGAATCCCAGGGCGGTGATGTGGTGATCGGCCGGGTGATTACTGCACCGCAGGGCCGCGGCAAAGGGCTGGGGCACGAAATGATGGAACAGGCGTTGAAACAGGCCGAGAAGCATTGGCCGCAAGTGCCGATCTATCTGTCAGCGCAGGCGCATTTGCAGGGGTATTACGGCAAGTACGGGTTTGTTGTGGCGGGTGAAGAGTATCTGGAGGATGACATTCCACACATCGGGATGCGTCGTGCCTGAAGAGCCCCTCACCCTAGCCCTCTCCCAGGGGGAGAGGGGACTGACCTTATTGTCTTGCGGCAGACATCGACCTGAAAAACCGAGTCGATTATGGATTCAAATGCGCTCGCTCACGTCGGCGTAACTCTCAAATATCCCCCAATCGGCCCCCTCTCCCTCCGGGAGAGGGCTGGGGTGAGGGCATTTAGGGATACTCGAGCACTGCCTTGATCTGCCGCAAATTCCTCTCGATCCACCCACGATCAATCGCCCCCCACTCACGAATCCGATAGCGCCCGGCATGATTACGAGCGCCCTCTTCCTGCTCGAACTCACAAACGATATCCAGATCCGCCAACGCCGCAATCGTGTCCTGCGCCGTGCGCCGGGGCATGCCGGTCACTTCGGTCAGCGTCGGCACGCTCGGCGCCAGACCGCTGTCGATCAGGTACGCCACATACAAGCGGCGGTAGAAACTGCTTTTGGTCTTGCTGACGTCCATCCACACCTTCCCGGTTGCGTACGGTTAAGCCTGCATATCCCGCCACGTCAGGTACACGCGCAGATCAAACTCGACCTGGTGATACCCCGGCAGCATGTGCTCGCACAATTTATAGAACGCCTTGTTGTGATCCGATTCCTTGAAGTGCGCCAGTTCATGCACCACGATCATTTTCAGAAAGTCCGGCGCGGCGTCCTTGAACAACGAGGCGATACGAATCTCTTTCTTGGCCTTGAGCTTGCCGCCCTGCACCCGTGAAACCGTGGTGTGCAGACCCAGTGCACGGTGGGTCAGGTCGAGGCGGTTGTCGAACAGCACCTTGTCGATGGCCGGGGCGTTGCGCAGGTATTCCTGTTTCAGGTCCAGCGCGTAGCTGTACAGCGCTTTGTCGCTCTGCACATCGTGCGGCCCCGAATAGCGTTGATTCAGGTATTCACCCAGACGCTCTTCGGCGATCAGTTGGCGCACCTGGTCCTGCAATTGCGCGGGATAGGCCTGGAGGTACTTCAACACAGTCATGGACGGGCGACACGGTTCGAAAAAGGTGCGCCAGTGTAGCGAATTCAACCGGGCAGCGCGCTCCAGTCAAACGGTTCGGCGAAGCTGGCCGCATCCTCGGCGATCAATGGCCGCGCGACGAGGAAGCCCTGCACATATTCACAGCCGTGAGCTTGCAGCCACTGGTATTGCTCGATGGTTTCCACCCCTTCGGCAATCACCAGCAAACCGTATTGCTTGCACAGACTGATCACCGTGCTGACCAGTGAGGCGTCGCGTTTCGAGTCCGGCAATCGCGCAATGAGATGGCGATCAAGCTTGAGCGTATCGAGCTCCAGATCGCGCAAATGTGCCAGCGAACACGGCCCGGAGCCAAAATCGTCCAGCGCCACGCGCACACCGAGATTGCGCAGCAAACGCAACTGTTTGCGAGTCTCGTCGGGGTTTTGCATCAACGCTTCTTCAGTGACTTCGACCTCCAGTTGCCGAGGCTGCAAGGCATGTCGCTCCATGACTTGCCGCAACTCGGTGACCAGATTCGGCAGACTGAACTGGGTGTTGCTCAAACTCACACCGAGCACCAGATCTTCGGCAAACAGGGTTTCCCAGGCTTTGCGCTGGCCGGCGCCGCGATGATAAATCCAGCTGCCGAGACGACTGATCAGCCGCGCCTCTTCCAGCAGCGGCAGGAACAATCCCGGCGGAACATCACCGACACTTGGATGTTGCCAGCGCAGCAAAGCCTCAAAACCACGAATCTGGCCAGTGTCGATGGCCACTTGCGGCTGATACACCAAGTTGAAATCGCGATTCTCGATGGCGGCACGCACGCTCTCCTCGAGCATCAACCGCGAACGGGCCCGGCCGTTCATTTCATGATCATAGAAACGATATTGCTGACGCCCGGCGCGCTTGGCTTCGTACATGGCGATGTCCGATGCGCGCAGCAGTCCGTCGAGGTTGGAGCCGCAATCCGGATAAGTGGCGATGCCGATGCTGGCGCCGAGGGCGATGTCCAGCCCTTCGATCTGCTGACAGATCGACACCCGCTCAATGAGTTTCTCGGCAATCTTCGCCGCTTGCTCGGGGAATTCCAGATCGAGCAACGCGGTGAATTCGTCGCCGCCCATGCGCGCGAGAATGTCGAACGGCCGCAGACAGGCTTTCAATTGCTCGGAAACCCAACGCAACACCCGATCGCCGGCATCATGACCGAGTGAATCGTTGACCCGTTTGAAGCCATCAAGATCCAGATACAGCAACACCCAACTGCTATCACTGCGATCACCACGCAACAGCAAGTTTTCAACGGTCTGGTAAAAGCCGCGACGGTTGAGCAAACCGGTCAGTGGATCGGTGACCGCTTGAAATTCGAGCTGCTGGTGCAAGTGACGCACCACCGACATGTCCAGCACAGTCACCACCATTGCGTGCTGCTCGGCGGGCAACGCCGCGCAGGACAGCGCCACCGGCACCTGCTGGCCGGGCGCGGTGCGCAGCAACGCGTCGTGCAGTCTTAATGTTTCGCCACGCTTGTAGCTGGCATAAAACTCAGAATCGGCCCACAGCGGAATGTGCGGTTTCTGAAGAAAATCGAGAAACTCCTTACCTTCCAGCTCCTTCACCGGCGCATTCAGCAAACGCGAAATCGCCGGATTGGCAAAGCGGATCAAGCCGTCCTCGCCCACCACCAATATCCCCTCGGCAGCGTTATCCAGCACCGAGGCATTGAAGGCGCGCGCCACTTCCAGGTCATGACTCAGGCGCTGCAACGCGCGGCGATTACGCTGGTGCTCCAGCAACGCCTGCACCTTGGGCTTGAGAATCTGTGGGTCGAACGGTTTGAACAGGTAATCCACCGCGCCACTCGCGTAGCCCTTGATCACGGCGTCCTGGGATTGCTCGTTGGCAGTCAGAAAGATAATCGGCGTCAGGCGCGTGCGCTGGCTGCCGCGCATCAGCCGCGCGACTTCAAAGCCGTCCATGCCCGGCATCTGCACGTCCAGCAGCACCAGGTCGACGTCGTGGGAGAGCAGAATATTGAGCGCTTCGAAACCGGAGGCTGCGGTGAGGACGTGCCAATCCTGACGCTGCAGCAACGCGCGCATGCTGATCAGATTTTCAGGGTAATCATCAACGATCAAAAGGACAGAGCTGCCTTCACCTGGCGGGGGTTGCGCGCATTCCATGCTGCTTCTCTTGTCGGGACTTCAGGGCGATTCCGGTAAAACCGTACATACATCGAGCCTTCACTCTAGTCGTGGATCCGAAAAAGCAGAAGCTGTCATCAGGCCATCATTTAACCAAAGCGTGAGTTTGCCGACTAACGGTCACCGCTGAAGCCCCCGGAAACCGGCAGAGATGGCATTTCGACAGGATGTTGACGTCAATCATCTGCCAAACGGGCATTAACAAAAAATCCCTCTACGCTTATAAAGGCCGCCCCAAAACGTGCGGGCTAGAGCTTCTGGCACGTACGTGCAGTGAAACTTGAGTGGAAGAACCGACATGATCGATCTCGCAACCTGGAACCTCAGCGTTCCCGTTGGCAGCCCGCCATACACCGTCGAAACCTCCAAACTGGTGAACGGCTTCAAAGATCAGTACTTCCATTCCGACACCGGCACCTTGTTCTTCTGGTCACCGGTTACCGGGTCAAAAACCGAAAACGCCATCTACCCGCGCACCGAACTGCGTGAAACCTACAGCAACGGCACCCTGCGCAACTGGTATTACCCGGACGCCGACAACCTGCTGCGCGCGACCCTCACGGTGAACAAAGTGCCGAGTTCCGGCAAGATCGTCATTGGCCAGATCCACGCCTATGAAAGCCAGAAGCCGATGGTCAAACTTGAGTATCAGTACAAGACAAAAACCGAAACCGGCAACCTGGTGATCAAGGTGCGCATGCACCCGGATGACGACGAAAGCCGCGTCATCACCCTGGCTACCGGGATCAAGCTGGATCGCGAATTCAATTACCTCATCCACTTGAGCCCTGGCGGTGCGTTGGGTGTCAGTGCGGCGGGTTATCAGTGGGATTCACAGATCAGCGCGACTTGGCGCAACAAGCCGTTGTACTTCAAGGCTGGGGTTTATGTGCAGGACAATACCGGGTATACGAGTGAGGGCGGGCAAGTGACCTTCAGCAAGCTGGATATTGATCATGACAAGTAACGACCGCGCGAAAAATATGTTTAGTTTTTGAAATCATTAGATAAATGCAGGTGACGAAACAGACAACCTCTTCGCCACCTGATTTATTATTTACCCATAACAAAACTATAAAAATAACAACCTATCCCATTACGCAAGCCAAAACAGTTAGTGCTTTTCTCCTTTGAAGTTAAATTTCCCTTCAACCTTTACTCCCGGCTTCGTGAAAAGAAAGCTCCCCTCTGGATATTCGCCGGTTTTTTTCAAAATCAATTTTCCATCACGATAATCGACCTGTCCCTGATCCGGAAAATCCGTGCGAGCGAAAATTTTGTCTTGATTGAATACGATGTCGTACTCACCCACAGCCATCATCCGATCAAATCGCAACATCACGAAGTAGTGTCGACCAGATACTTGCCCGTGCGCTTTAAAATAAAACCAGTCATCATAAGTTTGTCTGTATGGTCGGCTGTCATAGGTAATCGGGCCGTTTCCAACGTCCAGTGTAACGTCTACCATTCCAAAATCATCCATCTTTGGATATTTGTCCAAATCTTCCGTTTTGATAGAGCCCATACATTATTCACTCCAAAAATCAATTGAAGCGCCACAGTAAGAAAACACTCCCCCCTTTCCAACTGTAACTTCTGACAGGTTGTTAGATCATTTGGAAATCAAAAACCATTTCAATAACGAATAACAGGTAGAAACAATCAAAAAAGCTATAAGCGCTGAATATTCGCTCTTATTACCACCGAGAGTACCTACACCGACGGTTGATTGATGACCGACAACGCCGACGCAAAAGGCAGCTGGCAAGGAGAAATAGACTGCTTGAGAAGTCATCCGACACTCAGTGCCATCCGCGCTCACGCGATGGCGGGCGGGCGGGCGCCATGCCTTGACCGGTTATCACTGGAAAGAGAAGCCTCTTCCCCAGTCAATTCACTGCGCTCAATCAAGCGCGGAGGCACCGCTTTACGGTGGGTTATTCGTTCAATTGAAGCGCTGGATGCTCGGTTGAGCCGCTTTTACATCCAGCCTTTAAACAGCGCTGTTTAGATCTGTCAGCAGTTACTTCCGGATGCCTACAACAGCTTGCGTCGTTGCCTACGGGTACGCCAGAATCCGCCGGCTTGTGCGCCTGGCGGGCCATCGGTAACTTGATTCGCGTCACTGATTTCCAGTGATCGGGTTTAGTAGCCCGTGGTTTCAAGCTTGGTGCACAAGCATCTGTCAGTCAGGTATTTCGATTCCTGCGCTTGATGGTAGCTGTGCGCAGGGCACCTTCGGGTGCGCCGGCTTGCTCGAAACCCCGGTCTACTAACCTGCGTACAGTTGCCTCCACTTTGATTAGTAGCCAGAGCGGGGGCACTCAAATCAGGTTTCGAGCAAATGATTAAATCAACGCCACACCCGCCGGTCACTGACCCGGCCTCCCCGTACGAATCCCTCAATTCCAAAAAACTCAACGACGCCGCCGAGCGCGCCCTCGACCATTACCTCAAACCGTCCGCCTTCATCATGGCCAGCACGCATAAACCCGAGCCCATGTACCTCGCCAACCCGAAGTACAACACCGAATCCCTGCTGGCCAACGCCAGCGAAACCCTGGGTTCAGCCAGTGAAATGCTCAACAACTTCGCCGCCATGCTCGACACCTCACACCGCAAGACCGCGCTAGGCATTGCGCAAGTCGTCATGCTCGGTGAATTGGCGGTAAATCAGGCATTGGATCATGTCGAACTAAAGGAATAACCCGCCCACAAAAAAACCCGCCTCATGGCGGGTTTCTTAAGCCAAATGGATTAAATGTTCCGCATACGCAACATCGACATCAAAATGTGACGGTAGCGCAACATGGATTACTCTCTTTTAATCACCCGTCTCGGCATTCAATTACGTGAAAAACGTATAAATCGTGGCCTGACGCAGGCTCAGCTTGCCGATCTGGCGGGACTGACGCGATACAAAGTCATCGCGGTGGAGAAAGGCACCCTTTCTGTCGGCATGATCGCTTACGCGCGGCTTTTAGCTGCGCTGGACTGCGAACTCTCGGCGGTTCCAGCAACGATGCCAACCCTTGAAGAACTTGGAGATTTATTCGAATGAAAATGTCCTCTCTTCAAGTCAGTACCCCTGAAGGTAATAGCGGGAGACTGTTCAGCGATACCGAGGATTTCACTTTCCGTTATCACGAAGATGCATCGCCACAAATGGCGATCAGCCTCTTGATGCCTGTACGGCATGACGAGTTTCGTCGGCGTGAGTTGCACCCTGTATTTCAGCCTCGCGGCGGGCTCCTGAATAGCAATAAGCGCAAAAGCGTAGCTAAACGTTGCTATCTCCCAATACAGGCTTACGCTTCAATCCCGACCCAATCGAGTCATTCAAGGCAACTGTACGTCCGACATCCCATTCACGTTGCATCCCCACAAACAATTCAGCATCCACTCGGGACCGATGAGCAGCCAGTGCCTGACTCATTGCCTCAGCTATCCGGTCGATGATCAATGCCGGCCTATCCACCGCGCAGTGTTTGCGACCGAACTCGATCAGTTGCTGGCGATCGGGATAGTCTTTGGTTTTATTCATTTTGATTGCCAGGGTCCGGTCAACCAGTGACCGCCTGGACTTCGGGTTGTAGTTTTCATAGACCGTGGTGGTCGTAACATCGTAAATCGGGGCTAACTGCACGGTTTCTGGAGCCGCGGGCTGCGTGTATATCACGCCGAAGTTCTTCAAATGTGCATCGCCATTGCGCACCATCACCGAAAGGCAGACTGACGAAAAGTATCGCTCCAGCTCTCGTATCGGTTCGGCATGGCGACATACCTGGCGGATGACAGCCGCGAGGGTTTCATAGCTCTGCGAATACTTGTAATTGTCGTGAGGATCTTTGTTCAGACCCAACAGTACCGCCATGTCTTCGAAGCCGAGCCGGCCAGACGCCGTCAGGTCAAACCGCTCCATGACAAACAGCTCGCCGCTCTCGGAAAGCCAGAACGGTGGCGTTTCCAATCCTGCCAGCCGCGCCGCCTCCAGACACAGAAACTCGTTCTGGGCCAAGTGCTCATACTCCTCGGCTCCTGATTTAACGATGAGATCGGAACTGAGCATGGTTTTTCGGCCGCCAGTGAGCTTGTCCAGGTCAGGCACCAGTACCTTGGGCTGCACTCCGGAAATACCCGACTCAAAGTAGGTTTCAACCAGAAAGTTGAAAACACCCTGAGAGGCGTCGGCAGACAGAATGTCTTGTAAACCGACTTGGGCACGCACGGCGCTAGGTGGCTCAGTCGGATTCTCATAGGTGAGGCGACCAATCTGATTGCCGCCAATGACCGAAAGCAGCCGCATTTCATCGACCTGCATATGCTTGGCCATCCGGCGCTTGATCTGATCGGCCAGAAAACCCTCCGGCACATTCATATCGAAGATCGGGTGCAGCACATTGCTCACCGCGGGCGTCGGGTCATAGGGCATGACCAACGAGACTTCTCGAGACGCTTCTGCCGCCTGGTATGCAAACGAGAACTGCGAACCTTTGGACAGCTCACCCGCGCAGCCTTGCGGCGTCATGACGTTGAGTCGTTTGACCTTACTCATCATGCTCTACCAGATCGGCAAGCGACTTGAGATCGATTCGGTTGTCGACAATTTCGAGCGCCATGCCCAACGCGGCAATCACCCGGAACACAGTATAAAAAGCGACGTTTTCACCGGCCTCAAGATCGATGATGGTCTTGCGACTGCATTTAGCCTTGTGCGCTAGTATTAGCTGACTGTAGCCCTTGGCTTTTCGCAGCTGACGAATGCGTTCGGCGAAAATCGCAGGATTATTCAGGATCAAAATGTCACCTATATGGGACTTTAAGCTGATAAAAATCATTAAAGTTCACTATAGGTGACATTTCAAGTGCGGATTTCCAAGTATCGCTACCAAAAATTTCACCCACAAAAAAACCCGCCTCACCGGCGGGTTTCTTATCGAAGCAGTTTAACGCTCAGGCTTAGTTAACCTTGGCGTTCAACTCACCCTTCAGATAACGCTGGTACATCGCTTCCAGCGAGATCGGTTTGATCTTCGAAGCATTACCGGCAGTACCAAACGCTTCATAACGAGCGATACACACATCACGCATCGCCGTCACAGTCGCGCCGAAGAATTTACGCGGGTCGAATTCGCTCGGGTTGGTGGCCATCAGGCGACGCATCGCACCGGTGGATGCCAGGCGCAGGTCGGTGTCGATGTTGACCTTGCGCACGCCGTGCTTGATGCCTTCGACGATTTCTTCAACCGGTACGCCGTAGGTTTCTTTGATGTCGCCGCCGTACTGGTTGATGATCGCCAGCCACTCTTGTGGCACCGAGGACGAACCGTGCATCACCAGGTGGGTGTTCGGGATGCGCTTGTGGATTTCCTTGATGCGGTCGATCGCCAGCACGTCGCCGGTAGGTGGCTTGGTGAACTTGTAGGCGCCGTGGCTGGTGCCGATGGCGATGGCCAGGGCATCGACCTGAGTGCGTTTGACGAAGTCAGCGGCTTCTTCCGGGTCGGTCAGCATTTGGCTGTGATCCAGAACGCCTTCGGCGCCGATGCCGTCTTCTTCACCGGCCATGCCGGTTTCCAGCGAACCCAGGCAGCCCAGCTCGCCTTCTACCGAAACGCCGCAGGCGTGCGCCATGGCCACGGTTTGTTGGGTAACACGGACGTTGTAGTCGTAGTCGGTCGGGGTCTTGCCGTCTTCGCCCAGCGAGCCGTCCATCATCACCGAGCTGAAGCCCAGTTGAATCGAACGCTGGCAGACGTCAGGGCTGGTGCCGTGGTCCTGGTGCATGCACACCGGGATGTGCGGGAATTCCTCGATCGCGGCCAGGATCAGGTGACGCAGGAATGGCGCGCCGGCGTATTTGCGAGCGCCGGCCGAAGCCTGAACGATCACCGGGGAGTCAGTCTTGTCAGCGGCTTCCATGATGGCGCGCATCTGCTCAAGGTTGTTGACGTTGAAAGCTGGAACGCCGTAGCCGAATTCGGCTGCGTGGTCCAACATCTGGCGCATGCTGATAAGTGCCATTGTGTGTGTCTCTCCCGGTTGAGGGTCGTTAATCGTGCCAGCCTGCCGGAGCGGCGGCGGCTATTCAAGTGATTGCAGATCGGGGGTTGAGGCCCGGCCTGGTGATTCGATAAAGCAAAATCCTGAGAACTACACAGAACCCCTGTAGGAGTGAGCCTGCTCGCGATAGCGGCCTGACAGTCGCTGCAGTGTTGACTGCAGAATTGCTATCGCGAGCAGGCTCACTCCTACAATGGGCCTGCGGTGTTGCAATTATTCAGCCTTGCAGCCGCGGCCGATCAGGTCATTGGTGGCGACCCAGTACACCAGGCCTTCCTCTCCCTTGACGTGAAACGCCAGCATGCCGTCGCTGTACAGCGTGCCCGAGGCGCCTGGCTCTTCTTTCAGGCGATAGACCTGATCACCGCCACCCAGTCGAACGTCGACTTCTTTCTGGCCGGCATCGGCGTAGCGCCACAGCACTTTGGCCTGGCTGTCGCAGGTCCAGGTGGTCCATTTGTCCGCCGGAGCAGACGACTGAAACAGGTTCAACTGCGCGCAACCGCCCAACAATGCCAACGCCGCAATGGCGATCAAGCCTTTCATCCGTGTTCCTCGACTGACGGCGCACGCCGCCAGCCCTGAGTTAAAGAGTCAGACCCGTCAAGGACAACCATGTTCCTTGGCCGGGGTTTGCGTCTCGTATTTGTCCAGGCCATCCGGCCCCGAGCGCTTGTTCAGCACCGGGTTGGTTTCGGCCTGCCAGTCGGCCTGATAACAGCCCTTCTGCGACTCGCTCGGCGCCGGCGTGGCTTCGGCCTTCGGGTTACTCCCGCAGGCCACCAGCGTACCGGTCAGCAACAACAGCGCTAACGACTTGACCATGTAAACACTCCTTTGCCTGGCCAAACGGGCGGCCTCAGGCCTTGGCCCGGCTTTCCAGGACTTCAACGGCTGGCAGCACTTTGCCTTCGACGAATTCGAGGAACGCGCCGCCACCGGTGGAAATGTAGGAGATTTGCTCAGCCACGCCATATTTATCGATCGCAGCCAGAGTGTCGCCACCGCCAGCGATGGAGAACGCCGAGCTTTCAGCGATGGCCTGAGCCAGCACTTTGGTGCCGTTGCCGAATTGGTCGAATTCGAACACGCCGACCGGGCCGTTCCACAGAATGGTTTTCGACGACTTCAGCAGTTCGGCGAAGTTGGCCGCGGTTTGCGGGCCGATGTCCAGAATCATGTCGTCCGCCGCAACGTCAGCGATCAGCTTGACGGTGGCTTCTGCGCTTTCGGCGAATTCTTTGGCAACCACTACGTCAACCGGCAGCGGCACGCTGACTTTCGCAGCGATGGCGCGTGCGGTATCGAGCAGGTCCGGCTCGTACAGCGACTTGCCGACCGGGTGACCAGCAGCAGCGAGGAAGGTGTTGGCGATGCCGCCGCCGACGATCAATTGGTTGCAGATCTGGCTCAGGCTGTTCAGCACGTCGAGTTTGGTCGAGACCTTGGAGCCGGCAACAATGGCCGCCATTGGCTGAGCCGGTGCGCCAAGGGCTTTGCCCAGTGCGTCCAGTTCAGCGGCCAGCAGTGGGCCAGCGGCGGCGACTTTGGCGAACTTGGCCACGCCGTGGGTCGAACCTTCGGCGCGGTGAGCGGTGCCGAAAGCGTCCATCACGAACACGTCGCACAGGGCCGCGTATTGCTGGGCCAGTTCGTCAGCGTTCTTTTTCTCGCCCTTGTTGAAGCGCACGTTTTCGAACAGCACGATGTCGCCAGCCTTGACGTCCACGCCGCCCAGGTAATCAGCCACCAGTGGCACTTCACGGCCCAGCGCCTTGCTCAGGTAGTCAGCAACAGGCTTGAGGCTGTTCTCGGCGGAGAACTCGCCTTCGGTCGGCCGGCCAAGGTGCGAGCAGACCATCACGGCCGCGCCTTTTTCCAGGGCCAGCTTGATGGTCGGCAGCGAAGCCAGGATACGCGCATCGCTGGTGACAACACCGTCCTTGACTGGGACGTTGAGGTCTTCGCGGATCAATACGCGCTTACCTTGCAGATCGAGGTCGGACATCTTCAACACGGTCATGGGTCGCACTTCCTACGGTTTTTTTGAAGTTGCTGTTTGCAGATAGTGTTCTGCAACGTCCAGCATTCGGTTGGCAAAACCCCATTCGTTGTCGAACCAGGCCAGGATGTTCACCAGTTTTGGGCCGGAAACACGGGTCTGACTGGCATCGACGATGGCCGAATGTGGGTCATGGTTGAAATCACAACTGGCGTGCGGCAGCTCGGTATAGGCGAGCAGACCTTTGAGCGGGCCATTGGTGGCGGCTTCGCGCAGGATCCGGTTGACCTCATTGGCGTCGGTCGCCGTGGCGGTCTGCATCGTGATGTCGAGGCAGGACACGTTGACCGTCGGCACGCGTACGGCTTTGGCCTGAATTCGCCCGGCAAGTTCCGGCAGCAGACGCTCGATACCCCGCGCCAGACCAGTGGACACCGGGATCACCGACTGGAACGCCGAACGGGTACGGCGCAGGTCTTCGTGGTGATAGGCGTCGATCACCGGCTGATCATTCATCGCCGAGTGAATGGTGGTGATCGAAACGTAATCGAGGCCGATCGCCTTGTCGAGCAAGCGCAACAGCGGCACGCCGCAATTGGTCGTACAGGAGGCGTTGGACACCAACAGTTCGTCGCCGGTCAGGCAATCCTGATTGACGCCATAAACGATGGTGGCGTCGACATCCGCCTCGCTGGCCATCGGCTGCGAGAACAACACGCGTGGCGCGCCGGCGTCGAGAAAGCGCTGGCCGTCTTCACGGGTGTTGTAGGCACCGGAGCATTCCAGCACCAGATCGACGCCCAGCGACGCCCAATCGATGCCTTCGGGAGTAGCACTGCGCAGGACCTTCACGCAGTCGCCATTAATATGCAGACAATCGCCTTCTACTCGCACTTCGCCCGGAAAACGGCCGTGGGTGGAGTCAAAGCGTGTCAGGTATTCGATGCTGGCCATGTCCGCCAGATCGTTGATCGCGACAATTTCAAACCCGGCTTTCTCGCCTCGCTCAAACAACGCACGCAAGACGCAACGACCAATCCGGCCGTAGCCGTTGAGTGCAACTTTGTAGGGACGCGGTTGAGGCATGGGGTTCTCGATTACCGTGGTGAATCAGAAAGCTCTTTATTGTCTGAACCGACGCTATCGCGAGCAGGCTCACTCCTACACGGGCAACGTAAAACCCTGTAGGAGTGAGCCTGCTCGCGATGGCGTCAGCCCGGACAACACAACTGTCTGACTTAGTCTTCCAGCAGCTCTTCCGCCTGACCCAGGATGTTTTCCAGGGTGAAGCCGAACTCTTCGAACAGTGCCGAAGCCGGAGCCGATTCGCCGTAAGTGGTCATGCCGATCACGCGACCTTCCAGACCCACGTACTTGAACCAGAAGTCGGCGTGAGCCGCTTCGATCGCGATACGCGCGCTGACCTGCAACGGTAGCACCGCCTGCTTGTAGCCCGCGTCCTGAGCATCGAACACGCTGGTGCAAGGCATGGAAACCACACGCACCTTGCGGCCCTGCTCGGTCAGTTTGTCGTAAGCCTGAACCGCCAGACCGACTTCCGAACCGGTCGAAATCAGGATCAGCTCAGGCTCGCCTGCGCAGTCCTTCAGCACGTAACCGCCACGGCTGATGTCGGCAATCTGGCCGGCATCACGTTCCTGGTGCTGCAGGTTCTGACGCGAGAAGATCAGCGCCGATGGGCCGTCCTTGCGCTCTAGAGCGTTCTTCCAGGCCACGGCCGATTCAACGGCATCGGCTGGACGCCAGGTGTCGAGGTTCGGTGTGGTACGCAGGCTGGTCAGCTGTTCGATCGGCTGGTGAGTCGGGCCGTCTTCGCCCAGACCGATGGAGTCGTGGGTGTAGACGTGGATCACTTGCTTCTTCATCAGCGCCGACATGCGTACGGCGTTGCGCGCATATTCCATGAACATCAGGAAGGTCGCGCCGTAAGGCACCAGGCCGCCGTGCAGGGTCACGCCGTTCATGATCGCGGTCATGCCGAATTCGCGCACGCCGTAGTACATGTAGTTGCCGCTGGCATCTTCAGCGCTGACGCCTTTGCAACCTTTCCACAGGGTCAGGTTGGAACCGGCCAGGTCAGCCGAACCGCCAAGCAGTTCCGGCAGCAGCGGGCCGAATGCGTTCAGGGTGTTCTGGCTGGCTTTACGGCTGGCAATGGTTTCGCCTTTGGCCGCAACTTCAGCGATGTAAGCCGAAGCTTTTTCCGAGAAGTCAGCTGGCAGCTCACCGCTCAGACGACGCACCAGTTCGTTGGCTTCGGTCGGGAATGCAGCGGAGTAGGCAGCGAAACGCTGATCCCACTCGGCTTCGGCCGCGCGACCTTTTTCCTTGGCATCCCACTCGGCATAGATATCGGCCGGGATTTCGAACGGGCCGTGGTTCCAGTTCAGCGCCTGACGGGTCAGCGCGATTTCCGCGTCGCCCAGTGGAGCGCCGTGGCAGTCTTCTTTGCCCTGCTTGTTCGGCGAGCCGAAACCGATGGTGGTCTTGCAGCAGATCAGGGTCGGCAGCGGGCTCTTGCGCGCGGTTTCGATGGCAGTCTTGATCTCTTCCGGATCGTGACCGTCAACGTTGCGGATCACCTGCCAGTTGTAGGCTTCGAAACGCTTCGGGGTGTCATCGGTGAACCAGCCTTCGACTTCGCCGTCGATGGAGATGCCATTGTCATCGTAGAACGCGATCAGCTTGCCCAGGCCCAAAGTGCCGGCCAGCGAAGCGACTTCGTGGGAAATGCCTTCCATCATGCAGCCATCACCCAGGAACACGTAGGTGTGGTGGTCGACGATATCGTGGCCTGGACGGTTGAACTGCGCGCCCAGTACTTTTTCAGCCAAGGCGAAACCGACGGCGTTGGCCAGACCCTGACCCAGCGGGCCGGTGGTGGTTTCAACACCCGGGGTGTAACCGAATTCCGGGTGGCCCGGGGTGCGGCTGTGCAGTTGACGGAATTGCTTGAGGTCGTCGATCGACAGGTCATAACCGGTCAGGTGCAACAGCGAGTAGATCAACATCGAGCCGTGGCCGTTGGACAGCACGAAGCGGTCACGGTCGGCGAACGATGGATTGCTCGGGTTGTGCTTGAGGTAGTCGCGCCAAAGCACTTCGGCGATATCTGCCATACCCATAGGGGCACCGGGATGGCCGCTGTTGGCTTTTTGCACGGCATCCATGCTGAGGGCACGAATGGCGTTGGCACGCTCACGACGGCTAGGCATCGCTGATCTCCTGGGTTCTGGTAAGTCGAAACGGAAAAAAGGAGGGCATTTTCCCTCACCGGGGCGCCTCGGGGCAATGACAGATAGTCATCGGGGGGCGTTTTTCCAATGGATAGCGGCGCTTTCTGTTGGTGAAACCTTTCCGCTACTCGTTTGTAGAGTTAACCGGTTGGAGAGAAGTGCCATTTATCGAGCAATATCAAAACTTTTTGATATTGGCCTTGCGATGAATTCCCCCCGTCTCTAGACTGCGGCCCTATGAATTTACGCGTGCCTTCCATTCGCCATGACGATTGCGACGAGCTGGCGGCCCTGTGCAAGGCCGGCGGCGATCCGTTGCGGCTGAATGTATTGCGCGCGCTGGCCAACGATTCGTTCGGTGTTCTGGAGTTGGCGCAGATTTTCGGCATTGGCCAGTCCGGCATGAGTCATCACCTCAAGGTACTGGCACAAGCCGACCTGGTGGCGACCCGCCGTGAAGGCAACGCTATTTTCTATCGCCGCGCCCTGCCCCACAGCGAACTGCTCGGCGGCAAGTTGCACGCGGCATTGTTAGAAGAAGTCGACAATCTGGATCTGCCCGACGATGTGCAAGCGCGCATCGAGCAGGTTCACGGCCAACGTGCCGCCGCCAGCCAGGACTTTTTCGCCCGGGTGGCGGAGAAATTCCGTGCCCAGCAAGACTTGATCGCAGGCCTGCCGCAGTACCGTGACAGTGTGCTGGCCCTGCTCGACAAACTGAACTTCAATGGTGCAGCCACGGCCATTGAAGTCGGCCCCGGCGATGGTGCTTTTCTGCCGGAGCTGGCCCGTCGCTTCGGCACCGTAACCGCGCTGGACAACAGCCCGGCGATGCTCGAACTGGCGCGTCAGGTATGTGAACGTGAACAGCTGGCTAACGTCAGCCTGCAATTGGCCGATGCATTGAACGGTACAAGCCTTCAGGCCGATTGTGTGGTGTTGAACATGGTGTTGCACCATTTCGCCGCGCCGGCCGATGCGCTCAAGCACATGGCCGACCTGCTGCAACCGGGCGGTAGTCTGCTCGTGACAGAGTTATGTAGCCACAACCAGAGTTGGGCCAGGGAGGCCTGCGGTGATCTGTGGTTGGGGTTTGAACAGGACGATTTGGCCCGTTGGGCCACCGCTGCGGGACTCGTTCCCGGGGAAAGCCTCTATGTAGGCTTACGTAATGGTTTCCAGATCCAGGTCCGCCACTTTCAGCGACCGGCTGGCGACACTCACCATCGGTAAATTCAGGAAAACATCGAGATGAGCGAATACTCCCTCTTCACCTCCGAGTCCGTGTCCGAAGGACATCCGGACAAAATCGCCGACCAGATTTCCGATGCGGTGCTGGACGCCATCATTACCCAGGACAAACACGCACGCGTTGCCGTGGAAACCCTGGTCAAGACTGGCGTGGCAATCGTTGCCGGTGAAGTGACCACCAGCGCCTGGGTCGATCTGGAAGAGATCGTGCGTAACGTGATTCTCGACATCGGCTATAACAGCTCCGACGTCGGCTTCGACGGCGCGACCTGCGGCGTGATGAACATCATCGGCAAGCAGTCCCCAGACATCAACCAGGGTGTTGACCGTGCCAAGCCTGAAGATCAGGGCGCCGGCGACCAGGGCCTGATGTTCGGCTACGCCAGCAACGAAACCGACGTTTTGATGCCAGCCCCGATTACCTTCTCGCACCAGTTGGTACAGCGCCAGGCCGAAGCCCGTAAATCGGGTCTGCTGCCTTGGCTGCGTCCGGACGCCAAGTCGCAAGTGACTTGCCGTTACGAAGGCGGCAAGGTTGTCGGTATCGACGCTGTTGTTCTGTCGACCCAGCACAACCCTGAAGTGTCGTACAAAGACCTGCGCGAAGGCGTGATGGAGCTGATCGTCAAGCACGTGCTGCCTGCCGAACTGCTGAGCAAAGACACCCAGTTCCACATCAACCCGACCGGCCAGTTCATCATTGGCGGCCCGGTAGGTGACTGCGGCCTGACCGGTCGCAAGATCATCGTCGACAGCTACGGCGGCATGGCCCGTCACGGCGGCGGCGCGTTCTCCGGTAAGGATCCATCGAAGGTTGACCGTTCGGCTGCCTACGCTGGCCGTTACGTTGCCAAGAACATCGTCGCGGCCGGCCTGGCCGAGCGTTGCGAGATTCAGGTTTCCTACGCGATCGGCGTGGCTCAGCCAACTTCGATCTCGCTGAACACCTTCGGCACCGGCAAGATCAGCGATGACAAGATCGTCAAACTGGTCCGTGAAGTGTTCGACCTGCGTCCATACGCAATCACCACCATGCTCGATCTGCTGCACCCGATGTACCAGGAAACTGCAGCGTACGGCCACTTCGGTCGCACGCCAGAGACCAAGACTGTTGGCGAAGACACTTTCACCACCTTCACCTGGGAAAAAACCGACCGCGCCGACGCCCTGCGTTCTGCTGCTGGCCTGTAAGCCTCCCCGGCGGTACAAAAAGCCCCGCACGGCTCACGCCCTGCGGGGCTTTTTCATGCCTCGAAAAGAGCAAAAGATCGCAGCCTTCGGCAGCTCCTACAAGTGAAACGCACGCCTCCTGTAGGAGCTGCCGAAGGCCGCGATCTTTTGATCTTCATAACTGAAACACGATGCAAAACACCCAGCCGTTGCTGCTCTGAATCCTGACTAATCTTCAAGCATTCCCCTGAGCAAGGACGCTCAACATGCTTGCCACGCTGCGCCTTTTTTCAATTCTTCTGCTGAGCTTCACCCACCTGATCGCTTACGCTGCTTGCCCTGACTGGCCTGTCCGCACCGCGCAAAACGAAATCGCCACCCTGCAAAAAAAGATCAACCAATGGGACGACGCCTATCACCGCGAAGGTCGTTCACTGATTGCCGATGAGCTCTACGACCAATCCCTTGCGCAACTGAACGAGTGGCGAGCGTGCTTCAAACTCCCCTCTCCACCCGCCCCCTTACGCACAGCCTCAGGTTCGATCGCCCACCCCATCGCCCATACCGGCCTGGATAAACTGCATAAAGCCGAGGCGGTGGAAACGTGGCTACGCGATCGCAAGGATGTCTGGGTACAACCCAAAGTCGACGGCGTTGCGGTGACGCTGATTTATCGCGCAGGCGTTCTGCATCAGGCCATCAGTCGCGGTGATGGGGTTCGTGGCCAGGACTGGACGCCATCAGCGCAGAAGATCGGCGCCATTCCTCAACGCCTGACACAACCGCTGGATCTGCTGGTGCAGGGCGAACTCTACTGGCGCTTGAACGAGCACGTGCAAGCGCGATCCGGCAGCGTTAACGCCCGTTCCACCGTCGCGGGCCTGATGGGACGGAAAACCCTGGATGCCGAGCAAGCCTCCGGCATCGGACTGTTCGTCTGGGACTGGCCACAAGGCCCAGCGCAATTGCCCGAGCGAGTCGCCACGTTGGCGACGCTGGGTTTCGCCACGATTGAACCGTACAGTCATCTTGTCCCCGACTTTACTGCCGCACAGAAATGGCGCGATCACTGGTATCGCTCGCCCCTGCCGTTTGCCACTGATGGCGTGGTATTGCGCCAGAGTCAGCGCCCACCCGCAGAACGTTGGCAGGCGCGCGCTCCATTTTGGGCAGTTGCTTGGAAGTATCCCTTTGCTCAAGCGCTGGCCGAAGTGCGCAAGGTCAACTTCAAGATCGGGCGCACCGGGCGTATCACGCCAGTACTCGAACTCAAACCCGTCATGCTCGATGACCGGGAGATCAAACGGGTTAGCGCCAGTTCCTTCAAACGCTGGCAAGACCTGGATATCCGCCCCGGTGATCAAGTGGCAATCAGCCTCGCCGGCCTGACCATTCCACGACTTGACAGTGTTGTGCTGCAAGCCGCCGAACGCACAGACCTCAACATCCCCAACGCCGACGACTTCCACAGCTTGAGCTGCTGGCAACCCACCACCGGCTGCGAAAGCCAGTTTCTCGCCCGCTTGACCTGGCTCAGTGGCAAGCAGGGGCTGGCGATGCAGCATGTCGGACGCGGCACTTGGGAGAAACTTCTGGAAACACGCCGCGTGAACAACCTGCTGGATTGGTTGACCCTCGACGCGCCAGAGCTTGCTAACATTGCCGGCTTCGGCGAGCGCAGCAGCGAACGCCTGATGAACAGCTTTCACAGCGCTCGCCTGCAGCCGTTCGCCCAGTGGCTCAAGGCCTTGGGCTTGCCGCCAACCGGTCAGGCACAACTGCCTGACTCATGGCAGGCGCTGGCACAACGTGACACCGAACAATGGCAGGCCGAAGCCGGTATCGGCCCGGGACGTGCGGCTCAACTGAGCGCATTCTTTCGCGATCCGCAGGTACTGGCTTTGAGCGAAACCTTACATGCCGCCGGAATCGACGGTTTCTGACCACGCAATCCCGGCGCGCCGGGAACCCATCGGCCACTGAGGCGCTCCAACAGCGCAGTGCCCGACCGACCCGATTGCCTATGCACATGGAGCTTTTATGAAATTTCTCGCACCGCTCGCCATGCTGACCCTTTGCGGCGTAATGGCCGCCCCCGTCATGGCCGAAGAAGACGCCCCGGGCCTGACCGGTTGCGCCGCCAAGAAGCAGGGCATCATGAATCAGATCGAACAAGCCAAGTCGCGCGGCAACACCGATCAACAGGCCGGCCTGCAAACGGCGCTGGATGAGGTTACAAAAAACTGCACCGACGCGGGTCTGAAGAAAGAACGCGAAAACAAGGTGCTCGAAGCCAAGCACGAAGTGAGCAAGCGTCAGGCTGATCTCGACAAGGCCATGAAAAAAGGCGATCCGGAGAAGATCAACAAACGCAAAGACAAGCTAGCCGAGTCGCGCAAAGAACTGCAGGACGCGCTGGACGAAATCGACAAGTAAAAATCAACAGATCGCAGCCTGCGGCAGCTCCTACCCTGATCAATGCAGGAGCTGCCGCAGGCTGCGATCTTTTAAAGATCAATGATCGCGAAACTGTTTATGGCAAGCGCTGCAGGCATCTTCAACTTTCTGCACCGCAGGCCCGAGATTGCTGGCCTTGTACGGCTGAACCTGACTGGCGATCACCAATTCACCGGTGGCGGCTTCCAGGGTGCGGGCCATTTCCTGAAACTGCGCCTGTTTCTGCCAGACATCATCCTTGGCGCTGGTGTGATCTTCTTCACGAACCTGCGGAAAATGCTTCCACGGTTCATGGGACAACGCATCGAGCTTGACCGCGCCTTCGGCGAACTTCGGTCCGTCGAACGGAATGCGTCCACGCAACATGCCGCCCAGATCTTCGCCGGTCTTAAGCATCTGCTTGAAGATCGCCTTGCGTTGGCCCAGCGGGGAATTCGGATCGACGCCGCCACAGGCGGAAAGGGTCAGACAGGCCAGCAATACAACAGAAATGCTTTTAAGAGTCATGGTGGCTTCAGGTCACGGAATTCGGCGGCCAGTATCCTCGCGTCACCGCCAAACACCAATAGCCCTATTAAAAATACGGGTTGCTCGAGCGCATGGAGCACTCGGCCAACCGGCACAGGAATCACTCCATGAACAGCCGCTTCCAGGCCTGGCGTCAACCGCTCATCGCCACCCTTCCACTGCTGGCGATCCTCGCCGGCTGCACCGGTGGCGAAACCGCCAAGCCAAAAACCCACGCGCTGGCCACTTATTCCAGCGCCACCTGGGAAGCCTTGCCGGCGGTATCCGATAGCGATCTGGTCGCCGGTTTCGGTTCGTGGCGTAGCGCCTGCACCCGACTCAAAGCTGATGCGGTCTGGGGCACAATCTGTGCAGCAGCGGCCAATGTTCCGCAGAGCGCCACAGAGATTCGTGCGTTCCTCAAACAGAATCTCGATGTCTACGGCCTGCGCGCTGAAAACGACAACCCCAACGGGTTGATCACCGGCTACTACGAACCGGTCTACCCCGGCAGCCTCACGCCCACCGACACGGCCAATGTGCCGGTGTATGGTGTGCCCGAAGACATGATCATCGTCTCGCTGGAAAGCATTTACCCAGAGCTAAAGGGCAAGCGCCTGCGCGGTCGCCTTGAGGGTCGAGTACTCAAACCTTACGACGACGCAGCCACCATCGAATCCAAAGGTGTGAAAGCCCCGGTGGTTGCCTACCTGACCGACCCGATGAATCTGCAATTTCTACAGATCCAGGGCTCCGGACGCATTCAGACAGAAGACGGCAAACAGCTGCGCATCGCCTACGCCGACCAGAACGGCCATCCGTACCGCCCAATTGGCCGCTGGCTGGTCGAGCAAGGCGAGCTGAAGAAAGAAGACGTGACCATGAGCGCGATCAGCAACTGGGCCAAGGCCAATCCGTCGCGCATCCCCGAACTGTTGGGTAGCAACCCGAGCTATGTGTTTTTCACCCGCAACCCGGACAGCAATGAAGGCCCACGCGGTTCGCTGAACGTGCCGCTGACGGCTGGTTACAGCGCAGCGGTGGATCGCAAAGTGATTCCGTTGGGCAGTCTGTTGTGGCTATCAACCACTAAACCGGATGGCACTGCACTGGTGCGCCCGGTGGCAGCGCAGGATACCGGCGGCGCGATTGCCGGTGAGGTTCGTGCAGATCTGTTCTGGGGCACCGGTGATGCGGCCGGGCAACTGGCCGGGGACATGAAGCAGCAGGGGCAGATCTGGATGCTTTGGCCTAAAGGCGCGGCGTTGCCGCAAGTGCCGCAGGTGGCCGACAAACCTTAAAAAGCAAAAGATCGCAGCCTGCGGCAGCTCCTACAGGAGTACGTATTCCTCTGTAGGAGCTGCCGCAGGCTGCGATCTTTTGATCTTGCTCTTTTTACACCGACACAAAGAAGAACGAAGCAATCAACCCCATCCCCACAAACCACACCAGCGAACGCAGGATCGCCCAGTCCGCGAGGTAGCAAATGATGTACAGCAGGCGAATGGTAATAAACATCACCGCCAGCACATTGACCGTCACCAACTGCGCGGTTCCCACCAAGTGCGCAACGATCACCGCCGCTGCAAACGCCGGCATCACTTCAAAGCTGTTCAGTTGCGCCGCGTGCGCCCGACGGGCCACACCGTTGAGACTTTCGAGAAAATCACGCGGATCGTGGTTGTCACTCAGCCGGTAGCCACCCACGGCTTTCGCCACGCCAGTGCAGACATACGGCAGAAAAATCGCAATCAACACACACCACAGAGCCACCGTCATAACGCCGTCCTTTTTTCGAGTTATAGAATTCGCGGGCCGTTAGAACTTCATCACCAGCATGCCGATCAGCACCAGCCCACAGGCTAAGAGCCGCGGGCGGCCAAAAGGTTCTTTCAAGTAGCGCATGCCGAACAGCACCACCAGAATCACGCTGATCTCACGCAATGCCGCCGCCTCCGCAATCGAGCCCAACTGCATCGCCCACAGCACCAGAGCGTAGCTGGCCAGTACGCAGAAACCCACCGCCAACCCCAGCTTCCATTGCTCACGCCAGAACAGCATGAACGCCGGACGCTTGGCGACCCACGCCAGCAAGGGAAACGGCCAGGCGCTGAGCAGCGTGACCCAGACCAGGTAATCCAGTGGATGCGACCAGCGACGCAGTGCCTGGCCGTCGATGTAGGTGTAGCAACCGATGCACAGGCCGATC
The DNA here is from genome assembly GCF_009834515.1 of Pseudomonas sp. R84. Lineage (NCBI taxonomy): Bacteria > Pseudomonadati > Pseudomonadota > Gammaproteobacteria > Pseudomonadales > Pseudomonadaceae > Pseudomonas > Pseudomonas sp. R84. The sequence continues at coordinate 6,101,507 of NZ_CP019426.1, forward strand.
AGCGCCACTACCGGCAACATCGACCATGGCAAATGCTTGCCACCGCCGCCCTGCCACAGCAGACAAACCATACCGAACGGGATCAGCATGATGCCGAAGATTTGCTGCGTGGTGAGCACTTCACCGGCGAAGATCAGCGTCAGCGCCAGCACTATCAGCGGCGACAAACCGCGCATCAGTGGATAGACCAACCCGAGATCGCCGACCCGATACGCCTGAATCAGCAGATAGCGATACAGCAATTCAAACGCTGCCGACGCCAGAATCCACGGCCAGATTTCCATGGGCGGCAAGCTCACGAATGGAAACGCGATGGCAACGACCAGCAGCGCCACGGTGTCCATGCACGCCACCACCAGCAGTCGCTCGGCGCTGAACTTGATTAACGTATTCCACGTCGCATGCAACAGCGCCGCCATCAGTACCAACCCTGTCGCCAGCACGTTCCACTCCTTATTGTTGTTAGCGAGCCAATTAGTCAGATTATTGATTCGCGATGTGTCAGCAGCTGTTTATACTGCAAGCGACCACGCCGCACTCAGTTGCGCACAGAAAAATACCAATAATTCCCGCCTGCACCGCCCTCCTTCGAGATCGGTCGTCGGCCTGCGTATGCCTGATCAAAGCGTCAAGACTACCGACAGAGACCTTGCGCATGCCACTCGCCTTGCTTGCCCTCGCTGTTGCCGCGTTCGGCATCGGCACCACTGAATTCGTCATCATGGGCCTGCTGCCCGATGTTGCCCGCGATCTTGCCGTGAGCATTCCCCACGCGGGTCTGCTGATCACCGGTTACGCGCTGGGCGTGGTGTTCGGCGCGCCGATCCTGGCGATCGGCACCGCAAACATGCCGCGCAAAGCGACGCTGCTGGGCATGACGCTGATGTTTATCCTCGGCAACGTGCTCTGCGCCCTGGCGCCGAACTATGCGACGCTGATGGCCGCTCGCGTGGTCACTGCACTGTGCCACGGCGCGTTTTTCGGTATCGGCTCGGTGGTCGCCGCCGGACTGGTCGCGCCGAACAAACGCGCACAGGCGATTGCGATGATGTTCACCGGCCTGACCTTGGCCAACGTCCTAGGCGTGCCGCTGGGCACAGCGCTCGGGCAATACGCCGGTTGGCGTTCTACCTTCTGGGCGGTCTCGGTGATAGGAGTGATTGCGGCCCTCGCGCAGTGGTTCTGGTTGCCGAAACACATCCCGATGGACAAGGCCAACCTCGCCAGCGAATTCAAGGTGCTGGGCAAGGTCAACGTGTTGCTGGCACTGGGCATGAGCGTGTTGGCGTCGACCAGCCTGTTCAGCGTGTTCACCTACATCGCACCAATCCTGCAGGACATCACCGGCGTCAGCCCGCATGGCGTAACGGTGATGCTGCTGTTGTTCGGTGTTGGTCTGACCGGTGGCAGTATGCTCGGCGGGCGTCTGGCTGATAGCCGTTTGCTGCCGTCGCTGGTCGGCGTGGCGCTGGCCGTTGTGGTGATTCTGGCGGCGTTCAGTCAGACCAGCCGTTCGGTGGTGCCGGCGGCGATCACGCTGGTGCTGTGGGGGATTTTTGCTTTTGCGCTGTGTCCGATCTTGCAACTGCTGATCATCGATCAGGCGCATGAAGCGCCGAATCTGGGCTCGACGTTGAACCAGAGTGCATTCAACCTTGGCAACGCGGCGGGTGCGTGGATCGGCGGGCTGGTGGTGGCCAGTGGCGCGGATCTGGCGGACTTGCCGTGGACCGGTGCGCTTGTTGGCGTGTTGACGGTGCTGACGGCGCTTTTGTTTATTTATCTGCAACGTCGTGAGGCGGCTGCGGTCAATGTGTCCGGCTAATCGTGATGTGCCAGACAGAGCCCTCACCCTAGCCCTCTCCCAGAGGGAGAGGGGACTGACCGTGTTGAATGTTCGAGTTGCATCGACCTGAAATTTCGAGCCGAACTCAGGCCCTGAAAGACTTGAAGATCTGCTCCCTTTCCCCCTCTCCCTAAGGGAGAGGGCTGGGGTGAGGGGACTCTTGATCTCATCACACCATCAACTGTGTCCCGATCCTGACTCAACCCATCCAACCCCTGCACCAAAGATTCGGTGCGCTATCTTTCACCCCTCATCCAAAGGACCCCGGATGCTTGAACTTGTCGCCGCTTTCATCTGCCTCACCACCCTCCTCACCTTCGTCAACTTCCGCTTCATCGGCCTGCCGCCGACCATCGGCGTGATGGTTACCGCACTGCTGTTCTCGCTGATCCTGCAAGGCCTGAGCGTGCTCGGCTACCCCGGCCTCGAAGAACGTGTGCAGCAGCTGATCGGTCAGATCGACTTCGCCGATCTGCTGATGAACTGGATGCTGTCGTTCCTGCTGTTCGCCGGCGCCCTGCACGTCAACCTCAACGATCTGCGCAGCTACCGCTGGCCCATCGGCCTGTTGGCGACCTTCGGCGTGTTGATTGCCACTGCGGTGATCGGCAGCCTCGCCTATTACATCTTTGCCCTGTTCGGCTGGCACGTGAGCTTCTTGTATTGCCTGCTGTTCGGCGCGCTGATTTCGCCGACCGACCCGATCGCGGTGCTCGGCGTGCTGCGTACCGCCAACGCCTCGAAACCGCTGAAAACCACCATCGTCGGCGAGTCACTGTTCAACGATGGCACGGCTGTAGTGGTGTTCACCGTACTGCTGGGCATCGCCCAACTCGGCGAAACCCCGACCATCAACGCCACCGCGATGCTGTTTGTTCACGAAGCGATTGGCGGTGTGCTGTTCGGCGGGCTGATCGGTTATCTGGTCTATCGAATGATCAAGAGCGTCGAGCAGCATCAGATCACTGTGATGCTGACCTTGGCGCTGGTCATCGGCGGTTCGGCGATGAGCACCGAGATTCACGTTTCCGCACCGATCGCGATGGTGGTGGCCGGTCTGATCATCGGCAACCTCGGGCGCAATCTGGCGATGAACGACATGACCCGCCGTTATCTGGACGGTTTTTGGGAGTTACTCGATGACATGCTTAACGCGCTGCTGTTCGCGCTGATCGGCATGGAGCTGTTGCTGCTGCCGTTCAACTGGCTGCACGTGGCGGCGGCGTGTGTGTTGGCGGTGGCCATTCTGCTCTCGCGCCTGCTCACGGTGGCCCCGGCGATTCTGCTGCTGCGCCGCTGGCGGACAGTGCCCGCCGGCACCATCCGCATTTTGACCTGGGGCGGTTTACGCGGCGGTGTCTCGGTGGCACTGGCGCTGGCCCTGCCGCTGGGCCCGGAGCGCGATCTGCTGCTGAGCATCACTTACATCGTGGTGCTGTCGTCGATCCTGTTGCAGGGGCTGACCATCGGCAAACTCGTCAAGCACGCGACTCGCAACGAACCCGCGACCACCAGCGAACCTGCTCACCACTGATCATTTTTTGATCTCCTGCGGATCCGGTTTCTCGGCCTGATCCGCAGACTCCTTCGGCGCCCCGCTCTCACTGCGAATCTGCGCATGGCTGATCAGCGCAAAGATAAAGCTGCCACCAATGATGTTGCCCGCCAGCGTCGGCCCCGCGAAGACCATCCAGAAATCACTCCACGGCAACTCGCCGGCAAACACCAGATACGACACCTCCGCCGAACCCACCACGATGTGGGTGAAATCGCCGAGCGCCATCAAATAGGTGATGAGGATGATGATCCACATCTTCGCGCTCTCCATGGACGGAATCATCCAGACCATGGTGGCGATCATCCAGCCAGACACGATGCCTTTGGCGAACATCTGGCTGGCGTGGTTTTCCATGACCTTGCGGCCGATTTCAAGGAAGGCAACGTCGGTCTTGCTGTCGAAGATCGGCAGTTCGAGCATCACGTACGCGACCAGAATCGTGCCGCACAGGTTGCCGACCAACACCACCGTCCACAGGCGGATCAGCCGGCCGAAGTTTTGCAGGGTCGGCTTGGTCATGACCGGTAGCACTGCAGTCAGGGTGTTTTCGGTGAAAAGTTGCTGACGGGCAAGGATCACCGCGAGGAAACCGGCGCAGTAGCCGAAGCTGGCGATCACTTTGAATTCATCGCCCTCGGGCAGGCGCGAGTTGAGCAGGCCCATACCCATCAGCGACAGGCCCATGGTCAGCCCGGCCGCCAGCGCCGACCACCAGAGTGCGGCGATGCTGCGCTCCAGTTCCTGATCGCCCTGAGAGCGAATAATTTCATGCAGAACGGCCGCGCGGGGCGGCTGGTTTTTCTCGACTTCGTGCTGTTCTTTGGCCGAGAGGTCGGGGGTTTTGCCGTCGGTGGGAGTGGTCATGGCGTGGGAACCGTGGGGGTGGTGTTTACCTACGACCCCGGCGGTTCATGGCTGTTCAGTGGCCAGATGATTCTTCGCTGACTTTGAAACCGTCATCGCGAGCAGGCTCACTCCTACATGGACTGCGCTGTACCTGTAGGAGTGAGCCTGCTCGCGATGAAGCCGACGCTGATGTCACTTGGTAACTAATTCATCTTCCTGAAACTGATCTTTCACATATTTGATTTCAGTGCGGCCATGCGGTGCCGGCAAGCCGTCTTCACCGAGGTTCACAAACACCATCTTCTCGACGGTCAGAATGCTCTTGCGGGTGATCTTGTTGCGCACTTCACAAGTAAGTGTGATCGAGGTGCGGCCGAACTCGGTGGCGGTGATGCCCAGTTCGATGATGTCGCCCTGGCGCGAGGCGCTGACGAAGTTGATTTCGGAAATGTACTTGGTCACCACGCGCTGATTGCCCAACTGCACGATGGCGTAAATCGCCGCTTCTTCGTCGATCCAGCGCAACAGGCTGCCACCGAACAGGGTGCCGTTGGGGTTGAGGTCTTCGGGTTTTACCCATTTGCGGGTGTGGAAATTCATCTTCACTCCTGAGTGTCTTGCCGAACGATGGACGGTATCTTGGCAGACTGAGCGGTCAGGCTCCATGCGGCTTCGACTATGGTCGTCATTAACGATCTTCATCTGGCCGACAGAAACCCTTTGGAAGATCAGTCTAGACGGCTATAATCGCCACCGTTTCAAAACGGTAACGTTCACTTGCTACCGTTTTCCCGCCACCTGTCCGAGGGGCGCTGCAGCAGGTTCAACCTGTCAGGCTCGGATGGGGCGTTGACCGGCCTCAGGCTGGACACTAAACGCACAACGGCGCCCATTCGCATACATTACGAATGGAGGCTCTTCATGAGCGCTGTTATCACGCCTGCAGATTTTAACGATTACAAAGTTGCCGACATGTCCCTGGCTGCCTGGGGCCGTCGCGAAACCATCATCGCCGAATCGGAAATGCCGGCTCTGATGGGTCTGCGTCGCAAGTACTCCGGCGAACAGCCGTTGAAAGGCGCCAAGATCCTCGGCTGCATCCACATGACCATTCAGACTGCCGTGCTGATCGAAACCCTGGTTGCCCTGGGTGCCGAAGTGCGCTGGTCGTCGTGCAACATTTTCTCGACTCAGGATCAGGCTGCTGCCGCTATCGCTGCTGCCGGCATCCCGGTTTTCGCCTGGAAAGGCGAAACTGAAGAAGAGTATGAGTGGTGCCTGGAACAAACCATCCTGAAGGATGGCGCGCCATGGGACGCCAACATGATCCTCGACGACGGCGGCGACCTGACTCAGCTGCTGCACGACAAGTACCCACAAGTACTGGATCGCGTTCACGGCGTGACCGAAGAAACCACCACCGGCGTACACCGTCTGCTGGACATGCTGGCCAAGGGCGAGCTGAAAATCCCGGCCATCAACGTCAACGACTCGGTGACCAAGTCCAAGAACGACAACAAGTACGGCTGCCGTCACAGCCTGAACGATGCGATCAAGCGCGGTACCGACCACCTGCTGTCCGGCAAGCAAGCGCTGGTCATCGGTTACGGTGACGTGGGCAAGGGCTCGGCTCAGTCCCTGCGTCAGGAAGGCATGATCGTTAAGGTTTCCGAAGTTGACCCGATCTGCGCCATGCAAGCGTGCATGGACGGTTTCGAACTGGTTTCGCCGTTCATCGACGGTATCAACGACGGTTCCGAAGCGAGCATCGACAAAGCGCTGCTGGGCAAGATCGACCTGATCGTGACCACCACCGGTAACGTCAATGTTTGCGACGCGAACATGCTCAAAGCCCTGAAGAAGCGCGCTGTGGTCTGCAACATCGGTCACTTCGACAACGAAATCGACACCGCTTTCATGCGCAAGAACTGGGCATGGGAAGAAGTGAAGCCACAGGTACACAAGATCCACCGTACCGGCCCGGGCGCTTTCGACGCGCAGAACGACGACTACCTGATCCTGCTGGCCGAAGGCCGTCTGGTCAACCTGGGTAACGCCACTGGTCACCCAAGCCGCATCATGGACGGTTCGTTCGCCAACCAGGTGCTGGCGCAGATCTTCCTGTTCGGTCAGAAGTACGCCGACCTGTCGCCAGCCCAGAAAGCCGAGCGTCTGACCGTTGAAGTACTGCCGAAGAAACTCGACGAAGAAGTGGCCCTGGAAATGGTTCGCGGCTTCGGCGGCGTGGTCACGCAACTGACCAAGCAACAGGCTGACTACATCGGCGTGACCGTCGAAGGCCCGTTCAAGCCGCACGCTTACCGCTACTAACAGGCGCTTGCTCGCTCTCCCTGTGGGAGCGAGCCTGCTCGCGAAGGCGTCTCAACATTCGACATCCGTGTTGTCTGACCCGGCGCTTTCGCGAGCAGGCTTGCTCCCACACGGGATTGCAGCGCCTCGAAGGTTCTTGTTTCCAAGGGTATGACCATGTCCCAAGACCGTCGCTACAGCTTCGAGTTCTTCCCGACCAAGACCGATGCTGGGCATGAAAAACTGCTCGCCACTGCCCGTCAGCTGGCCACTTACAACCCTGATTTCTTTTCCTGCACCTATGGCGCTGGTGGTTCGACCCGTGATCGCACCCTCAACACCGTTCTGCAACTGGAAAGCGAAGTCAAAATCCCGGCCGCACCGCACCTGTCGTGCGTCGGCGACAGCAAGGACGACCTGCGCGGCCTGCTGAACGAGTACAAGGCTGCCGGCATCAAGCGCATCGTCGCCCTGCGTGGCGACCTGCCGTCCGGCATGGGCATGACCAGCGGTGAGCTGCGTCACGCCAATGAACTGGTGGAATTCATTCGTGAAGAAACCGGTGACCATTTTCACATCGAAGTGGCTGCTTACCCGGAGATGCATCCGCAAGCACGCAACTACGAAGACGATCTGGCCAACTTCGTGCGCAAGGCTCGCGCTGGCGCCGACAGCGCGATCACCCAGTACTTCTTCAACGCCGACAGCTACTTCTACTTTGTCGAGCGTTTGCAGGCGCAGGGTGTGGATTTGCCGATCGTGCCGGGGATCATGCCGATCACCAACTACAGCAAACTCGCGCGTTTCTCCGATGCCTGCGGTGCGGAAATCCCGCGCTGGATCCGCAAGCAACTGGAAGCCTACGGCGATGACACTCAGAGCATTCAGCGCTTTGGTGAACAAGTCGTCAGCGAGATGTGCGAACGCCTGTTGCAGGGCGGCGCACCGGGGCTGCATTTCTATTCCATGAACCAGGCTGAGCCTAGTCTGGCGATCTGGAATAATCTGAAGTTGCCGCGTTGAAGCAGCGGCAAGCTTCAAGCTGAAAGTGACAAGCAAGATCAAGAGATCGCAGCCTTCGGCAGCTCCTACAAGAGTTGTTGAGGTCGCGATTTTTTGCGTTTAAAGGCCCGAAACAGAGCTTGTGCAGGCACTTTCTGGCTCTTTCGCGTTTCTCGTCGTAATCTCAAGCCATGCCTTTGATCACGCAGTTATTCGCCGTGCTGGTTTTTGCTTGCCTGAGCTTCGCCGCTCGAGGCGAGAAGCTGCGTATTGTCACCGAGCCATGGGCGCCTTACGTCTACGAAGAGGGCGGCAAGAACCTCGGGCTGGACTACGAAACCACGGCTATCGTCTTCAAACGTCTGGGCATTGAAGTCGAATGGCAATTCCTGCCGTGGAAGCGTTGCCTGTCGATGCTTGAGACCGGTCAGGCCGACGGCGCGCTGGATATCTTTCACAGCGAAGAGCGCGACGCCACCCTGCTCTACCCAAGTGAACCGCTGTCGGACGTCGAGTTCGTGATGTTCTACGCCAACGACCGGCCGCACCCGTTCAGCAAACTCGAAGAACTCAAAGGCCTGACCATCGGCACTTCGCCCGGCTATCTTTATAGCCCCGACTTCCGCGAATCGACTTTATTTACACGCGAACCCGCACCGACCCACGAAGCCAACTTCGGTAAATTGGTGCGCGGTCGAATCGACTTGCTGATCACAGATCGCCGCGTTGGCCAGCATTTGCTCGATGAGCTGAACATTCGCGATCAGATCACTGAGAACCCCACAGTTATTAGCCGTCAGAGCCAGTTTCTCGCAGTTCGGCGCAATGCCGGCATGGATTTATTGGTGCAGCGGTTTGGCGCCGAGCTCAAGCGCTTCAAGCGCGAACCGGCCTATGCGGAGCTGAGCGCACGCTACGGCGCCGCCCCCACCAGCAGCCCTTCAATGAATTCAGCCACCGCCAACAGCAAAACCGTTGAGCAGCAGGAAAGCGGCGCGCAGTGATTGCTCTGTTATACTCCGGCGTTCCCGCCAGGCTCACGCCCGGACGCCCGGAACCGTAACAGGCCTCTCGACCCGCTACAGCGCAGCTTTGCAGCCCGCGCGAGCGCTCCAGACGTGCCTTCGGAACCGCAGCAGGACCGGACGGGATTGCGTCCTCTTAAACGTGATTCGCGCCAGGCAAGACTCCCATTGGGCCAAGCCCTAACTAAAACAGGATTACTCATGTCCTTTGCTTCCCTCGGTCTCTCCGAGGCTTTAGTCCGCGCCATCGAAGATGCGGGCTATACCGAGCCTACTCCGGTGCAACAGCGGGCCATTCCCGCCGTGTTGCAAGGTCGCGACCTGATGGTTGCGGCACAGACAGGTACCGGTAAAACCGGCGGTTTCGCCCTTCCGATCCTGGAGCGGTTGTTCCCCAACGGTCACCCGGACAAATCCCAGCGTCATGGCCCGCGCCAACCGCGCGTACTGGTCCTGACCCCGACCCGCGAACTCGCGGCCCAGGTACACGAGAGCTTCAAGATCTACGCCCGTGACCTGAAATTCGTCAGCGCCTGCATCTTCGGCGGCGTCGGCATGAACCCGCAGGTTCAGGCCATGTCCCGTGGCGTCGATGTACTAGTTGCCTGCCCGGGTCGCTTGCTCGACCTCTGTGGCCAGGGCAGCGTTGATCTGTCCCACGTGGAAATCCTCGTCCTCGACGAAGCCGACCGCATGCTCGACATGGGTTTCGTGCACGACGTGAAGAAAGTCCTCGCGCGCCTGCCGTCCAAGCGTCAGAACCTGCTGTTCTCGGCGACCTTCTCCAAAGACATCACCGACCTCGCCGGCAAGCTGCTGCACAACCCGGAACGCATCGAAGTGACGCCGCCGAACACCACGGTCGAGCGCATCGAACAACGCGTGTTCCGTCTGCCGGCCAGCCACAAGCGTGCGCTGCTGGCGCACCTGATCACCGCCGGCGCGTGGGAACAGGTGCTGGTGTTCACCCGCACCAAGCACGGCGCCAACCGTCTGGCCGAGTACCTGGACAAGCACGGCCTGCCGGCTGTGGCGATCCACGGTAACAAGAGCCAGAACGCGCGCACCAAAGCGCTGGCCGACTTCAAGGCCAACCAGGTGCGCATCCTGGTTGCCACCGACATCGCCGCACGCGGTCTCGACATCGATCAGTTGCCACACGTGGTCAACTTCGAACTGCCGAACGTCGATGAAGACTACGTGCACCGTATCGGCCGTACTGGCCGTGCCGGTCGTTCGGGCGAGGCGATCTCGCTGGTCGCGCCGGACGAAGAAAAACTGCTGAAAAGCATCGAACGCATGACCAAACAGAAAATCGCCGACGGCGACCTGATGGGCTTCGATTCGAGCACCATTGAAGCCGAGAAGCCGGAAGTGCGCGAGCGTCCGGACGTGCGCAACCCGCGCAATCCACGTGGCCCACGCGGCGACGGGCCGAATGGCGGCGGCGGTGGTGGCGGTCGTAAAGACAAAGGCAAGGACAAGGGCAAAGAGAAGCCGGCCGGTGAACGTGGCGAGCGCCCTGCCCGTCAGCAGAAACCACGCGAAGGCACCCCAGCCCGCGAACAGCGCCCGAGCCAACCGCCACGTGCGGCGGCTGATCGTGCACCGGACGAGTTCCTCGACGACGATGTGGATAACTTCGGTAACCGCGTTGACTACGTGCCCAAGCCTGCCCCGGCTGGCGGTCGCGGCCGTCGTCCAGGCGCACCGGCTCAAGGTGCTGGCGCAGGTTCGGGCGCACCACGCGGCGGTCAGTCGCAGGGGCGTCAGAACGGTCCGCGCAACAGCAACGGCTCGAGCACCGGCACCCCGCCAGCCAAACGCAGCGGCGGCCCGCGCAACGGCGCACCGCGTGATGGTCAGTCGGGTCGTCGCGACGACTCCGCCTCGTCCTCGCGCAACCGTCGTCCGGCCCGTGACGATCAGCCACGCAGCGAGCCAGCCGTGCAGAACCCGCGCAGCAACGGCCCGAAGATCATGCACAAGGAGTCGAAGGCAGACCGCTTCCCGACGCCTGAGCAGCTCGATCAACTGCCAAGCCGCCCGCGTGGCGAAAAACCAGCGCTGCTGACCCGCAATCGCTGATTTGACGCTGCAATGAAAAATGCCCCGACTCGCAAGAGCCGGGGCATTTTTTATCGCGCCAAAGATACCCCTGAATCACCGCATATCCCCTGTGGGAGCGAGCCTGCTCGCGAAAGCGGTCATTCAGCCAACATCATTGCTGACTGACCCGCCGCCTTCGCGAGCAGGCTCGCTCCCTCAAGGGATGTGTGTGTGTGTGTCGCAGGCAATAAAAAACGCCCCCGGCCTTTCGACCGGGGGCGTTTTTCTGTGGCGGGGGAAAGTTATTTAACTTTCACGCCTTCCAGCGAGATGTCCAGATCCGCAGTTTGCGAGGTAGGACCTGGGCCCTTGATCCCGAAATCGTTCAGGTTGAGGGTGGTCTTGGCGTTGAAGCCAGCACGCTCGCCGCCCCATGGATCCTTGCCTTCGCCGTTGAACGTAGCCTTGAAGGTCACCGGCTTGGTCACGCCGTGCAGGGTCAGGTCGCCGGTCACGTCAGCCGTCTTTTCACCGGTCGATTTAACGGCGGTGGAGACGAACTTGGCATCAGCAAACTTGCCCACGTCCAGGAAGTCTTTGCTGGCGATGTGCTTGTCACGTTCAGCGTGGTTCGACCACAGGCTGGCGGTTTTAACATCAACCGAGATCTTGCTGGCTTCAGGCTTGGCCGAATCCCACGAGAAAGTACCGTCGAAATCTTTGAAAGTACCGTGGATGAAGCTGTAACCCAGGTGGCTGATTTTCCAGTCAACGAAGGCGTGCTGACCTTCCTTGTCGATTTTGTAGTCCGCTGCCATGGCCTGGGCCGAGAGCAGTGCAGAACCGATTGCCAGAGCGGCCAGAGTCTTTTTCAACATGCTTTCTTTTCCTTTGAGTCGAGGTTGAATTTCAGGCTTTGCGACCGAGCATTCGCGTCAGGGTCGCATCACGATCAATAAAGTGGTGCTTCAATGCTGCCAACGCATGGAGACCGGAAAAAATTACCAGCGCCCACGCCAGCCAGAGATGAATCACCCCAGCGGTATCTGCCTGATCCGGTAGCCCGGAAACCAGTGCAGGAACTTCAAACAGGCCAAACACCGGGATCCCGACACCGTCTGCGGTGGAAATCAGGTAACCGGCAAGCATTACAGCGAACAGCGCCAGATACAGGAACCCGTGGCCGAACTTGGCGCCGATACGGGTCATGCGGCTGTAGCTTTGCAGCGTCGGCGGCGGTGGGCTGATAAAACGCCACAACACCCGCAACACCATCACACCCAACAGCACCAGGCCGATGCTCTTGTGCAGATCCGGCGCGTCTTTGCGCCAGCTGCTGTAGTAATCCAGCCCGACCATCCACAGGCCCAGCGCAAACAGCCCGAAGACCACCAGCGCCACGCCCCAGTGCATGAAGATGCTGACCCAACCATAGCGCGAAGAAGAGTTACGTAGCTGCATTGCCCAAATCCTGTGAGAACTGCGAACCAAGACTAGCGAGATATCTATCGAATTAAAGCGGAAAATTTCGCTTTGAAATATCGAGAAATACGATCAAGAGTCTGGAAGTGGCGTGTTAAGGAAAGATTAAAGGCGATTTTGTCGCGCAATACGCAGCTCAGGGCGGCCGATTCTCGCTGCTCGCTCACCGCTCCCCGGAGAAGACGCCGCTCAGGAAAATGCCGCAGACCGATAGTTTCCACTCAATAACTATGTATCGCTAATTGCTCCCCTGCACCTGATCAAATGAAAACTCAATCATTCATTGAATAGGTGAACAACATGGCGCTTCGTTACACCGCCTTTCAAGCAAGTGGCACTTCCGAGCTACCACCAAACCAGACAATGTCTCCGGGCCAATACTTGCAGTCCGAAAACGGTCGATACCGTTTGTTATTGCAGAGCGATGGCAACCTGGTGATGAAAGAAGGTGAAGCCGTAGTCTGGATCGCCGATAACAAGCAGCCTTACAGTGCAACTTTGCATCCAAAGAAGATGCGTGAGCCACTGCAATTTGTTGTCAGTAATAACGGTTTCCTCTTCGACCCTTCCCGACGGCGGCTATGGATTGCGGAAAGCACTCATAGCCTCGAAAAGTCCCTGTGGTACAACACGTACATGTCCATCCAGGACGACGGTAATCTGGTCATCTACGACCAGCGTAACGGCAACCTGCGTTGGGCTCGCTTCGGTTTTGTCCCCGGGCGGATTCGAAAACCCAAGCAACGCTGGCTCAGAAAGTTACCGAGCGGCACCGAGTTTTTCAAATGGGAGTTTTAACAGGCCCGAGTTTTTTGATTGATCAGTTCGTGAAAACCGGCGGCGGCTGCAAGCAGTCCGCGCTATATGGATCTATCTTGCATTGATGGGCAAGTTCAGCGCTATATCCACCAGGAAAGAAATGCCCATTAGCACAGCCGGAAAGTGTCATTAACAGAAGTATTGCCGTAAGTCTTTTCATCGAGCGCCTCCAATTTTTTCAAGCATAAATTTGGAGATCAGGCAGCCGCTATCATTTCGTTCTGATTATTTTGTGGGAACTGTCCTGCGCAGCGGTAAGCCCTGAGACTGCTTAGAGAAGGACTTAAGTGCATGCTTCATGGCAAAAAAAACGCGGCCCTCATGGCCGCGTTTTATTGGAACAAAGGCTTATTGCGCCTTGGTCTCGGTCGTTGCAGCAGGCTTGGCAGCTGGCTTCTTCGCCGGCTCAGCCTTCTTCGCTGCCGGTTTCGCTGCAGACTTTTTCGCCTCGGTTTTAGCCGCAGGCTTCTTCACCGCTGGCTTGGCCGCTGCTTTCTTCGCCGGTTCAGCTTTAACCGGCGCAGCAGGCTTCGGTGCTTCCACCGGAGCTGGCGCAGGTGCCGGGGTCGGCGCAGGTGCTGGAGCAACCGGCGCTGGAGTCGGCTCTGGAGCCTTCACTGGCTCAGGCTTCTTCTCTTCATCCGAACCGCCGAACAGGTTGCTGAAGAAGTTGCCCTTCTTCGCCGCCACGGCACCCGCCGCGCCTGCCGCTGCTGCAGCCGGAACCACTTTCGCCGGTTCAAACGATTTGCCCGCCGCCAAATCTTCAACCTGACTGGCTGCACGCTGACCGGTGCGCAGTGCGCCCTCCAGCGTGCCCGGGTACAAGGTGTCGGTGTGTTCGCCGGCGAACGTCACGCGTTGCAGCGGACGTTCCCACAGGCGCCAGAACTTGCTGATCTGGCCCGGGCCGTAAGCCAGGTAAGCGCCGCCCATCGACGGGTCGGTGCTGTAGCGACGGATTTCATAACCGGTGAACGAGCCACGGGCCTGTGGATAAAACGCGTGCAGACGAATCAGCACCTGATCGACCATCTGCTTGTCGCCGAACGCCTGCATCACGCGGGCATTGTCGCCGGACAGGTTGATCACCACGTTGGCGCCGCCCTTCAGCGCAGGTTCAATCCAGAGCATGCCAAGACCGGTGTTGCTATAAATCTCGCCGGACATGCGCGCCTTGCTTTCCCACACCGGCGTCTTGAACTTCAGCATGATCTGGTCGCGCCAGCCGTAGTTGGTGCCCTTGATCGCCGCCAGATGCTGAGCATCCAGCGCTGGGGTCAGGGCAATCTTGTTCAGCGCACGCAATGGCACAGCCAGCACAACGTAGTCAGCCTGATAGCCAACGCTGCCGACCTTGACGGTCACGCCATCCTTGTCCTGAACGATCGCGGAAACTGGCGAGTTGGTCTTGATGGTTTTGATCTGTTTGACGAACGCCTGCGCCAGCACCTGGCTGCCGCCGACTAGACGCGAAGCACGCAGGTCACGGTCGGAGATGCCGCGATAGACGCGGTTCTGCTGGGCGAAATACAGCAGCGACAGACGCGAAGGTTCGTCGTAGTGGGTGCGGATGTCCTGGTTGATCAACTGGCGCGCAGTGGCCGGCAGATTCTGCTTGTCGAGCCAGCTCGATACGGTGATCTGGTCCAGTGCGTGCAGGGTGCTGGTCGCCGCCGGGTTCTGCGGATCGTCGATCGAACGTGCCAGATCGTCGAGGGTTTTCTGGTAGCGCTTCAGGGCATCGGCGGTGGCCGGTTGCTTGGTCGCCAGATCAGCGGCGGAGAAATACTCGCCGTCGATCAGGTAGCCCGGGGTACGCACGAACTCAGGTGCCGGCGTGGTGCCGAGCTTGAACGTCGAGACGTACTTGTTCAGCACCGGCTGGGTCTTGTCGTTGCCGATCCACTCGCTGGTGGCCATGCCCGAACGACCGCCCAGGCTCGGCTTGGCTTCCAGCAGCGTGACCTGCCAGCCCTTGTTTTGCAGTTCATAAGCGGCAGTCAGGCCCGACAGGCCACCGCCGATCACGATTGCAGTTTTATCCTTGGCCAGCGCTGTAACGCTGAATAGCCCCAACATCACTAGCGCACAGGCGCGCAGCCAACCGACAGACATTCAGCGAACTCCGGAAATACACGTAGGAAAAAGCACTTTTGCGGGTCAGACGCCCCAAAGAACCGCGAAGAATACGTTAGCCATCAAAACGCCGCCAGCGACGTCTATCGGCTCATACAAAGTAGCTCAATCGACACAATGGGTTGTCCCCGCGCGACGCATTGCATAGGCTTGCGCGATTGTTTGCCCGCGCCTGACGCGAGCCGCCTCGAGGAGACTGTAAATGGGCCTGAATAACCAGTGGATGCAACGCGACCTCGCGGTGTTGTGGCATCCCTGCACCCAGATGAAAGACCACGAACAGCTGCCGCTGATCCCGATCAAGCGCGGCGAAGGCGTCTGGCTCGAAGACTTCGAAGGAAAGCGCTACCTCGACGCCGTCAGCTCGTGGTGGGTCAACGTGTTCGGCCACGCCAACCCGCGCATCAACCAGCGCATCAAGGATCAGGTCGATCAGTTGGAACACGTGATTCTGGCCGGCTTTAGCCATCAGCCGGTGATCGAGCTGTCCGAGCGTTTGGTGAAGATGACGCCGCAAGGCCTGAACCGGGTGTTCTACGCCGATAACGGTTCGTCCTGCATCGAAGTCGCGCTGAAAATGAGCTTTCACTATTGGCTCAATCGCGGCCAGCCAAACAAGAAACGCTTTGTCACCCTGACCAACAGCTACCACGGCGAAACCATGGCGGCGATGGCGGTCGGTGACGTGCCGCTGTTCACCGAGACCTACAAAGCGCTGCTGATGGACACCATCAAGGTGCCGAGCCCGGATTGCTACGGACGCCCGCAAGGCATGAGCTGGGAAGAGCATTCGCGCAGCATGTTCGCCGCCATGGAACAGACTTTGGCTGAGAATCATGACAGCGTCGCGGCAGTGATCGTCGAGCCGCTGATTCAGGGCGCTGGCGGCATGCGCATGTATCACCCGGTTTATCTGAAGCTGCTGCGCGAGGCATGCGACCGTTATGGCGTGCATTTGATCCTCGACGAAATCGCCGTTGGCTTTGGTCGCACCGGGACGATGTTTGCTTGTGAACAGGCTGGCATTCGCCCGGACTTCCTCTGCCTGTCGAAAGCCCTGACCGGCGGCTATCTGCCGCTGGCCGCGTGCCTGACCACCGACGAGGTCTACAGCGCTTTCTACGACGACTATCCAACCCTGCGCGCCTTTCTGCATTCGCACAGCTACACCGGCAATCCGCTGGCGTGCGCGGCGGCACTGGCGACGCTGGATATCTTCGAGCAGGACAACGTCATCGAGAACAACAAGGCCCTGGCCCAGCGCATGGCCTCGGCGACGGCACACCTGGTCGATCACCCGAACGTCTCCGAAGTGCGCCAGACCGGCATGGTCCTGGCCATCGAAATGGTCAAGGATAAAGCCACGAAAGAGGCCTACCCTTGGCAGGAGCGTCGTGGTTTGAAGGTGTTCCAGCATGCGCTGGAGCGTGGCGCGTTGCTGCGCCCGCTCGGTAGCGTGGTGTATTTCCTGCCGCCGTACGTGATCACCCCGGAGCAAATCGACTTCCTCGCTGAAGTGGCTAGCGAAGGCATCGACATTGCCACCCGTGACAGCGTCAGTGTGGCCGTGCCAAAAGATTTCCACCCGGGGTTCCGCGATCCGGGCTGATTCAAAATTTTTGGCGCCTGAGCTACCGCTTTCGCGAGCAGGCTCGCTCCCACAGGGGAATGCATTTCAAATGTGGGAGCGAGCCTGCTCGCGAATGAAGTCGACACCGATCCAACTGATTCACATCTTTCCAGAGACCCGAAATGAGACTGTCCCGCTTCTTTATCGACGCCCCCCTGAGCACCGGCGAACACGAATTGCCGGAGGCCCAGGCGCATTACATCAGCCGCGTGCTGCGCATGGCCGAGGGCGATGCGGTGCAATTGTTCGACGGTTCTGGCCATGAGTTTCGCGGCGCCCTGCTGGAAGTCGGCAAGAAGCGCGTGACCGTGCAGATCGACGAGCAATTCGCCGGTCAGGTCGAATCGCCGCTGCACATCCACCTCGGCCAGGGCTTGTCCCGAGGCGAGCGCATGGATTGGGCAATTCAGAAAGCCACCGAACTGGGCGTAAATGAAATTACGCCGATCTTCAGTGACCGCTGCGAAGTCCGCCTCAAGGACGAACGCGCCGACAAACGCCTGCTGCACTGGCGCCAAGTGGCGATCAGTGCGTGTGAGCAATGTGGTCGTTCGCGAGTGCCGGTGATTCATCCGCCGGTGTTGCTGGCGGACTGGATCAAGCAGACCGAAGCGGAGTTGAAACTGGTGCTGCACCCGGTGGCCGAGCCGTTGGTGAGTCATGCCAAACCGGCGACGCTAGCGTTCCTGATCGGGCCTGAGGGCGGTTTGACGGATGCCGAAGTCGAGCAGGCCAAAGGCAACGGTTTCCACGCCGCCCGCCTCGGCCCGCGGGTGTTGCGCACCGAGACGGCGCCAGTGGTTGCACTGGCAGTGGCCCAACAACTCTGGGGTGATTTCTAAATCCACAATTGGAATACGTTCCCCTGTAGGAGTGAGCCTGCTCGCGATAGCGGTCTATCAGTCAAAAACACTGTTGACTGGCCGGACGCAATCGCGAGCAGGCTCACTCCTACAGGGGGATGGTGGCGTCTCTAGAGGACATAAAACAGAATCGCGACAAAGTGCAGCAAACTCCCCGCGATCACGAACAAATGCCAGATCCCGTGCGCATGCCGCAACCGGTGATCCAAAGCAAAAAAGATAATCCCCACCGTGTACAAAACCCCGCCCGACGCCAGCCAGGCAAAACCTGTCGTGCCCAGCGCCGCAATCAACGGCTTCACCGCCACCAATACAATCCAGCCCATCACCGCATAAATCACGATCGACAGAATCCGCGCTTCCGAACGCGGTTTGATCTCTTGCAGGATGCCGATCAACGCCAGCCCCCAGACAATCCCGAACAACGTCCAGCCCCACGGCCCGCGCAGGGTCACCAGGCAGAACGGCGTGTAACTGCCGGCAATCAACAGGTAGATCGAAAAGTGATCAACCTTCTTCATGATCGCTTTCTTGCGCCCGCGCACGCTGTGGTACACGGTCGAGGCGCTGTAGAGCACCAGCAAGGTAAACGCGTAAATCGCCACACTGACAATCTTCCACGGGCTGCCATCGAGGCTGGCAATCACCAGCATCCAGACGCCGCCGATAAACGCTGCCACTGCCCCGACCAGATGGGTCCAGGCGTTGAGTTTTTCTCCGTGATACATGTATTGCTCACCTCACATTCGTTACCGCAGCGCGCAAGGCTCGGGCCTTGAGCGTAAAAGCGCAATGTTTCTGTTGAACACGATCCCCTGGAGGAGCTGCCGAAGGCTGCGATCTCTTGATCTTCCGTGCACAATCGGCCGATACCAAAAAGAGTCCGCGCCGTGCTGATCGACGAAGAATTGACCCTGAAAAAACTCGAGGTGTTCCTCGCTTTCATGCGCACCGGCAACCTCGCCCGCGCCGCTGCCGAGTTGCAGACCAGCAACGTCAGCGTGCACCGCGCCATTCATTCGCTGGAAAGTGCCCTGCGCTGCCCACTGTTCAAACATGAAGGCCGCAACCTGACGCCGCTGGAAAGTGCTTACGTGCTGGAAGAACGCGCGCAGAAGCTGATCAATGACGTGGTCGAAAGCGTGCGCCTGACCCGCGAAGCCGCCGGGTTCTCGGCTGAACGCTTCAAACTCGGCTCGCTGTACTCACTGACCGTGAAAACCGTGCCGCAACTGATCATGGGCCTGAAGATCCGCCGCAGCGAACTCAACATCGACCTGATCCTCGGCTCGAACATCGATCTGCTGTACAAGCTGAAAAACATGGAAGTCGACGCGATTCTGGTGTCGCTGGATGACAGCATCAACGACCCGGATTGCGAGCAGATTGCGCTGTTTTCCGACGACATCTTCCTCGCCACACCGGCAGATTCAAAGTTCGCCCAGCGCAGTGAAGTGGATCTGGCTGAGGTGCGCGATGAAACGTTCATCACCCTGACCCAGGGCTTTGCTACGCATCAGGACGGTAACCGGGTGTTCAAGCAGGCGGGGTTCGAGCCGAAGGTGGCGATGCAGGTGAATGACATCTTCACGCTGCTGAGCATGGTCAGCTCGGGGGTGGGTTATGCGTTGCTGCCGGGGAGGATTGCTGCGGTCTATGAGAACCGGGTGAAGCTGATTCCGTTGCAGGAGAAGTACCGGTTGCAGCAGCACATTGGTGTGGTGTTTTTGAAGGCCAAGGAAAGGGATCCGAATTTGCTGGCGTTGCTGGCGGAGTGTCGGATGTATGCCAATCGGCAGGCTGGGGTTTAGATCAAGATCAAGATCAACAGCTACCCCCTCACCCCAGCCCTCTCCCCCAAGGGGGCGAGGGGGAAAGGGAGCAGATCGGGGGCTTTTCAAAACCTGAGTTCGACTCAGGAATTTCAGGTCGGCGTACCTCCAACATCCACCTCGGTCAGTCCCCTCTCCCTCAAGGGGTAGAGGGAGCAGATCTCCATGGGTCTCAAAGCCTGAGTTCGACTCAGGACTTTCAGGTCGATGTATAACGCCAAAACACCTCGGTCAGTCCCCTCTCCCCCCGGGAGAGGGCTAGGGTGAGGGGCTTTTGATTTTCAGCCCACAATCCCGCGAACAATGAAGAACAACAACGATGGCCCCAGCAAGCAGCCAAGTCCGGTATGAAACGTAGCCGTCAACGCCCCATAAGGCACCAACCGCCGATCCGTCGCCGCCAGCCCCGCCGTCACCCCACTCACCGTCCCGGCCAATCCACCAAACACCATCGCCGAACGCGGGTTATCCAGGCCCATCCAGCGCGCCGCGACCGGCGTGCCGACCATCACCAGAATCGCCTTGATCAACCCGGTGGCAATCGACAGCGCCATCACATCCGAGGTCGCACCAATCGCCGCGCCGGTCACTGGCCCAACGATGTAAGTCACCGCCCCGGCGCCAATGGTGGTCATGCTCACCGCATCACGATAACCAAACGCCCAGGCCATGCACGCGCCGACAATGAACGGCAGAATCGTGCCCAGCAGCAGCGCAACTACACCAATCATTCCGGCCTTCTTCGCCTCGGTCGCCTGCACTTCAAACGCCGTGGCCACAATCGCAAAGTCACGCAGCATCGCCCCGCCCATCAGGCCGATGCCGGAGAATAACGTCAGGTCCGCCAGGCCCTTCTGCCCGCCGGTCATGGTGCCGCCGACCCAGGCCAGTACCAGACCAATAACGATGGCAATCGCCGAGCCGTGAATACGCCCGAACGTCAGGCGCTTAGAGAGCACCACCGACACCCACATGATCACGCCGACAAAGGCGAATGCAGTAACCAGCCCGTTGTGTTCCAGACCTTTCTCGATGAGATCCCACATATCAGCGACCTCCTACTGGCGTGCCGACCGGGGAGATTTCCGCCGGCTCGTCAGGCAATGGCTCGCCTTTATGCGTGCGGCTGATCAAGGCAATCGTGCAGCCACAGACCACCACCGAACCAATCGCCGCCAACACCGCCACCGGCCCACCGTGCAGCGCAGTGACAACGTTTTGTTGCGCAGCCATCGCCACCACCACAGGAATGTACATCGCGCCCCAGAAGCCGACGCCCATCTCGCATTCCTTGGTCATCCCACCGCGTTTCTGCATCCACAACCGCGCGCAGATCAACAGGATCATGGCGATGCCGACCCCGCCGACATTGGATTTGACGCCCAACAACACGCCGAGCATGTCACCCATGATCACCCCTGCCAGCGTACAGATCGCGAGCAGCGCCACACCGTAAATAATCATTGTTGTAGTCCTCAAAGTGCATCGTCGAATGTTGTTTTTGTTGTTCGAAGCTTGAGTCGGCGGTTTTAGAGTTGGCGGCCACCCTCCTCTCGTAACAGCGCCTGCAAGGTGTCGAGGCGCGCACTGTCAAAGGCAGTCACGGTGCCCTGCTCGAACACCCGGCGCGCCAGCCCGGTCAGCACCGCACCGGGCGGCATTTCGATCTGTAAACGCACGCCGCGCTCGTAGGCGCTTTGCACGGTGCCGCGCCAATCCACCACGCGGCACATGTTGAAAGCGAGGTCGTCGCGCAGCGCTTCGACGTTGATCACCGGACGCGCGCGGCTGCCGCTCAGGTAAGCGATTTTCGGAGTCCTCAATTCAACTTTGGCGAAGGCCTCGGCGAGGGTTTGTGCAGGTGCCTCCAGCAGCGGACAGTGCGACGGCACGCTCACCGCCAGACGTTTCGCCAGACCAGCGCCACGACTGCGCGCCAGTTCGGCTACGGTTTGCATCGCCTCATCACTGCCGGCAATCACCACTTGGTTGTCGGCGTTGATGTTGGCCAGATACACCGGCGTATCCTCGCTGTGCACCTGCGCCAGCAGCGTTTCGACTGTAGATAACTGCAGGCCGATAATCGCGGTCATGCCGTAGCCTTGTGGATAAGCCTGCTGCATCAACTCACCGCGCAGGCTGACCAGATGCAACGTATCGCTGAAGCTCAAAGCGCCGGCAACCACTGCTGCCGGGTAAGCGCCGATGGACAGGCCGGCGACGTAGTCCGCCGTCAGTCCGTCCTGCAACAACTGCCGCGAAGCAGCGACTCCGGCGATCAGCAGGCAGAGCTGAACCGCCCTTGTCGTGCGCAATGCTTCGCTGGAATCGAGCAGCAAAACATCCTCACCAAGCACATCGCTGGCCTCGACCAAGGTCTCGCGGGGCAAACGCTGAAGCATTCCCGCCTGCTGCGCGCCCTGGCCGGGGAACACCAGCAAACTGCTCACGCTGCCTGCTCCTGCGGATTCCACGGATCGATCACCAGGCAAGCCTGATGGGCATTTTTCAGCAGCACGCGTGCCGAACCGCTGGCCCATTCACGCAAAGCCACAGCACCAAACGGCGTCTGCAATTGCAGGTCGACCCGGCACACAGCTTGATCGAAAAGCTCCACGAGTTTGCATGCCTGATTACGAGTGATCAGTTGCGGTGTACGCAGAATCAAATCGAGGTCACTGGCCGTGTGCATTGCGGTAAAACCACTGGCCAATTCAAACCCGACACTGCCGCTGACACCCCAGACCCAACCGCAATCGTCGAGCCTCGGCCGCAGTTGTTTGAGTGCCTGAATCACTGGCAAATCGCGCTCGCTGTCGACATGACAAAGCGCTTCCGGACTGACGCGACAGGCAATCGAATCGACCGCCATAAACGCCGCCAGCCGCTGTTCGCGCGACACACCGCGAACGCCGACCGCGACAAAACCTTCAGCGCTCAACGCCCGCCGCACCACCACCGGTTGCCCGGTGGCCAATGACGCGACTGCCCACAGCGGCGCATCCGCCGGCAACTGCGCCGGGGTCATACCCCAGAGCAGATCGTGGGCCAGAGGCGTGTTCACCACTGCGCCCTCAGCAGTTCGCGTACACGGCTGGAAGCAGCACGATTCTTCGCGCCGAGACGATTGCTCAAGTCAGTGCTGGAAATATCGCCGATGGCTTGCTTGAGGCATTCCTTCACCCGTGCCAGATCCTCCGCCGTCGGCTGTTCAATCTGCTCAACCGACAGGGTTTCCCAAAGCAATCCGAGGCTCGCGTAACTGTCAATGTCATAAGCCATCGGCGGCACACTGGCGGCCAGCGCTTCCAGCTCTTCAACACTGCGCAACGTCACCCGCGCCGCCGACGCCTTGCCCATCGCATGCACCATCACGCCGGGATCGCGCAGCGCGATCAAACGATTGGCCTGATAACCGTGCGCCAGAAACGCCCCGGACATCGCCTTACCGACCAGCAACGCAATCACCGGATGCCCAGCCAGACGCGCGCGGGCATAACTGTCCGCCGCACCGGCCAGTGCCTGATGAATACCGAGGGCTTCTTCACGCCGACCATAAGCCTGGCTCGGCACATCGACGATGGCGATGATCGGGCGTTTCTGCGCTTTATCACGATCAGCAGTGATCGCGTCATCCACAGCCTTGGCCAGACCCCAGCCTTCAAGCAAGCCGACCTCGCCGTTGCGAGCGCGAGGAAAACGATTGTCCGGGTCAGCCACCACAGCGATGAAACGCCCCAGCTCACCGTCAGCAACCTTCAACGAGGCCGGCAGCCCTTCGACCGCGACAGCGCCCGCGCTCAAGGCGTTGAACCAGTTCAAACCGCGCAATGAATAACCGCTCATGAGCGCTCTCCTTGATACAGATCGCGAACCACCGACGGTTCGATTTGCGGGTCAGTGTTCAGACTGCCAAGGCGTTGCAGGAACCACTCAGCGCGTTGGCTGCGTGGCTGCGCCGGCAAACCTTGTTGGAGCAATTCGCCGACCTGCTGACGAATCTTCGCCACGTCATCGGCGACATAACGATCGACCAGACCACTGGCGAAACGCTGTTCGCCACCGGTCAGGCTCCAGATGAACGGACGGTCGCGCGAGTCGTATTCTTCGATCCCGGCTTCCTGCTCAATCACTTGCGGACCGTTCAAACCGAGTCGTGCTTCCTGAGTCACCAGCAAATAGCTGCACAGCGCCGCCGCAATCGACATGCCGCCAAAGCAACCAACGCTACCCGCTACCACGCCAACCACCGGTTGGTACTGCTGCAAATCGACAATCGCCGCATGAATATCAGCAATCGCCGCCAACCCAAGATTGGCCTCCTGCAAGCGCACGCCGCCGGTTTCCAGCAGCAACACCGCGCGCGTCGGAATGCCTTTACGGTTGTCTTCAGCCGCCAGCTCCAGCGCTCCGGCAATCTTCGCCCCGCCGACTTCGCCAAGGCTGCCGCCCTGAAATGCACCTTCAATCGCGGCAATGACCACCGGCAAACCATCGAGGCTGCCCTTTGCGATTACCACGCCGTCATCGGCCTGCGGCACCACGCCCTGACGTTCCAGCCACGGCGACATCACCCGTTGAAACGGATCGAGCAATTCGCGAAAGCTGCCGGCATCGAGCAAGGCTTTCGCCCGTTGCCGCGCGCCGAGTTCGACGAAGCTGTGTTTGTTGAGCAACGCTGCGCTGTCAGTCATGGCCGATCTCCTCGAAACCTTGTTCCAGACGCAAGCGCACCACCCCCGGCGTCGCGCCGAAATCGTGGATATCGATGGCCATCGCCGGCGGCGTGGTGCCGTCGAACATCCGTGCAAACAGGTGCTGCCAGCGCAGCTGCGCGCCGTTGACCGAGGTCTGCACATTGATCGTCAGCTTGCCGGCCAGACCCGGTTCGATCAGCACTTCTAGATCACCCGAGCCGACACAACCGACCAGCGCGCGACCGCGTGGCGGCTGCCCGGCGGGGAATTCAAACGATAGGGTTTCCATCAAAACGCTCCCTGAGAGTTGCCGTCGCGCTCGATACGGTCGAGCAGCAGCGTGGCGGCGAGCAAGTCGGCGGCGCCACCGGGCGAGGCATTCAATGCGATGAGTTGTTGATCCAGTTCGTGCAAGCGACGGCGTCCGCTGAGGCTGGCGCTGCCACCGGCGTTGAGCACCGCTTGCGCGCCGGACTGCATGGCGTGCAGACCCTCTTCGCCGGCGCGGTAAAGCACGCAGGTGTCGGCGAGGTTGGTCATGATTGCGAGCAAGGCGTCGAGCCGGGCGTTCTGTTCGCCGTGGCTCTTGGCGCGGCTGCGTTTGAGTTGTGGCAGGCCGCGTTGCAGCACCGAAGGGAAGCCGAGTTGCGCTTCTTCGCGAGCGCCACGGGCGCCGTAACGCAGGGCGACTTGGGCGCCGTGGCTCAACGGTTTGGGTGCGTGGCGGTCATCTAGTAAGGCTAGGCGCGCGGCGCGCAGAGATACCGCGTTGGCGCTGGAAGATTGCGGTTCCAGTGCAGCGGCCGTCACCAACAGACCCAAGGCCCAGATCGCCCCGCGATGGGTGTTCACACCGTTGGTGGTCGCGAGCATCGATTGCTCACCTTCACGACCAATCCGGCCAATCGCTTCGCGCAACGTTGAATCGACTTCGCCGATTGCAACCGCCGCTTCCGCCATTTCCTTGAACGCCGGCCACAACGACAGCGCCGAAGCGTGCATCAGGCCCAGGTGCAAATCGGTGTGCGCGCCATTGCCGCGACGGTCGACCAGCGCCGGTTTCGGCGACAGATCCGCTTCGTCGATCAGCGCGTCCACCGCCAGATCAGCCAATCGATCAGCCAGGGACAGCGGTTTCGCTTGCAGGTTAAGTGCGTGCATTACCAGCTCCTGAATTTCGCGGGCGGGTTGTACAGGCCGCCGGACCACTCGACCAGATCGGCCACGCTCTTCGCTGCGAGCAGTTCGCGAGTGGCGTCGGTGCGGCGGATGCCGAGATCTTCGGGCAAAGCGATCAGGCCTTCGCGGCGCATGCGTTCGGTGTCTTTCGGGTTGTGGCGCAGGCCGATGGCGGTGACGCCGGCAACCGCGGCGATCATCGCCTGACGTTCTTCCAGCGAGCGCGCCTTGTACAGGTAGGCGATGCCTTCTTCGGTGAGCAGGTGGGTGACGTCGTCGCCGTAGATCATGATCGGCGCCAGCGGCATGCCGCTTTTCTTCGCCACTTCGACCGCGTCGAGGGTTTCGACGAAGGTCGGTTTGCCGCCCTCCTGGAAGGTCTCGACCATTTGCACCACGAGTTTCTTGCCGCGTTCGAGCATCGGTTGCTGCGAATCGTCATGACGCATATCGAGCCACGCCGGGGTGCCGTGACGGCGACCGCGCGGGTCATGGCCCATGTTCGGCGCACCACCGAAACCGGCGAGACGGCCACGGGTGACGGTCGAGGAATGGCCATCGCCATCGACCTGCAACGTCGCGCCGATAAACAGATCCACCGCGTACTGCCCGGCGAGTTGGCAGAACATCCGGTTGGAACGCAGCGAGCCGTCGCGGCCGGTGAAGAACACGTCGGGGCGCGCGGCGATGTAGTTTTCCATGCCCAGCTCAGTGCCGAAGCAATGCACGCTTTCGACCCAACCGCTCTCGATTGCCGGGATCAATGTCGGGTGCGGATTCAGCGTCCAGTTGCGGCAGATTTTGCCTTTGAGGCCGAGGGATTCGCCGTAGGTCGGCAGGATCAATTCGATGGCGGCGGTGTTGAAACCGATGCCGTGGTTGAGCGACTGCACGTTGTGTTTTTCGTAGATCCCGCGAATCGCCATCATCGCCATCAACACGTG
Organism: Pseudomonas sp. R84; assembly: GCF_009834515.1. Taxonomy (NCBI): domain Bacteria; kingdom Pseudomonadati; phylum Pseudomonadota; class Gammaproteobacteria; order Pseudomonadales; family Pseudomonadaceae; genus Pseudomonas; species Pseudomonas sp. R84. The sequence goes on from NZ_CP019426.1 coordinate 6,127,728, forward strand.
CACAGGCTTGATGTGCCGTGGGTCGCGGGTGAACAGCGGTTCGATGTAGAACGGCTTGTCGGCGACCACGACGAAATCGACCCACGACGCTGGAATATCAACGCGAGGCAGTTCGCTGACGTCGTCGACCAATTGGTTGACCTGGACGATGACGATGCCGTCGCTGAACGCCGCCGGTTCGATCAGTGCCGGGGTGTCTTCGGTGCTCGGGCCGGTGTAGATGTTGCCGGCGCGGTCGGCCATGAACCCGGCCGAGAGCACGACGTTGGGGATCAGGTCCACCACCAGTCGGGCGTAGAGTTCGATGTAGGTGTGAATCGCGCCGACTTCCAGCAGGCCGTCTTCCAGCAACTGGCTGATGCGCAGGCTCTGGGTGCCGGCGAAGGAGAAATCGAGCTTGCGGGCGATGCCGCGTTCGAACAGGTCGAGGTGCTCGGAGCGGCCGACGCTGGGCATGATCATGTGCAGGTCGTGGAGCTTTTCCGGGTCGGCTTTGGCCAGCGAACGGGAGAGGAAATCCGCTTGCTTCTGGTTGTTGCCCTCCAGTACCACACGGTCGCCGGGATGAATCAGCGCTTCGAGCGCGGCGACGATCTTGTCGGTGGGCAACACCACACCGTCGGCCAGCCCACGCACCTTGTCGAGGCGGCGCTGCTTCTCATCGCGCCGCCGCGTCCAGCGCGAGTCGGGGGAAATTGTTGTTGTCATGCTCACTCCACGGGGTTCGCTGTCGTGGAGCTAAGGTAGGCGTGTGGGGTGGGGGCATCAATCAAGCGCGGTGGTGAATCATTACGCTCAGGGTAATGATCAAGAACCGCCCTCACCCTAGCCCTCTCCCGGAGGGAGAGGGGACCGATTGGGGGATATTCGGGAATTGCGCCGACCTGGGAATGTTGTACTGAATCCAGAATTTACCAGGTTCACCAGATCCATAATCGACTCGGTTTTTCAGGTCGATGTATGACGCCAGACACCTCGGTCGGCCCCCTCTCCCTCCGGGAGAGGGCTGGGGTGAGGGTCAGCTTTTTCGCTACTCCGTCGGCACCAACCTATCCAACAAACGATTGACGGCCATCTCCGCCACCATCACCACCTGAGCAATACCCTGCACAGTCTTGCGGTGCGTACCCTCCACCATTGCCGCATGGTTGTTGAGCATCACCGTAGCCGAACCGAGGGTTTCGCTGGCGTCGGCCAGCAGGGACTCGGTGTCGGCATTGGGGTTGGCCATGTACAGCGTGTTGGGGGTGTAGGGCGTGGCCATCAGATCGGCGTTGGTCGGGCCGAGATAATGGTCGAGGGCGCGTTCGGCGGCTTCGTGGAATTTCTTGGAGTCGGGGGATTCGTAGGGGGATGCCGGGTCGGTGACCGGCGGGTTAGGCGTTACTTTGAACATTTACCAGATCCTCATTCGGGCTAGCCACCGCTTCTCTACTAAAAGAAGTGGAGGCAGCTGTGCGCAGGTTAGTAGACCGGGGATCTGGGAAACCGGCGCGCCGAAGCGCCCTGCGCACAACCACCATAAAGTGCAGGTATGGAGTACCTGACTGTCTGATGAGCTATACGCCCCAAATATGACGGGCTACTAAACCCGATCACTGGAAATCAGTGACGGAATCAAGTTACGCAGCATGCCGAAGGCGCACAAGCCGGCGGATTCTGGTGCATGCGTAGGCAGCGGCGCAAGGATTTGTAGGCCATGGAGCCGTAACACCGGGTGTCTTTAAACAGATGTGCCTGGATGCGTTTATTGCGCTGCGGGGATTGAGGATTTGTCTGTCGGATTTTGGTGGATGCCGCAGGCGCTATCGCGAGCAGGCTCACTCCTACAGGGGAATGCATTCCAACTGTAGGAGTGAGCCTGCTCGCGATGAGGCCAGTCAGGCCAATGCAAACTCCGGATCAGAAGACCAGCCCCGCCTCCACCAACAACTTCTCCAGCCCAAGCAAGTCAGGCACCTTCGCCACCTGTTCACCCACTTGCACCGCCGCCTGCTCCAGCGCACACAACGGCACATCGACATAACTCAACTGGCTATCAAGCTTGTACGAACGCGGAATCCCCTGCACCAGGAGCGCAATGAACTTCAGCTCCGGCAACCCGCCGAGGGCATTGAGGATGACAATCCGCGCGCGCTCGCCAATGACGATTTTCTGCCCGCACGCCGATTCAAAACTGAGCAACGGAATCTGCCGCTCACGCCACGTAACCTTGCCGAGATACCACGGCGGCGTGTCCAGATCGAAGGCGCTGGCCTGATAGTCGATCAGCTCGGCCACGGCGACGTTAGGCAGAATCAAATTGCGATCCGCCAACGGCAGCAACAGCCCGGTGAGCTGGCTGCTGCGCTGATTATGCCGGCGCTCATGCATGTTTCTTGCTCCACTGGGCAATGCTTTCAAGCAATACCGACTCTTGATACGGTTTGCCGAGGTAGTCGTTGACGCCGATGGCCATCGCTCGGTCGCGGTGTTTCTGCCCGGTGCGTGAGGTGATCATGATGATTGGCAGGTGTTGCAGACGTTCGTCGTTGCGCACCTGGGTGGCGACTTCGAAGCCGTCCATGCGCGGCATTTCGATGTCGAGCAGCATCAGGTCGGGCATGTGCTCTTCGAGCAGCAGCATGGCGTCGACCCCGTCCTTGGCGGTCAGCACGTTCATGCCGTGGCGTTCGAGCAAACGGCTGGTGACCTTGCGCACGGTGACCGAGTCGTCGACCACCATCACCAGCAGCGGTTTGTGCGGTTCGCTGTCGACCTCCGGCAGCGTCGGCGGCTGCACAATCCGCGCCTGCATGGCGCGGATCGGCGCGAGCAAATCGAGAATCAGCACCACCCGGCCATCGCCAAGAATCGTCGCCCCGGACACGCCCTGCACCGCCGCAAATTGGGCGCCGAGGCTCTTGACCACGATCTCGCGGGTGCCGGCCATGGTATCCACCAGCACCGCGATGCGCCGGTCGTTGTAGTGCACCAGCAGCACCGGCAATGGCAGATTCTGGCCGAGCAGTTTCGGCCGTGGCGCGGTTTTCAGTAGTTCGCCGAGGTAGCACAGTTCATAGGTCTGGCCGCCGTACTGGTAGCGCGGCGGATCAACCCGGAAGTGAGCTTCCAGATCATTCGGCAACACGCGAACAATACCTTCGATGGTGTTCAGCGGAATCGCGTATTGATCCTCGCCACACTGCACCATCAGCGCACGGTTGACCGACACGGTGAACGGCAGCCGAATGCGGAAATGCACGCCCTGCCCCGGCACCGAATCGATGCTCATGCTGCCGCCCAGTTGCCGCACCTCTTCATGCACCACGTCCATGCCGACGCCACGCCCGGAAATCTGCGTGATCTTTTCCGCTGTGGAAAACCCCGGCTGAAGGATGAACTGCAACACGTCGCGGTCGCTGATCTCGGCTTCCGGCGCGAGCATGCCGCGCTTGATTGCCTTCTTGCGCACCGCTTCCAATGGCACCCCGGCGCCGTCATCGCGAATGTCGAAAACGATGTCGCCGCCCTCGCGGGACAGGTCGAGGCTGATCTGCCCTTGCGCCGGCTTACCCGCTGCCAGCCGCACCTCGGCGGACTCCAGACCATGATCGACGGCGTTGCGCAGCATGTGCTCCAGCGGTGCCGCCATACGCTCCAGCACGTTGCGATCCATCTCGCCTTCAGCGTTGCCGACGACAAACGCGACGTCTTTGTTCAGCTCTTCGGCGACCTGGCGGACGATGCGTTTCAGGCGCGGCAACATGCGCTCGAACGGCACCATGCGCGTACGCATCAGGCCCTCCTGCAATTCGGTGTTGATGCGGCCCTGTTGCTGCAACAGGTTCTCGGCGTCGTGATTGCGCCGATCGAGGGTTTCCTTGAGGTCGAGCAAGTCGGAGGCGGATTCGAACAGCGCCCGTGACAGTTGCTGCAACTGCGAATGGCGATCCATTTCCAGCGGATCGAATTCCTCGTAGCCGAGGTGTTCGGCGTCGACTTGCTGGCGGCTGAGAATTCGCCCCTGGGTTTCGGTGTCGAGCCGGCGTAACTGATCGCGCATCCGTTCGATGGTGGTTTCCATCTCGTTCAGAGCGATCTGTGCGTCGTTGACCTGCTGTTCGATACGGCCACGGAAGATCGAGGTTTCCCCGGCCAGATTGACCAGCTCATCGAGCAGTTCGGCGGAGACCTTGACCATGTCCGCGCCCGCTTCGGCAGTCGGTGGCGCGGGCTCGGTCTTGGCTGGCAACGGTAACGCTGGCGGCGTTTCAACGGTCACCGGATGGCTGAAATTCTGAATCGCATTGATCAACCGATCGGCCGGCGGACACGGTTGCCCGGCGCGCACGCCATCGAGCATTTGCGCCAGACGATCATGCCCGCGTTGCACCAGTGCAAACAGCTCTGCAGACGGCTGCAAAACGCCGCTGGAAAGACTTTCATAAAGGTATTCCAACTCATGCGCGAGGTCGCCGATCGGGCCGATCTCGACCATCCGCGCGCCGCCCTTGAGGGTGTGCAGATCGCGCAGCAGGGTTTCCACTTCCTGACGATTACCCGGCTCGGCCTGCCAGCGCAGCAGCGCGGCGCCGGAGTTTTCGATGATGTCGAAACCTTCTTCGAGGAAGATCTCCAGCAGCTCCGGGTCGTGGCCAGCGCTGTCATGATCGGCCGCTGGCTGGGGCGTTTCGCTGACGGCCTGGCCTTGACGCACCTGACGCAGGGTTTCGATCAAATCCTGCGCCGGGGTCAGTGGCTGATGTTGTTGCAGTTGTTCAAGCAGCAGCGCCAAACGCTCATGACTCTTGAGCAGCAGACGCCTCAAGGTTTCGCTGTAGTTGAATCGACGATCGACCAGACCTTCGTAAAGGCTTTCCAGCTCCTGGGCCAGATCGCCAATGGCCTCGACTTCGGCCATCCGCGCGCCGCCCTTGAGGGTGTGCAAATCGCGCTGCAACGAGGACAGCGGCGCGGCATTGTCCGGGTCGCTCAACCAGCGCTGCAAGGCCTGGCCTGAGCTGTCGAGAATGTCGACCGCCTCTTCGAGGAAGATCTCGACAATCTCGTCATCGGGTTCAAGCGCCGTTGCCTTTTGCTGCAACTCAGCGGTGGCGCTGCCCAGTTCACGGATGCTCAGGGTGCGGCTGCCATCGCTGCGAATCAGGCCCATCGACGAAGGATCGAGGCTCTCATCAAGCAGATCATGCAGCGCCCGAATACGTTCGGGCTGCGGCGTGACTTCCTGGCCGGCAGCCAGTTCGTCGAGCATGTTGATCAGCGCTTCGTGAGCGTTTTGCGCTTCCTGGAAAAACCGTTCACTGACCGCCAGGCTGCTTTCTTCGACCGCGCCATACAGGTCGAGCAAGGCTTCACACAGCACGTCGACCGGCAGCAGATCGGCCATGTGCGCGCCTTCGCCGAGGGTGGTCAGTTCATCCAGCAAGGCGCTGAGTTCCTGACGCTCGCCGGGGTGTTGCTGCCAGCGTTGTAGCAGGCTCTCAGCATCCAGCAGGATATCCATGCCTTTAGCGAGGAAGTTATTGATCAGTTGCGGATCGCGCTTGATCCGCAGGCCGGTATTGGGCGCATCGAGGATCGACGCCAGACGCTCGGCGAGCAGGGTTTCCGAGCGTTTGATCAGCGACTGCGCACCGACAATCGGTGCCAGCGGATCATGCTTGAGCTGACGCAGGCCGACGCGGAACAGGCCCTCGGCCTCGAGGAGCAATTCCACTTCGTCGAGGTCCAGCGGCAACTGGTGCGCCTTGAACTCGCGGGCCAGTTGATCGAGCGGTGCAGCGAGTTCGGCAATCGGCAATACGCCAGCCATCGAGGCGCTGCCCTTGAGCGTATGCAAGGCGCGCTGCAACTCGTCGCTGGCTTGCAACGGCACGTGTTCGGCGGCCTGATCAAGAAAACGATTGAGACTGGCTAGGTGGGTCTCGGCTTCTTTGCGGAAGATTTCCAGCAACAGCGGATCGAGCGCCGCGACATCGTCGACGTCTTCGGCAGCCAGCGGTTCATCACCCTTGGCCAAGGCGTGAGCACGGGCAGCGAGTTGGTCGACATCGCTGCGCTGCCGTTGGCTGTTAGTGGCGAATTCGCTGATCAACTCGGGCAGCAACAGCACGGTGTCGGTAAGCAGTTGCTGCACCACCGAGCCGGGTTCGACGCTTTGTTCGAGCACGCGGTTGAGCAGGTTTTCCACTGCCCACGCCAGCTCACCGAGGATCAGCGCGCGGACCATGCGCCCGCTGCCCTTGAGGGTGTGGAAGGCGCGGCGCAGTTCAGTCAGCGCGTCACGATCCTGCGGATTGGCGGTCCAGCGCGGCAGGTATTCGTGGAGGACTTCGAGGACCTCGTCGGTCTCCTCAAGGAACACCTCGCGCAGCTCATCGTCGACCGGTTCTTCATCGGCCGGCGGCGGCATCAGGTTGCCGGGTGTAATCAGTGCAGGCGGATTGACCGCTGACACCGGGCTGGCCAGAACATCGGCCAGCGACTGCACGATTTCCGGGTCATCAAGCGCCTGCATGTCCTGCATCACCAGCGCTTCGCTGGGGCTGAGCACGTCGTCGAGTACCGGCACATGCTGTGCGCCGGGCTGCTCATCGGGAAAAAAGCCCAGACTAGCGAGGGATTTCTGCGCCACATCCAGCAGTTGTTCGCCCGCTGCCTGTGGGTCATCGCTCAAGCGTTCGAGGTAGTACTCAAGGCTGCTGATGACATCCGCCAGACGATCGAGTTGTTCCCAACCCGGCTCATGCGGATCGAGCAGCAAATGTTCGCGGATAAACCCGGTGCACGCCTCGACCAGACTCGCCGCCCGGCTCAGCGGAATCATCGCCAGTGCCCCACGCACCTGAGTCAGCAACGCCGGCAACGGTTGCAGGTGCTGGCGATCCCAATCGGCGTCGATGTAGTCGACGATCATGTCCTTGGCCTGTTGCAGGCAGATGCGTGCTTCCTTGATGACGATCTGATGGATCTGCGTCAGGTCGGTGGTCGGCAGGCGCGAATCTTCCGGGCTTTCCGGCTCGACGGTGCCGACCATTCCGGCCAGCGTTGCTTCGACATAAAGCAGCGCACCGGCAACGTCCATCAGGATCGCGTCATTCGGTTCGCGCTGGCCTTGGGCAAGGCTGAGCACCACGGCCAATTGATCGATGATCACTTTGCGCGGCTGGCCAAAACCGAGCACGGCGAGGGTGTCGGCAATCTGTCGCAGCGGTGCGAGCAGGCTTTCCAGATCCGAGGTGTGCTGGCGGTCGCTGCGCACGAACAGATCGAGGCGCTCCTTGACCCGCACCAGTTCTTCACACAAGGCAGCCAGCACCGAGCGCATCGCATCGCGGTCGGGGCCGGCCAGGCGCGCGCGTTCTTCGTCGACCATCGCGCTGTCGGGCAACGCGTCGTCCAGCGAGTAGCGATCTTTCATGGTCAGCATCTGCCCGGTGGGATGTTCGGCTTTGGCAATATAGAACAACAGGCTTTTCAGCAGCTCCGCAGGCGCCGGCTGATTGAGCCCGGTCATGCCCTGCTCGAGCAGGCGTTTGAGTTCTTTGTCGGCGTCCTTGAACAGGCTGCGCAGCGCCGGGCTGTTGGCGATCACGCCTTCGCGCATGCCTTCGACCAGCGCCGAGGCGACTTGCCACAGCGGGCTCAGCGGCGAATCACCGCTCAGCGCTTCGAGGCGGGTGAAGACTTTGGCCAGATAACCGAGGTGGGTCTGGTCATCCTGCTCGCGCAGCAAACCGACCAAAGCCATTTGCAGCATCTGGCGCAGTTTGCGCAGCACATTCCGCAGTTCCGCCGGTTCCAGCAGTGCCAACGTCTCTACGCTGAGCGGCGGTAATTCGGGTAATTGCGGGCTGAACAGGCTGGTTTCCGAGAGCAGGCTTTCGCCCCGGGCGCTGCGCAGATCGTTGATCAACGGCAACACCACCAGCGGCAAATCTCGGCGGGCGCTCTGCACACGGTCGAGGTAGATCGGCAATTGCCCAAGGGCTTGCAGCAACAGATGCAGCGCTTCGTCGCGATAGCTGACGCGTTCGTGCTGCAGGGCTTCGACCAGATGTTCCATTTCTTCGGCGAGCAAGGCTGCGCCGTAGAACTCGACCATCTGCAGGCTGCCATGGACCTGATGGATGTAATCCAGGCACTCGTCCAGCCCGGGAAAAACCTGCGGATCATCGAGCACGGCTTCAATCGCCTGATGCGCCTGCTTCAGCGTTTCGGCAATTTCGCCTTTGACCCATTCGAGGGCCACATAGTCGTGCCGATCACCCATAACCACTCCACTCACGCTTTATCTGTCGCCGCCGGCAAGGTGAAGCCGGACACCGAACGCCGTAGCTGACTGGCCATTTTCGTCAGGTTGCCGATGCTCTCGGCGGTGGCCGTGGAGCCGGACGAGGTCTGCGAGGTGATCTGCTGGATCACGTTCATCGTCAGCGAGATCTGCCCCGCCGAAGTCGTCTGCTGCTGCGCTGCGTTGGAGATGCTTTGAATCAGCGCCGCAAGGGTCTTCGATACGCCTTCGATTTCTTCCAGGGCCACACCGGCATCCTGCGCCAGTCGCGCGCCGCGCACCACTTCAGTGGTGGTTTGCTCCATGGAAATCACGGCTTCATTGGTGTCGGTCTGAATCGCCCGCACCAGGGTTTCGATCTGCCGGGTAGCAGCGGACGAACGTTCGGCGAGGCGCTGCACTTCGTCAGCGACCACAGCAAAACCGCGCCCGGCGTCACCGGCCATCGACGCCTGAATCGCCGCGTTAAGGGCGAGGATGTTGGTCTGGTCGGCAATGTCGTCGATCAGGCTGACGATGTCGCCGATTTCCTGCGACGACTCGCCGAGACGCTTGATGCGTTTGGCGGTGTCCTGAATCTGTTCGCGAATATTGTCCATGCCGTGGATGGTGTTGTGCACCACCTCGTTGCCCTTGTTGGCGATCTCCACGGAACGCTCCGCCACCGCTGAAGACTCGGCGGCGTTGGCCGAGACCTGATCGATGGATTCGGCCATGTCACTGATCGCCGTCGACGCTTCGGAAATCTGTTGAGCCTGATGCTCCGAGGCTTGGGCCAGGTGCATGGCGGTGGCCTGGGTTTCCTGCACCGCTGCGGCGACCTGACCGGCAGTGAGGTTGATCGTCGCGACGAGATCGCGCAGTTGGTCGACGGAATAGTTGATCGAGTCGGCGATAGTGCCGGTGAAGTCTTCGGTCACCGAAGCGGTCACGGTAAGATCGCCGTCGGCGAGGTCTTCGATCTCGTCGAGCAGACGCATGATCGCGTTCTGGTTGCGCTCGTTCTTCTCGGCGGTTTCACGCAACTGGCGATTGGTCTCGCGGACCATGACCAGACCGATGAGGATGATCGAGGCCAGCGCCAGCAAGCCAAGAACGTAGCCGCCGATGGTGTCGGTATTGCGTCCGCCGGCAAGATTTTCGAAACCGGTGGCGAGGTGCGAGGCCTCGTCGAGCAGGGTTTGCGAGAGGCTGAAGATGTTGCTCGCCGATTCACGGACTTTGAACAGCTCCGGCGAGGTTTCGAGGATTTCATCCACCGAGCCGGAAACGAACTGGAATAGCTCGGAAATCTCGCTCAAACGCGCACGGGCGTCACGGTCTTCGACCTGGCTGATTTTCAGCGTCGGATTGCCTTGCAGCATGCCGTTGAGCACTTGGCCGAAACGGGTGGCATCACGGCCGAAGGCATCGGCGGCTTGCTGGGAGTTTTCGTCGCCGGCGAGCACGGTGTTGACCGCGCCGAGGATACGTTCGGCCAGCAGCGATTGGCGCTGGGCCATCGCCACTTGCGCCGCCGGAGCACCGCGCTGGAGGAGGATTTCGACGACTTTTTCGTATTCGATCTGCAACTGCGGCACGGTTTCGGCCAAAGTCGCGGCGACCTGATGCAGCGACAGCACAGTCTGCTCGCTGGAAAGAATCGCGTCGGTGTTTTTCAGCAGGCGCTCCCAGTCGAGCTGCACCGCGCGCATTTCCGGGCGCACGGTGGCCGGGGCGGGAGGCAGGCCGGTGGCCGGGTCGCCCTTCTTCAGGTAACCCCAGCGCTGGGCGAAATCGTTGCGCGCATCGCTGAGCAGCTTGAACGCGGCCGCCTTGCCAGCGGCGGCTTCGGTCGCGTTCTTGGCGATGCGTTGCGAGAGCACGCGCAATTCACCGGCGTGGCCGATGTACTGTTTGTCGTAGTTCGCCTGGGTGTTTAGGTAAGCGAAGTTGGCGAACAGCAGCATGATGAACACGATCAGTGCGATGAACAGCACGATGATCTGCGAGCGACTACGCGATCCTTCCGCCGGCTTGCCTGTTTTTGCTTTTGTCATCGGTCCTCGCCTGTTTGAAGCTCACCGGTAGAACCTGTAGGAGTGAGCCTACTCGCGATTGAACGATAACGCGGTGTACTTGATACACCGCGGTGCCTGAATCGCGAGCAGGCTCACTCCTACAAGGGATCTTTGTTGTAACGGCTATATCGCAATGCTCATGAACACCGGGGATTTCGCCAACGCGAACAAGCTGAACACCCGCCAGTTCTGCTCGCGGCGGAAATAGCCTTTGACGAACTCGGCCTTCGAGCCCTGGCGCTTGCTGATCGAGATCGGTTCGAAACTGTCCTGCTCGAAATGCTGCAGACCAATAACCTCATCGACCATCAACCCGGCAAACACATCGCCATGCTCTACCACCAAGACCCGCCGCTGTTTACGCAACGGCGACAGTTCATGCCCGAAGAAGCCGCACAGATCCATGATCGGCAGCAGCCGCCCGCGCAGGTTAGCCACACCCTTGACCCACGGCTTGACGCCGGGCAACTGAGTGAAACGCGGCTCGTGCAGCACTTCGCTGACTTCGCCCATCGGCGCCACATACCAATGCTCGCCAAGGCGAAAGCCGATGCCGCTCCAGCGATCCTGGCGCGCCGGTTGCGACGGCAGGTCCGCCGCCAGCAAGCGGCAACGCTGGTCGATTTGCCAGAGCAGTTCGAACGCGGTCAGCGATTCGCTCATGGTCGCGCGATCAGCCTTCGAGCACGTTGTTCAGGGTCTTGATCAGGGTGTCTTCGTCGACCGGTTTGGTCAGGTAGTCCTTGGCGCCCTGGCGGGTGCCCCAGACCTTGTCGGTTTCCTGATCCTTGGTGGTGATGATGATCACCGGGATGTGTCCGGTTTCCGGATCTTTGGTCAGTTGACGAGTCGCCTGAAAACCATTGAGGCCGGGCATGACGATGTCCATCAATACCGCGTCGGGTTTTTCCTGACGGGCCAGGGCCACGCCGTCGGCGCCGTTTTCGGCTTTGAGCACTTCATGGCCGTGCTTTTCGAGCATGCCGGTGAGTTTGTACATTTCAGTCGGCGAATCATCGACGATCAGGATACGTGCCATGGTTTTCCCCATTTTTCTTGTCGACCCCCGGCCCGCTGGCCGAGCGTCACTGTACGTGTCTTACTGCGGCAAAACGGCGGCGAAGCCCGGAACATGGGCCTGGATCGCGTTGAGCAGTTCTTCCTTGCTGAAAGGCTTGGTCAAAAATTGATCAGAACCGACAATCCGCCCCTTGGCCTTGTCGAACAGCCCGTCACGCGATGACAGCATGATCACCGGCGTCGCCTTGAACGCACTGTTGTTCTTGATTAAAGCGCAGGTCTGATAACCATCCAGACGCGGCATCATGATGTCGACAAAAATGATCCCGGGATGGTTGTCGGCGATCTTCGCCAACGCGTCGAAACCGTCGATCGCCGTGATCACTTCGCAGCCGACATTCTTCAATAAGGTTTCGGCGGTGCGACGAATCGTTTTCGAGTCGTCGATGACCATGACCTTCAAGGCGCTGGACTGCTGTTCCATAAGAGGGCTCTACCGTCGCCTTTGCGAATCAAATTGTCCGTTTTGCGATGAGTAATGGCTGGAAACCCTTGATGTTCAAGGGCCAGCACTGCTTGGCAGCCTTTTTAGCACAGTCTCCAGATGCAATCTATCGACGGGTTTTCCCTTGACCGAAAACCCGCCCGGCGCCACTCTGGCGGCACTTTTTCAATACCGATCCGGTAGCCAATTTTCGAGGAAAACCCAATGAGCGTTCGCGTCGGGATTGTCATGGACCCTATCGCCAGCATCTCCTATAAAAAGGATAGCTCGCTGGCCATGCTGCTGGCCGCGCAGAAGCGTGGCTGGGAACTGTTCTATATGGAACAGCGTGACCTGTATCAGGGTGAAGGTCAGGCCCGGGCGCGCATGAAGCCGCTGAAAGTCTTCGCCAACCCGGAAAAATGGTTCGAACTGGACGCCGAGCAGGACAACCTGCTGAGCGATCTGGACGTGATCCTGATGCGCAAGGATCCGCCGTTCGACATGGAGTTCGTTTACTCCACTTACCTGCTCGAACAGGCCGAAACCGCTGGCGTGCTGGTGGTGAACAAGCCGCAGAGCCTGCGCGACTGCAATGAAAAGCTGTTCGCCACGCTGTTCCCGCAGTGCACGCCGCCAACCATCGTCAGCCGCCGCGCCGACGTGCTGCGTGAATTCGCCGCCAAGCACGGCGACGTGATCCTCAAGCCGCTGGACGGCATGGGCGGTACTTCGATCTTCCGCCACCGCGCAGGCGACCCGAACCTGTCGGTGATTCTGGAAACCCTGACCGCCCTCGGTGGCCAGCAGATCATGGGCCAGGCCTACCTGCCAGCGATCAAGGACGGTGACAAACGCATTCTGATGATCGACGGCGAGCCGGTGGATTACTGCCTGGCGCGGATTCCGGCGCAGGGCGAAACCCGTGGCAACCTGGCGGCCGGTGGCCGTGGCGAAGCGCGTCCGCTGACCGACAAGGATCGCTGGATTGCTGCACAGGTCGGTCCGACCCTGCGTGAGAAAGGTCTGCTGTTCGTTGGTCTCGATGTCATCGGTGAAAGCCTGACCGAAATCAACGTCACCAGCCCGACTTGCATCCGTGAGATCGACAACGCCTTCGGCACCGACATTGGCGGCCTGCTGATGGACGCGATCGAGAAGAAGCTGCAAGCCTCGAGCCGCAAGCAGCAAGCTTGAAGCCAGTGGTGTGCAGCTTGTCGCTTGAAGCTAGTCGCTTGCAGCTAAAAACCAACATTGCGTTATCATGCCGAGCCCGTAAAAACGCGATGTTGGTTTTTCTGTTATGACCCTCCCGTCCGATCTGCCCGCAGAACTCGCCCACCGTGGCGTGCGCCCAGCCGATCGCCTCGGATTTACCCTATTCCTCGCGGCGCTGATCCATTTGGCGCTGCTGCTCGGCGTCGGCTTCACGATGGTCGAGCCCAAGCAAATCAGCAAAACCCTGGAAATCACCCTCGCTACCTTCAAGAGCGAAAAGAAGCCGCAGAAGGCTGACTTTCTCGCACAGGAGAATCAGGAAGGCAGCGGCACGCTGGACAAGAAGGCGATCCCGAAGACCACTGAGGTCGCGCCGTTCCAGGACAATCAGGTCAAAAAAGTCACCCCGCCCCCGGCCGCCAAGCCGGAAGTGCAGGAGGCCGCGCCCAAGGCTGCGGTGACCACCGTCGCGCCGAAGCCGAAAAAGGCACCGACCAAGAAAGAAGAAACCAAGACCGAGGTTAAACCGACGGTCGACGCACCGGAATTCGACAGCTCGCAGCTGTCCAGCGACATCGCCAGCCTCGAAGCGGAACTGGCCAAGGAACAACAGCTGTACGCCAAGCGCCCGCGCATTCACCGCTTGAGTGCGGCATCGACCATGCGCGACAAGGGTGCCTGGTACAAGGACGACTGGCGCAAGAAGGTCGAACGCATCGGCAACCTCAATTACCCCGAAGAAGCACGGCGCAAGCAGATCTACGGCAATTTGCGCCTGATGGTTTCGATCAACCGCGACGGCTCGCTGTATGAAGTGCTGGTGCTGGAGTCTTCCGGCCAGCCGCTGCTGGATCAGGCGGCGCAGCGCATTGTTCGACTGGCGGCACCGTTTGCCCCGTTTACCGGGGACTTGTCGGATATCGACCGTCTGGAAATCATTCGTACCTGGAAATTCGCCCGGGGCGACAAGCTCTCGAGCAACTGACACAGCACAGCCCCCCTGTAGGAGTGAGCCTGCTCGCGATAGCGGTATGTCAGAACCTGAACATTTGACTGACACACCGCTATCGCGAGCAGGCTCACTCCTACAGTTGATCGGTGTGTTGCATACATCTCCAGCTTGTCAGTTTGCCCCCCGAACGCCACACTAGCGCACATGAAAAACGTCAGCCCCAGCTACCTCAAGCATCAATTCCTGATCGCCATGCCACACATGGCCGACCCGAACTTTGCCCACACCTTGACCTACATCGTCGAGCACACGGCCAATGGCGCTATGGGGATTGTGGTCAACCGGCCGCAAGAGCTGAATCTGGCCGACATTCTTGAGCAACTGCGCCCGGACATCGACCCGCCAGCACTCTGCCAGCACGTACCGATCTTTATCGGCGGCCCGGTGCAGACCGATCGCGGTTTCGTCCTTCACCCGGCGGGCAAGACCTTCCAGGCCACCGCGCAGCTGGACGGCGATCTGGCCCTCTCGACCTCGCAGGACGTGCTGTTCGCCATCGCTGACGGCGTCGGCCCGGCAAAAAGCCTGATTGCCCTCGGTTACGCCGGTTGGGAAGCCGGGCAGCTGGAAGCAGAACTTGCCGACAACGCCTGGCTGAACTGCCCGTACGACGCCGACATCCTGTTCAACACCAGCAGCGAACTGCGCCTCGAAGCGGCAGCCAGGCACTTGGGGATCAACCTCAGCCTGCTGACCAGCCAGGCAGGTCACGCCTGATGGCGCTGCGTCTGATTCTCGGCTTCGACTACGGCACCAAACAGATCGGCGTCGCAGTCGGCCAGGTGATTACCGGCCAGGCCCGCGAGCTGTGCACCCTGAAAGCGCAAAACGGCATTCCCGACTGGAATCAGGTTGAAGCGCTGTTCAAGGAATGGAAACCCGACGCCGTGGTCGTCGGCCTGCCGCTGAACATGGACGGCACACCCAGCGAAATGTGCCTGCGCGCGGAGAAATTCGCCCGCCGCCTCAATGGCCGCTTCAACGTGCCTTTCTATACCCACGACGAGCGCCTGACCACCTTCGAGGCCAAAGGCGAGCGGCTGGTTCGCGGCGGCCAAAAAGGCAGTTACCGCGACAACCCGGTGGACGCCATCGCCGCCGCTCTGCTGTTGCAGGGCTGGCTCGATGAAAACACCGCATTGTTTGAATCCTGACAAGCGCTTCGGCGCTTTTCTTTTGAGTGAAAAACCGAGTCGCGTCCAAGGACTGACTCGCCCCCAACAAGGAGCAACCATGAGCCTGCCAAATCCCGCCGATCTGATCAGCCAGATGGCGACCCGCCTCAAGGCGCACCTTGCCCAGCGTGACATCACTGAACCGCGTTACATCGGCATCCGCACTGGCGGCATCTGGGTCGCGCAGGCCTTGCTCAAGGAATTGGGCAGCGACGCGCCACTGGGCACGCTGGATGTTTCCTTCTACCGCGACGACTTCAGCCAGAACGGCCTGCACCCGCAAGTGCGCCCGTCCGCCCTGCCCTTCGAGATCGAAGGCCAGCATCTGGTGCTGATCGACGACGTATTGATGAGCGGCCGTACCATCCGCGCCGCCATGAACGAATTGTTCGACTACGGCCGCCCGGCCAGCGTGACCCTGGTCTGCCTGCTGCACCTGGATGCCGGCGAGCTGCCGATCCGCCCCAACGTGGTCGGCGCGACCTTGTCGCTGGCGGCTCACGAACGGGTAAAGCTGTCCGGCCCCGAGCCGTTGACGCTCGAACTGCAAGACATGTCCCTTTAATCCGCCCTATTGAGAGTCCCCTTCGCGATGACGCCTCTAGATACCAAGCGCCCGCTGCAGCTCAATGATCAGGGCCAGCTGCGCCACTTCCTCTCGCTCGACGGCCTGCGCCGCGAGTTGCTGACGGAAATCCTCGACACTGCCGACTCGTTTCTCGAAGTCGGAGCCCGGGCGGTGAAGAAAGTCCCGTTGCTGCGCGGCAAGACCGTGTGCAACGTGTTCTTCGAAAACTCCACGCGCACCCGCACCACCTTTGAACTGGCGGCCCAGCGGCTGTCGGCGGACGTGATCACCCTGAATGTGTCGACCTCGTCGGCGAGCAAGGGCGAAACGCTGCTCGACACCTTGCGCAACCTCGAAGCCATGGCCGCCGACATGTTCGTCGTACGCCACGGTGATTCCGGCGCCGCGCACTTCATCGCCGAACATGTCTGCCCGCAAGTGGCGATCATCAACGGCGGCGACGGCCGTCACGCCCACCCGACGCAGGGCATGCTCGACATGCTCACCATCCGTCGGCACAAGGGCGGTTTCGAAAACCTCTCGGTGGCCATCGTTGGCGACATCCTGCACTCGCGGGTTGCGCGCTCTAACATGCTCGCGCTGAAAACCCTCGGTTGCCCGGACATCCGCGTGATCGCGCCGAAAACCCTGCTGCCGATCGGCAT
Organism: Pseudomonas sp. R84; assembly: GCF_009834515.1. NCBI lineage: Bacteria > Pseudomonadati > Pseudomonadota > Gammaproteobacteria > Pseudomonadales > Pseudomonadaceae > Pseudomonas > Pseudomonas sp. R84. The sequence continues at coordinate 6,144,226 of NZ_CP019426.1, forward strand.
CGAGCAATACGGCGTGAAGGTTTACACCGACATGACCGAAGGCCTGAAGGACGTCGACGTGGTGATCATGCTGCGCCTGCAGCGTGAACGCATGACCGGCGGCCTGCTGCCGAGCGAAGGCGAGTTCTACCGCCTGTTCGGCCTGACCACCGCGCGTCTGGCCGGGGCCAAACCGGATTGCATCGTCATGCACCCGGGGCCGATCAACCGCGGGGTGGAGATTGAGTCGGCAGTGGCCGACGGTCCGCACTCGGTAATTCTCAACCAGGTCACTTACGGCATCGCGATTCGTATGGCTGTGCTGTCCATGGCCATGAGCGGGCAAACCGCGCAGCGTCAATTCGAGCAGGAGAACGCCCAGTGAAGCTCAGCATTCTCGGCGCACGCGTCATCGATCCAAGCAGCGGCCTGGATCAAATCACCGACATTCACGTTGAAGCCTGCAAGATCGTCGCCCTCGGCGCGGCCCCAGCGGGCTTCACGGCAGTAGAAACCATCGATGCCCAAGGCCTTATCGCCGCTCCAGGCCTCGTCGATCTGAACGTGGCCCTACGCGAGCCGGGTTACAGCCGCAAAGGCTCGATCATCAGCGAAACCCGCGCTGCTGCCGCCGGTGGTGTGACCAGCCTGTGCTGCCCGCCGAAAACCAAACCGGTGCTCGACACCTCCGCTGTGGCTGAGCTGATCCTTGATCGCGCTCGTGAGGCCGGCAACACCAAAGTCTTCCCGATTGGCGCGCTGAGCAAAGGTCTGGATGGCGAGCAACTGGCTGAGCTGGTTGCGCTGCGCGACGCCGGTTGTGTGGCGTTCGGCAACGGTCTCGAGAGCTTCCGCAACACCCGCACCCTGTGCCGGGCGCTGGAATACGCAGCAACCTTCGACCTGACGGTGATTTTCAACTCGCAGGATCATGATTTGGCTGAAGGCGGCTTGGCCCACGAAGGCGCCGTCGCCAGTTTCCTCGGCTTGCCAGGTATTCCGGAAACCGCTGAAACCGTGGCCCTTGCCCGCGACCTGTTGCTGGTCGAGCAGACCGGCGTGCGTGCGCATTTCAGCCAGTTGACCAGTGCTCGCGGTGTTGCCCTGATTGCTCAGGCGCAGGCGCGTGGTTTGAAAGTGACGGCGGATGTCGCGCTGTATCAGCTGATTCTGACTGACGAAGCGCTGATCGACTTCAGCAGCCTGTACCACGTGCAACCGCCGCTGCGTACGCGTGCTGACCGTGATGGTCTGCGTGAAGCGCTGAAGTCCGGTGTAGTGTCGGCGATTTCCAGCCATCACCAACCGCACGAACGCGATGCCAAACTGGCGCCGTTCGGCGCGACAGAGCCGGGCATCAGCAGTGTTGAACTGCTGCTGCCGCTGGCGATGACGCTGGTGGAGGATGGTTTGCTCGATCTGCCGACCTTGCTGGCGCGTTTGAGTGCAGGCCCGGCTGAAGCGCTGCGTCTGCCGGCCGGCAAACTGGCGGTGGGTGGGGCGGCGGATATCGTGCTGTTCGATCCGCAGGCTTCGACGGTGGCTGGTGAGAACTGGTTGTCGAAGGGTGAGAACTGCCCGTTCATTGGGCACACTTTGCCGGGTGTGGTTCGCTATACGCTGGTGGATGGGCGGATCAGCCACCAGGCTTGATACCGCGTCGCCCCTTTCGCGAGCAGGCTCGCTCCCACATTGGATCTGTGAACGACACAAATCCCCTGTGGGAGCGAGCCTGCTCGCGATGATTTACTGGAAGGCGCCCCTGCCCTCGGCGTTGCGTACAGAAACCTGATCATTCAGCGTCCAGAAGTCATACAACACCCCCAGAAAGAACAACCCGCCCGTCAGCAGATAGATCAGGCCACTGATCCACTTGCCCTGATACATCCGGTGCACACCCAATGCTCCGAGGAACGTCAGCAGAATCCACGCCACGTTGTACTCGATCGGCCCGGCGGTAAAACGCAGATCCGCTTCGCGATCCATTGCCGGGATCAGAAACACGTCGATCAGCCAGCCAATGCCGAGCAAACCGAAGGTGAAGAACCAGATCGTCCCGGTCACCGGCTTGCCGTAATAGAAGCGGTGGGCGCCAGTAAATCCGAAAATCCACAGCAGATAACCGATGATTTTGCTGTGTGTATCTTGCTGCTGAACAACTTGTTGATAGGGGTTCATGAAGACCTCGATTCACACGATAGATAAATATTCTTGAATTCTTTGTGACTTTTTTACAGGTAGCCGACGTACGGCAAGTGTTACCGTTGCTACCGTCAAAGCCTTATAGCACCTGACTTCTGTCCGACAATTGCGTCCATTTGCCGCTTATTTGGTTCCGTTGGCTGCCAACTGAATCGACCAACGGACTCAGAATGAAAAAAAACTCTGTTATAAAGTTGCGCGCTATCACTGAAGAGCCACGCCTAATGCGACCATTTTTCAAGACATGGCTAACCATCTGCCTATTAATGCCACTGGCCGCCCACGCCACCAATCGTGAGCAACGTCTTCCTAACGTTAACGGCTTTACCCCTAAATCCCATGCTTCGGCTCCCTCGAGCAAAAGCAGCAAAAGCAAAACCACCACGCTGAGCAGCAAGAGCCACAGCAAGCTGGTGCCACCGATGGCGAGCAAGGAAAGCAGCAATGTGCTGAGCCGTGCGGTAAACGTCCTCGGTACACCTTATCGTTGGGGCGGCAGCAGCCCAAGTAAAGGTTTCGATTGCAGCGGTCTGGTGAAATACGCGTTCAACGACGCTACGTTCGACCTGCCACGCACCTCGAATGCCATGGCCAGCGGTCACGGCGAGAAAGTCGAGCGCAAGGATCTGAAGCCGGGAGACCTGATTTTCTTCAACATTAAGAGCCGTCGGGTCAACCACGTTGCCATCTACCTGGGCAACGACCGCTTCATCCACGCGCCTCGTCGTGGCAAAGCGGTGAGCATCGATACGCTGAACAAGCCGTACTGGCAGCAGCATTACGTGGTTGCCAAGCGTGTGTTGCCGAAAGAACAAAGCCAGATGCGCGTGGTTCAGCGCTAAGTCTTCGAAGCAAGATCAAAAGATCGCAGCCTTCGGCAGCTCCTACATCGGGATCAGCGTTTCCCTGTAGGAGCTGCCGAAGGCTGCGATCTTTTGCTTCTGACCTCAGAAATTATCCGGCGTACGCGCCTTCTCCCGCGCATGCTCGCGGCTGATCAAGCCCTTGGCCACCAGATCTTTCAGGCACATGTCCAGTGTCTGCATCCCCAACGACCCACCCGTTTGAATCGCCGAATACATCTGCGCGACCTTGTCCTCGCGGATCAGGTTACGGATCGCCGACGTTCCCAGCATGATCTCGTGCGCCGCCACCCGCCCGCCGCCGATCTTCTTGATCAGCGTCTGCGAGACCACCGCCAGCAACGACTCCGACAGCATCGAGCGCACCATCGACTTCTCGTCACCCGGGAATACGTCGACCACACGGTCGATGGTTTTCGCCGCTGACGTGGTGTGCAGCGTGCCGAACACCAGATGCCCGGTTTCGGCGGCGGTCAGCGCCAGGCGAATGGTTTCCAGATCGCGCATCTCGCCGACCAGTATCACGTCCGGGTCCTCGCGCAGCGCCGAGCGCAGTGCGGTGGCGAAACTGCGGGTATCGCGGTGAACTTCACGCTGATTGATCAGGCATTTACGCGATTCGTGAACGAATTCGATCGGGTCTTCAATGGTCAGGATGTGATGATGGCGATGGGTGTTGAGGTAATCGATCATCGCCGCCAGTGTGGTCGATTTTCCCGAACCGGTCGGCCCGGTGACCAGCACCAGCCCGCGCGGGGCATCGGTGATCTTTCGGAAGACGTCGCCCATGGCGAGGTCTTCCATGCTCAGCACTTTCGACGGAATCGTACGGAATACAGCGCCGGCGCCACGGTTCTGGTTGAAGGCATTGACCCGAAAGCGCGCGACACCGGGGACTTCGAAGGAAAAGTCGGTTTCCAGGTGTTTCTCGAAGTCGACCCGCTGGGTGTCGTTCATGATGTCGTAGATCAATTCGTGCACTTGCTTGTGATCCAGCGCCGGCAGATTGATCCGCCGCACATCGCCATCGACACGGATCATCGGCGGCAGACCGGCCGACAGGTGCAGGTCGGAAGCGCCTTGTTTGGCGCTGAAGGCCAGCAGTTCAGTGATATCCATAGCGCTCCTCAATTCCAGTAGAATGCCGCGAACCTTCAGACCGCCGGCGCCTCTTGATGTCCACGATAGCAGACAACATTTTCCACGTTGGTTCGCGCATCCAGACCGCGACCCAGGCCGCACACCGTCCTGAAAACAGCGTCCAGTTGCTCGCCGTGAGCAAGACCAAACCCGCCCAGGCCCTGCGCGAGGCATATGCCGCCGGCCTGCGTGACTTTGGCGAGAACTACCTGCAGGAAGCCTTGGGTAAACAGCTCGAACTGGCCGACCTGCCCTTGATCTGGCACTTCATCGGCCCCATTCAATCGAACAAGACTCGCGCGATTGCCGAGCATTTCGACTGGGTGCACTCCGTGGATCGCCTGAAAATCGCTCAACGTCTGTCCGAACAGCGCCCGGCCGAGCTGCCGTCGCTGAACATCTGCATTCAGGTCAATGTCAGCGGCGAAGCCAGTAAATCCGGCTGCACTCCGGCTGACCTGCCGGCATTGGCCGCCGCGATCAGCGCACTGCCGCGCCTGAAACTGCGCGGACTGATGGCGATTCCCGAGCCAACCGACGACCGCGCCGAGCAAGACGCGGCCTTCGCCGCCGTGCAGAAATTGCAGGCGAGCCTTGATCTGCCGCTCGACACACTTTCCATGGGCATGAGCCACGACCTTGAGTCGGCCATCGCCCAAGGCGCCACTTGGGTTCGTATCGGTACGGCCCTGTTTGGCGCCCGCGACTATTCCCAATCTTGAACGTTTCCAGATAAGGACCACACATGAGCAACACACGTATTGCGTTTATCGGTGCGGGCAACATGGCGGCCAGTTTGATCGGCGGCCTGCGCGCCAAAGGTCTGGAAGCTGCACACATCCGTGCTAGCGATCCAGGCGAAGAAACCCGCGCCAAGGTCAGCGCTGAGCACGGCATCGAAACGTTTGCCGACAACGCTCAAGCCATCGATGGCGTCGACGTGATCGTGCTGGCGGTCAAGCCGCAAGCCATGAAGGCTGTGTGCGAGGCGATTCGCCCGAGCCTGAAACCCAATCAACTGGTGGTGTCGATTGCCGCTGGCATCACTTGCGCGAGCATGACTGCGTGGCTTGGCGAGCAGCCGATCGTGCGCTGCATGCCAAACACCCCGGCGCTGCTGCGCCAAGGCGTCAGCGGTTTGTACGCGACCAGTGAAGTGACCGCCGAGCAACGTCAGCATGCTGAAGAGCTGCTGTCCGCCGTCGGTATCGCCCTGTGGCTGAAAGAAGAACAACAACTGGACGCCGTGACCGCTGTGTCCGGTTCCGGCCCGGCGTACTTCTTCCTGCTGATCGAAGCCATGACCGCTGCTGGCGTCAAACTCGGTCTGCCGAAGGACATCGCTGAACAGCTAACCCTGCAGACCGCGCTGGGCGCCGCGCACATGGCTGTGTCCAGCGATGTTGACGCCGCCGAACTGCGCCGCCGTGTGACCTCGCCAAACGGCACCACGGAAGCTGCAATCAAATCATTCCAGGCCAATGGCTTCGAAGCCTTGGTCGAAACCGCACTCGGCGCCGCCGCGCACCGCTCGGCCGAAATGGCCGAACAACTGGGCAAATAAGGAGCCTTACATGATTGGATTGAACACCGCAGCGGTTTACGTGCTGCAAACCCTCGGCAGTCTGTACCTGCTGATCGTGCTGCTGCGCTTCGTGCTGCAACTGGTACGGGCGAATTTCTACAATCCGCTGTGCCAGTTCATCGTCAAAGCCACCCAGCCACTGCTCAAGCCACTGCGTCGGATCATTCCGAGCCTGTTCGGCCTCGACATGTCGTCGCTGGTTTTGGCGATTCTGGTGCAACTGGCACTGATGGCGCTGACCCTGCTGCTGACTTACGGCACCACCGGTAACCCGCTGCAACTGGTGATCTGGTCGCTGATCGGCGTGACCGCGCTGTTCCTGAAGATCTTCTTCTTCGCCCTGATCATCAGCGTGATTCTGTCGTGGGTTGCACCGGGCAGCCACAATCCGGGCGCTGAGCTGGTCAACCAGATCTGCGAGCCGGCGCTGGCGCCGTTCCGCCGATTTCTGCCGAATCTCGGCGGCCTGGACCTGTCGCCGATCTTCGCCTTCCTCGCGTTGAAGCTGATCGACATGCTGGTGATCAACAATCTGGCGGCAATGACGATGATGCCGGAAATCCTCCGTCTGCTGATGTGAGCTGGTTTCGATGGGACGGTGACGACTTGATCCTCGAGTGTCACCTGCAACCGGCAGCCCGCAGCGATGACTTCGCCGGGCTGCACGGTGATCGTTTGAAAATTCGCCTGACCGCGCCGCCGGTCGAGGGCAAGGCCAATGCTTGTCTGATGGGCTTTCTGGCCAAGGCGTTTGGGGTTTCCAAGAGCCAGGTCAGTTTGCTCAGCGGTGAGTTGAATCGGCAGAAGCGGGTGAGGATTTGCTCGCCGAAGAAGTTGCCGGATTTGCCGGGGTTGGTTGGGCGCTTGTCTTGAGTTTTGCGGCGCCTGCGCCCCTCACCCCAGCCCTCTCCCCCTGGAGAGGGAGCTGATCCATGGTGTTTTCGAAACCTGAGTTCAACTCGTTATCCCTCGTCGGCGTATCTCGAACATCCACCCCAGTCAGTCCCCTCTTCCTCCGGGAGAGGGAGCCGATTTGGGTGGTTTGCAAAACCTGAGTTCAACTCGATAGATCAGGTCGGCGTAGCTCAAAAGAACATCTCGGTCGGTCCCCTCTACCTCTGGGAGAGGGCTAGGGTGAGGGCCGCTTGCCGCTAACCCCCCCGGTCTTTAGACTTACGCCTCATTTCAACGAGAGCAGGGTCGATGCCAACTGCCTTTCCCCCCGATTCTGTTGGTCTGGTGACGCCGCAAACCGCGCATTTCAGCGAACCGCTGGCGCTGGCCTGTGGCCGCTCGCTGGCCGCCTATGACCTGATCTACGAAACCTACGGCACGCTGAACGCGCAAGCGAGCAACGCCGTGCTGATTTGCCACGCCTTGTCCGGCCATCATCACGCTGCCGGTTATCACAGCGTCGACGACCGCAAACCCGGTTGGTGGGACAGCTGCATCGGCCCGGGCAAACCGATCGACACCAACAAGTTCTTCGTGGTCAGCCTGAACAACCTCGGCGGCTGCAATGGCTCTACCGGCCCGAGCAGCATCAACCCGGAAACCGGTAAACCGTTCGGCGCCGACTTCCCGGTGCTCACCGTGGAAGACTGGGTGCACAGCCAGGCGCGTCTCGCCGACCTGCTCGGCATCGGCCAGTGGGCGGCGGTGATTGGCGGCAGCCTCGGCGGCATGCAGGCGCTGCAATGGACGATCACCTATCCAGATCGCGTGCGTCACTGCCTGGCCATCGCCTCGGCACCGAAGCTGTCGGCGCAGAACATTGCCTTCAACGAAGTCGCGCGTCAGGCGATCCTGACCGACCCGGAATTCCACGGCGGTTCGTTCCAGGAAGCCGGCGTAATCCCCAAGCGCGGCCTGATGCTGGCGCGGATGGTCGGGCACATTACTTACCTGTCCGACGATTCGATGGGCGAGAAATTCGGCCGTGGCCTGAAGAGCGAAAAGCTCAACTACGACTTCCACAGCGTCGAATTCCAGGTCGAAAGCTACCTGCGCTATCAGGGCGAAGAATTCTCCGGACGCTTCGACGCCAACACCTATCTGTTGATGACCAAGGCGCTGGATTACTTCGATCCGGCAGCGAACTTCGACGATAACCTGGCGAAAACCTTTGAGAACGCCACGGCCAGGTTCTGCGTAATGTCGTTCACCACCGACTGGCGCTTCTCCCCGGCCCGCTCGCGCGAGCTGGTGGATGCCTTGATGGCGGCGCGCAAAGACGTCAGCTATCTGGAAATCGACGCACCGCAGGGCCACGACGCCTTCCTGATTCCGATCCCGCGCTACTTGCAGGCGTTCGGCAATTACATGAACCGCATCACGCTGTGAGAAAGCCATGAGAGCTGATCTGGAAATCATCCAGGAATGGATCCCCGCCGGCAGCCGCGTCCTCGACCTCGGTTGCGGTGACGGCGAGTTGCTGACCTGGCTGCGCGACAACAAGAATGTCACCGGTTATGGCCTGGAGAACGACGCCGACAACATCGCCGCGTGCGTGGCCAAAGGCGTCAACGTCATTGAGCAGGATCTGGACAAGGGGCTGGGCAATTTTGCCAGCAACAGTTTCGACATCGTCGTGATGACTCAGGCCCTGCAAGCGGTGCACTACCCGGACAAGATCCTCGACGAAATGCTCCGCGTCGGTCGCCAGTGCATCATCACCTTCCCGAATTTCGGTCATTGGCGCTGCCGCTGGTACCTGGCGAGCAAGGGCCGCATGCCGGTCTCCGAGTTCCTGCCGTACACCTGGTACAACACGCCGAACATCCACTTCTGCACCTTCGAAGACTTTGAAGAACTTTGCCGCGAACGTGATGCGAAGGTCATTGATCGGCTTGCCGTGGATCAACAGCACCGTCACGGGTGGGCCAGTAAGCTATGGCCTAATCTGTTAGGTGAGATCGGTATCTACCGCGTCAGCAGCCCGCAGCTTGCAGACCACAAAGTCGCGGTCTGAATCCCGGCATTTCGAGGAGCACGATCATGAGTCGTTTAGCGTTGTTGTTATTGACTGCCTGCCTGAGCGCCAGTGCTCTGGCGGCGGACGTCATCAAAGGTGAACGCAAGGAAACCTTTGGCGACGTCACGGTGCACTACAACACCTTCAACTCGACGTTCCTGCAACCGGACATCGCCAAGGCCGCGGAGCTGATCCGCAGCAAGAACCAGGGCGTGATCAATGTCTCGGTGATCAAGGACGGCAAACCGCTGATCGCCAACGTCACCGGCACGGTCAAAGACCTGACCAGCCAGAGCGTGCCGCTGAATTTCCGCCAGATCACCGAACAAGGCGCGATCTACTACATCGCCCAGTATCCGGTTGAGCAGCAGGAAACCCGCACCTTTGAGATCAAGGTGCAGAACGGCGACACGATCAACACCATCAATTTCAACCAAGAACTCTTTCCCGGCGAATGATGAACATCAAGCAGCTCGTACTGGCCAGCCATAACGCCGGCAAACTCAAAGAACTTCAGGCCATGCTCGGCGAATCGGTGCAACTGCGCTCGATTGGCGAGTGGAGCAAGGTCGAGCCGGAAGAAACCGGTCTGTCGTTCGTCGAGAACGCTATTCTCAAGGCACGTAACGCCGCACGCATTTCCGGGCTGCCGGCGCTGGCCGACGATTCCGGGCTGGCAGTGGATTTCCTCGGCGGCGCGCCAGGCATCTATTCGGCGCGCTATGCCGACGGCAAGGGCGATGCAGCGAACAACGCCAAACTGCTCGACGCCTTGAAGGACGTGCCGGAAGCTGAACGCGGTGCGCAGTTCGTGTGCGTGCTGGCGCTGGTGCGTCATGCGGATGATCCTTTGCCGATCCTCTGCGAAGGCTTGTGGCACGGGCGCATCCTCACCGCCGCCAGCGGCGAGCACGGTTTCGGTTATGACCCGCTGTTCTGGGTGCCGGAACGTGACGTCTCCAGCGCCGAATTGAGCCCGGCGGACAAGAACCAGATCAGCCACCGCGCCCGTGCAATGGATCTGCTGCGCCAGCGTCTGGGCTTGAAATGACCCGTGACTCTTCCGCGTCGTCGCTGATTGTCGGCGGCGCCGCCTCTTCGCCTCGGGCACCGTTGCCAACGCTGCCGCCCTTGGCGCTGTACATCCACATCCCGTGGTGTGTGCGCAAATGCCCGTATTGCGACTTCAACTCGCACACCGCCAGCCCGGTGTTACCGGAGCAGGAATACGTCGACGCCTTGCTGGCCGATCTCGATCAGGATCTGTACGCGGTTTACGGCCGTGAGTTGACGTCGATTTTCTTCGGTGGCGGTACGCCGAGCCTGTTCAGTGCCGAGGCGCTTGGGCGTTTACTCGAAGGCGTCGAGCAGCGCATTCCGTTTGCTGAAGACATTGAAATCACTCTGGAAGCCAACCCGGGCACCTTCGAACAAGAGAAGTTCGTCGCGTATCGCAAACTGGGGATCAATCGTCTGTCGATTGGCATCCAGAGCTTCCAGCAGGAAAAGCTCAAGGCGCTGGGGCGGATTCACAACGGTGACGAAGCAGTGCGCGCGGCTGGGATGGCGCGGCAGGCCGGGTTCGATAACTTCAACCTCGACTTGATGCACGGCTTGCCCGATCAGTCGCTGGACGATGCCTTGAGCGATCTGCGCCAGGCCATCGCATTGAATCCGACGCACATCTCCTGGTATCAGCTGACGCTGGAGCCGAATACGGTGTTCTGGAACCAGCCACCGGTGCTGCCGGAAGATGACACGCTGTGGGACATTCAAGAGGCCGGGCAGGCGCTGCTGGCCGAGCACGGTTACGCACAATACGAAGTCTCGGCTTATGCCCAGGCCGGGCGCACGGCGCGGCATAACCTCAATTACTGGAGTTTTGGCGACTTCATCGGTATTGGCGCGGGTGCGCATGGCAAGTTGAGCCATCCGGACGGGCGCATTGTGCGTACGTGGAAGACGCGGCTGCCGAAGGACTATCTCAATCCGGCGAAAAGCTTTCAGGCTGGTGAAAAAGCGCTGACCAACGACGAGATGCCGTTCGAGTTTCTGATGAACGCTTTGCGCCTGACCGCAGGCGTCGAATCGCGACTGTATCCTGAGCGCACCGGGCTATCGCTGGAAAGCCTCGCTGAGGGCCGGGCCGCGGCAGAACAAAGCGGTCTGTTGCAGGTCGAACCGTCACGTCTGGCGGCCACCGAGCGCGGACAGCTGTTTCTCAACGACTTGCTGCAACAATTTCTGACCTGAGCCCAACCCTCAACTTCTGTCCCAAGGGAAACCGCATGGATTTGATACTCGACCTGCTCGCCACCGTCTCCCGCTGGAGCCGCAGCAACCTATCGGAAATCGCTCTGGCCTTGGTGGGCTGCCTGCTGGTGCTGTTCGGCGCCGACTTCAAAGGCTGGGTCGAGCAACGTCTGGGCAGCATCGCCGGCGCCCTGCGCATACCGCTGATGTCGCTGCTGTGCGTGATCGGCAGCGGCGCGGCGCTGATCTACGCCACGCCATGGGTGATCAAGGGTTTGAGCCAGTTCAACAACTACAGCCTCGCGCCGGTGTTGTTGGTGGTGCTGGTGCTGATCGGCGTAGTCGCCGACCGCCGCTGACTCCGCAAATACCCCAAAACAACTGTGGGAGCGAGCCTGCTCGCGAAGGCGTCATTTCAGCCAACATCACTGCTGAATGACCGATCGCTTTCGCGAGCAGGCTCGCTCCCACAGTTGATCGCAATGACAGGGAAGCTCATGAGTAAAAAACTGCTGGATGAGACGAGCAAATTTCTTAGTTACGTACTGCGCCACGAGCCTCAGGCGATTGGCCTGACGCTGGACTCTGAAGGCTGGACGAATATCGAAACGCTGATCAGCGGCGCGGCGCGCGACGGTCGCACTCTCGATCGCGCACTGATCGAAACCGTCGTGGCGAGCAGTGACAAGAAGCGCTTTTCGATTTCCGCAGACGGCCAGCAGATTCGCGCCGTACAAGGCCACTCGACCCAGAGCGTGGATCTGCAGCTTGAGGAAAAGCAGCCGCCAGAGACGCTATATCACGGTACGGCGACGCGCTTCATGGACTCTATCAGCCAGCAAGGCTTGATCCCGGGATCGCGTCATCACGTGCATCTATCGGAAGAATCCGCCACTGCCTCAGCCGTAGGGCAACGCTACGGAACCGTGGCAATCCTGAAAATCGCCGCGCAGCAAATGCAGGAGCAAGGCTTCAAGTTTTATCAGGCCGAAAATGGCGTCTGGCTGACAGAGCAAGTGCCAGTGCGCTTCATCTCCACCCTGTAACTTCTGACGAACCCGAAAACAACTGTGGGAGCGAGCCTGCTCGCGAATACGGTGTGTCAGTCAACATCAGTGTTGAATGAACATCCGCTTTCGCGAGCAGGCTCGCTCCCACAGGTTTTGTTGCGTGATGCTCTTAAGCGAGTTTTTCGAACTTCAGATCCCACACGCCATGGCCCAGTCGTTCGCCGCGGCGTTCGAACTTGGTGATCGGGCGTTCGGTCGGGCGTGGTACGCACTTGCCGTCTTCGGCGAGGTTGCGGTAGCCCGGGGCGACGTTCATCACTTCCAGCATGTATTCGGCGTACGGTTCCCAGTCGGTGGCCATGTGCAGAATGCCGCCAACCTTCAACTTGCTGCGCACCAGTTCAGCGAACGACGCCTGAACGATGCGACGCTTGTGGTGACGGCTCTTGTGCCACGGATCCGGGAAAAACAGCATCAGGCGATCGAGGCTGTTGTCGGCGATGCAGCGGTTGAGCACCTCGATCGCGTCGCAATCGTAGATCCGCAGGTTGGTCAGGCCCTGTGTCAGCACACCATTGAGCAGAGCGCCGACACCCGGACGGTGCACTTCAACGCCGATGAAATCCTGCTCCGGCGCCGCCGCGGCCATTTCCAGCAACGAATGGCCCATGCCGAAACCGATCTCCAGCGAGCGCGGTGCCGAACGGCCGAACACTTGATCGTAATCCACCGGCGCGTCGGCCAGCGGCAGCACGTACAGCGGCGCGCCCTGGTCCAGACCGCGTTGCTGGCCTTCGGTCATGCGCCCGGCGCGCATCACGAAACTCTTGATGCGGCGGTGTTGGCGCTCGTCGCCTTCTTCCGTCTGGATAGGCGTGTCGTTCGATTCAGTCATCAATGGCTCTTACTTGATCAGACCATCCAGCGGCGAAGAGGCGCTGGCATAGAGTTTTTTCGGCATACGGCCAGCGAGATAGGCCAGACGGCCTGCAACGATGGCGTGTTTCATGGCTTCAGCCATCATGACTGGCTGTTGGGCGTGGGCGATGGCCGAGTTCATCAGCACCGCATCGCAACCCAGTTCCATGGCGATGGTTGCGTCGGACGCAGTGCCGACACCGGCATCGACCAACACAGGAATTTTCGCTTCTTCGAGGATGATCTGCAGGTTGTACGGGTTGCAGATCCCCAGACCGGAACCGATCAGACCGGCCAGCGGCATCACCGCAATGCAGCCGATTTCCGCCAGTTGCCGGGCGATGATCGGGTCATCGCTGGTGTAAACCATCACGTCGAAACCTTCCTTGACCAGCGTTTCGGCGGCTTTGAGGGTTTCGATGACGTTAGGGAACAGAGTCTTCTGATCAGCCAGTACTTCCAGCTTCACCAGGTTGTGGCCGTCGAGAAGCTCACGGGCCAGGCGGCAGGTACGCACGGCTTCGATGGCGTCGTAGCAACCGGCGGTGTTCGGCAGGAAGGTGTAGCGCTCCGGCGACAGCACGTCGAGCAGGTTCGGCTCGCCTTCGATCTGACCGAGGTTGGTGCGGCGCACGGCGAAGGTGACGATCTCGGCACCCGAGGCTTCGATGGCCTGACGGGTTTCTTCCATGTCACGGTACTTGCCGGTACCAACCAGCAAACGCGACTGGTAAGTACGACCGGCCAGCACAAAAGGCTTGTCGCTACGAACGATGCTCATGGGGAATCCTCTTTAGGAGTGAGGGTCTTGCAGAATTCTGTGCCCTCGCGGGCCGGACGATCAGCCGCCGCCGATGGCGTGCACCACTTCAACGTTGTCGCCGTCGTTGAGCGTGGTGTCGGCATGCTGGCTGCGCGGGACGATATCCAGATTGAGTTCGACTGCCACCCGGCGTCCGGTCAGTTCCAGACGGGTGATCAGGGCCGCAACGGTCTCGCCGTCGGGCAGTTCAAGGGATTCACCGTTCAACTGAATGCGCATGCGTAACGCCGCCATCATTTTTAGGGGCTGGCATTCTAGCCCGATCATGACCTAAAGGTCAGTACCAAGCGTCAAGCGGTTGGTTGCAGGCGCCAGGCGGCGAGCCCCAGGCACACCCATCCGGCCAGAAATGCCACACCACCGAACGGGGTGATGATGCCGAGCTTGCTGATGCCGGTGGTGGTCAACACATACAGGCTGCCGGAGAACAGCAGGATGCCGACGGCGAAAGAAACGCCGGCCCACGCCACCAGTCGGCCTTGAATCTGCGTGGCCAACAGCGCAACACCTAACAACGCCAGGGTGTGCACCAGTTGATAGGTCACGCCCGTGTGGAAAATCGTCAGATACTCGGGTGTCAGGCGGTTTTTCAGGCCATGGGCAGCAAACGCGCCCAGTGCAACACCGGTGAAACCGAAAAAAGCAGCCAGCATCAAAAAGCCACGCAGCATTGGGAACTCCAGTCAGACGCGATCGGCAGGGTCTGTATAATGGCCCGCTCCACCGGTTCGGCCAAGCCATCTCTATGCTGCGTACTATTTTCCGTCGTCTCACGAAGGCCCTGCTCTGGTTCGCCGGCGGCAGCGTTTTGCTGGTGCTGGTGTTTCGCTTCGTGCCGCCGCCGGGCACGGCGTTGATGGTCGAGCGCAAGGTCGAATCCTGGGTCGATGGCGAGCCGATTGACCTGCAACGCACGTGGAAGCCGTGGGATGAGATCTCCGACGATCTCAAAGTCGCGGTCATGGCCGGCGAGGATCAGAAGTTTCCTGAGCATTGGGGTTTTGATTTCAGTGCGATTCAGGCAGCCCTCGCCCATAACGAGCTCGGCGGGTCGATTCGCGGGGCCAGCACCTTGAGCCAGCAAGTGTCGAAAAACCTGTTTCTGTGGGCGGGTCGCAGCTATCTGCGTAAAGGCCTGGAGGCGTGGTTTACCGCGCTGATCGAGGTGTTCTGGCCCAAGCAGCGGATTCTTGAGGTGTATCTGAACAGTGTCGAGTGGGATGACGGGGTGTTTGGCGCCGAAGCCGCAGCCCGCCATCACTTTGGCGTGAGCGCGAAGTCGCTGTCACGGCAACAGGCGAGTTATCTGGCCGCCGTTCTACCGAATCCTCGCGTCTGGAGTGCCAGCCATCCGACCGCTTATGTGTCGCGGCGGGCCGGGTGGATTCGGCAGCAAATGAGTCAGTTGGGTGGGGATAGCTATTTGCTGGGGCTGAATGATTCGCGGCGGGCACCGTGGTCTGAATAACGCTGAAGATTCCCTGTGGGAGCGAGCTTGCTCGCGAATGCGGCGGATCATTCAGCGGTGGCGGTGACTGGCATTCCGCCTTCGCGAACAAGCTCGCTCCCACATGGGTTTTGTGTGAAGCCTGAAATGAAAAACGCCCCGATCATCGCTGATCGGGGCGTTTTTTATTGCCTGCTCGCCGGTTACGCGGCGATCGACAACTTGAGCTTGTTCATCGCGCTCTTCTCGAGCTGACGGATCCGCTCGGCCGACACGTTGTACTTCTGCGCCAGATCGTGCAGCGTGGCCTTCTCTTCTGCCAGCCAGCGCTGGTAGAGGATGTCGCGGCTACGTTCGTCCAGCACTTCCAGCGCTTCGTGCAGGTTGCTGTTGGAGTTGTCGCTCCAGTCGGCATCTTCCAGTTGACGCGCCGGGTCGTACCGGTGGTCTTCCAGATAGTTGGCCGGCGACTGGAAAGCGCTGTCGTCGTCGGCTTCAGCAGCCGGGTCGAAGGCCATGTCATGGCCGGTCAGGCGACTTTCCATCTCGCGCACTTCACGCGGTTCAACGCCAAGGCTTTCCGCCACGCGGTGGACTTCCTCGTTGTTCAGCCACGCCAGACGTTTCTTCTGGCTGCGCAGGTTGAAGAACAGCTTGCGCTGGGCCTTGGTGGTCGCGACTTTCACAATGCGCCAGTTGCGCAGGATGAACTCGTGAATTTCCGCCTTGATCCAGTGCACGGCGAACGACACCAGACGCACACCCATTTCCGGGTTGAAGCGCTTTACGGCTTTCATCAGGCCGACGTTACCTTCCTGGATCAGGTCAGCCTGAGCCAGACCGTAACCGGAATAGCTACGGGCGATATGTACGACAAAACGCAGGTGGGCGAGCACCATCTGCCGAGCCGCCCCCAAATCCTGCTCATAGTAGAGACTCTCGGCCAGTTCACGCTCCTGCTCCGGCGTCAGCAATGGAATGCTGTTGACGGTGTGCACGTAGGCTTCCAGGTTCGCACCCGGAACCAACGCATACGCAGGCTGCAAAGAATTGGTCATACGAAAAAACCTCCCACTTACATACTCGTGCCTCTCGGCACTGCGAAAAATTGACCGGAAACTCAAGTACAAGTTCCCAAAAAACCGTAAGGCCAATCACGCGCAAAAAAGATTCTACTTCGGCGCCAGCTCCCTGAGATGGCGTGCGACTGCAATCCATGCACCGATATAACCCAACAGCACCGCGCCAAGCAAGAGCGACAGACCGTCGGCAACTGGCACTCCGGCCAGCGCGAAATCACTGCCGTACAAGCCGGCCAGTCCAACCACCGCGTCGTTCAGCCAGTTCAGGCCGAACGCCAATACACCCCAGGACAACAGCCCCGCACCGAAGCCATACAACGCACCCATATAAAGGAAGGGGCGTCGCACATAGCTGTCAGTGCCGCCGACGAGTTTAATCACTTCTATCTCGGTGCGGCGGTTTTCAATATGAAGACGAATGGTATTGCCTATCACCAAAAGTAATGCAGAAACCAAAAGCACCGTCAGACCGAAAACAAAACGGTCCCCAAGCTTGAGGATGGCAGCCAGACGCTCGACCCAGACTAGATCAAGTTGCGCCTGTTGTACCTTGGGCAGCTCGGAAAGTTTTTGTCTTAATGCTTCCAGGGTCGGCTTGTCGACTTCGTTCGGGGTGACCAGCACCACGCCCGGCAACGGGTTCTCCGGCAGCTCGCGCAGGGCTTCGCCCAGTCCGGACTGTTGCTGGAACTCTTCCAGCGCCTGATCGCGGCCGACATATTCAGCATCAGCTACGCCGGGCATGCCTTTGATCTGTTCACGCAACGACTCGCCCTGCTCCGGGCTGGCATCGAGTTGCAGATACAAGGATATCTGCGCCGCCCGCTGCCACGAACCACCGAGACGCTCGACGTTGTTAAGCAACAGCGAAAGCCCCATCGGCAGGCTCAGCGCGACCGCCATCACCATGCAGGTGAAGAAACTGCCGATCGGCTGTTTGCCGAGACGGCGCAGGCTGTCGAGCAGGCTGGCGCGATGGCTTTCGACCCAGGCACGGAACAGCGTGGCGAAATCCGGACCGTCGTCCTCGTCGTGCTTTTTCTTCTTTGGCGGCTGCGGGTCGGCGGCTTTCGGGGCCACGCGCTCGGAAACCTTCGGACTGCGTGTTGCACTCATACCCCGGCCTCCCCGTCGCCGATCAATCGGCCGCGTTGCAGGGTCAGCATGCGGTGCCGCATGCGTGCGATCAGCGCCAGGTCGTGACTGGCGATCAGCACGCTGGTGCCCAAACGATTGATGTCTTCGAACACGCCCATGATTTCCGCCGCCAGACGCGGGTCGAGGTTACCGGTCGGTTCGTCCGCGAGCAGCAAGGCCGGACGGTGAACGATGGCGCGGGCAATGCCGACGCGCTGTTGCTGACCGGTGGACAGGTCGCCCGGGTACAGATCGGTTTTATCCGACAGCGCCACGCGCTCCAGCGCCGAATCGACACGCTTGGCGATTTCGGCCTTGGACAGCCCGAGAATCTGTAGCGGCAAGGCGACGTTGTTGAACACCGTACGATCGAACAGCAACTGGTGGTTCTGGAACACCACGCCGATCTGCCGGCGCAGGAACGGTATCTGCGCGTTGCTGATGGTGCTCAGGTCTTGCCCGGCCAGCAGCAGTTTGCCGCTGGTCGGACGTTCCATCGCCAGCAACAGGCGCAACAACGTGGATTTACCGGCACCGGAGTGGCCGGTGACAAACAAGAACTCGCCACGACGGACTCGAAAGCTCAGCTCATGCAAGCCGACGTGACCGTTCGGGTAGCGTTTACCGACCTGTTCGAAACGAATCATGAACGCTCCCGCTCGGCAAACAGTGCCTGGACAAAGGGTTCGGCTTCAAAGGTACGCAAGTCGTCGATGCCTTCACCGACGCCGATGTAGCGGATCGGCAGACCAAACTGCTTGGCCAGGGCGAAGATCACCCCGCCTTTAGCGGTACCGTCGAGCTTGGTCAGCGCCAGGCCGGTCAGTTCGACGGTCTGGTTGAATTGCTTGGCCTGATTGATGGCGTTCTGACCAGTACCGGCGTCGAGCACCAGCAGCACTTCGTGCGGCGCGTCGGCGTCGAGCTTGCCGATGACCCGGCGAACCTTTTTCAGTTCTTCCATCAGGTTGTCTTTGGTGTGCAGACGACCAGCGGTGTCTGCGATCAACACGTCGATGCCACGGGCCTTGGCGGCTTGCACGGCGTCGAAGATCACCGAAGCCGAGTCGGCGCCGGTGTGCTGAGCGATGACCGGGATCTTGTTGCGCTCGCCCCAGACCTGCAATTGCTCCACGGCAGCAGCGCGGAAGGTGTCACCGGCGGCGAGCATGACTTTCTTGCCTTCCAGTTGCAGCTTCTTCGCCAATTTGCCGATGGTGGTGGTCTTGCCGGCGCCGTTGACGCCAACCACCAGAATCACAAATGGCTTGTTCTGCGAGACGATCTTCAGCGGTTGTTCGACCGGTTTGAGCATCGCGGCCAGTTCGGCCTGCAGGGATTTGTACAGCGCGTCGGCGTCGGCCAGCTCTTTGCGGGCGACCTTCTGGGTCAGGCGCTGGATGATCTGCGTGGTAGCTTCGACACCGACGTCGGCGGTGAGCAGACGGGTTTCGAGGTCATCGAGCAGATCGTCGTCAATGGTTTTGCGGCCGAGGAACAGGCTGGCCATGCCCTCGCCGATGCTGGCGCTGGTTTTCGACAGGCCTTGCTTGAGGCGGGCGAAGAAACCGGCTTTGGTTTCTTCGGTGCGCGGGGCTTCGACTGGGGTCTCGGCAACCACCTCGACTGGCACGACTGCAGCAACCGCTACAGGTGCAGGTGCAGGTGCAGGTGCAGGTGCAGGTGCAGGTGCAGGCTCGGGTTGTTGAATGACCGGGGCAACGGGGGCGACAACCACCGGAGCAACAGGCTCAGGCGCAATAATTTCAGGAGCAGCTTCAGCCACAACCGGCACAGGCTCGATAATCGGCTCAACCACTGGCGCCGGCGCCACTTCAGGCACAAACGCAGCAGCCGCAGGAATCACTGGCGTAACGTGCGGCGCAGCCTCTTCAACCAACGCCACCGGCTCTTCCGCCACAGGCAAGGTCAGCCATGGCTCAGCCGCCAGGGTCAGCGGCAGTTCAGCCGCCACAGGCGCTTCGGGCTCTGGCTCTGGCTCAACCGGTTGCAACACCGGCTCGGCAATCGGCAGAACGATCGGTGCCGGCTCTTCTTCTATCACCGGAGCAGGTTCCGGCGCAGGCTCAGGAATCGCAGGCGGCTGTTCGACAACGGGTTCCTGCGGTTTCTTACGCAGCCATCCGAACAGGCTTTTCTTCTCGCCAGCCGCAGCTGGGGTCTTCTTGTCGTCGTTGGAACCAAACATGGAGGACGGCTATCTCACGGTAGCGACGCGCCATAAGGGCGCCCCGGCAAATAAATATTCGATGCAGAACAGACTGTGTTTCATCCAGCTTGTTCACGCGCAACATTTTGTCGAGGCGCCACGGGCACCCCAAAGGTCGATTAATACGAAGGACTGGAACGGCATCGTCGGCGAAAACGCAGAGTTTAACTGACAAACTCAAAGCTTCTGCCGGGAACCCATACAACCTATCGACCGATCAGTGGCTTGATAGGCGTGGCCGCCAGTAAAACGGATCAGTATCCTAGCACCCTCTCGCCCGCCGACGCTAAGACCAAGCGGGCAGCCCAACAGGTTAAAAAACGAATGAATGCTCTAGCCCGCCGCGCTGCAGGCCTGCTGCTCAGCACAGTCTGCCTGCCCCTTTCGGCCCTGGCGGCCGACCCGCAACCGACTCACGAATTCACCCTCGACAACGGCCTCAAGGTCGTCGTGCGCGAAGACCATCGCGCGCCGGTGGTGGTCTCGCAGGTCTGGTACAAGGTCGGTTCCAGCTACGAAACCCCGGGCCAGACCGGTCTGTCTCACGCGCTTGAGCACATGATGTTCAAGGGCAGCGAGAAAGTCGGCCCCGGCGAAGCCTCGCTGATCCTGCGTGATCTGGGCGCTGAAGAGAACGCCTTCACCAGCGACGACTTCACCGCCTATTACCAGGTGCTGGCCCGCGACCGTCTGGGCGTAGCCTTCGAACTGGAAGCCGACCGCATGGCCAATCTGCGCCTGCCGGCCGACGAGTTCGCCAAGGAAATCGAAGTCATCAAGGAAGAGCGCCGCTTGCGCACCGATGACAAGCCGATGTCCAAGGCCTACGAGCGCTACAAGGCCATGGCCTACCCGGCCAGCGGTTACCACACGCCGACCATCGGCTGGATGGCCGACCTCGACCGCATGAAAGTCGAAGAGCTGCGCCACTGGTACCAATCCTGGTACGTGCCGAACAACGCCACGCTGGTCGTAGTCGGTGACGTTACTCCGGACGAAGTGAAAACCCTCGCCCAGCGCTATTTCGGCCCGATCACCAAGCGCGACGTGCCACCGGCGAAAAAACCACTGGAACTGGCCGAACCCGGCGAACGCCAGATCACCCTGCACGTGCAGACGCAGTTGCCTAGCCTGATGCTCGGCTTCAACGTGCCAAGCATCGCCACCGCTGAAGACAAGCGCTCGGTCAACGCCCTGCGACTGATCTCGGCGCTGCTCGACGGCGGCTACAGCGGTCGTATCCCGACGCAACTGGAGCGCGGTGAAGAGCTGGTTTCCGGCGGATCGTCGAGCTACGACGCCTACACCCGTGGCGACAGCCTGTTCACCCTGTCGGCAACCCCGAACACGCAGAAGAAAAAGACCATCGCGCAAGCCGAGGCCGGTTTGTGGACACTGCTCGAACAACTGAAAACCACCGCGCCGTCCGCTGAAGAACTGGAGCGCGTGCGAGCACAAGTGATCGCCGGTCTGGTCTTCGAACGTGATTCGATCACCAGCCAGGCCACCGCCATCGGCCAACTGGAAACCGTCGGCCTGTCGTGGAAACTGATGGACACTGAACTGGCCGATCTGGAAAGCGTGACCCCGCAAGACATCCAGAACGCCGCCAAGCTGTATTTCACCCGCGAACGTCTCAGCGTCGCCCACGTCCTGCCACTGGAGACGACTCATGAGTAAGCGCAAATCCCCACGCCTGCTGCTCGGCCTGATCGCCGTGGCGGTGATCGGCTCTGCCGCGTTCTACCTGTCGCCGGGCGCTGACAGCAATGCCAGCGAAGCCCTCGACAACGCCAAGTCCAGCCAGAAGCTGCAATCGCTCACCGAACTCGACGGCAAGGCCCCGGCCAGCCGCAAGCTCGACGTGCAAACCTGGAACACCGCCGAAGGCGCCAAGGTGCTGTTCGTCGAAGCCCATGAGCTGCCGATGTTCGACATGCGCCTGATCTTCGCCGCTGGCAGCAGCCAGGACGGCAGCGCATCGGGTCTGGCGGTACTGACCAACGCGATGCTCAACGAAGGCGTCGCCGGCAAAGACGTCGGCGCCATCGCGCAAGGCTTCGAAGGCCTGGGGGCGGATTTTGGCAACGGTGCTTTCAAGGACATGGCGCTGGCCTCGCTGCGCAGCCTGAGTGCTGCCGATAAGCGTGAGCCTGCTTTGAAGCTGTTCTCGGAAGTCATCGGCAAACCGACCTTCCCGGCCGACTCGTTCGCGCGCATCAAGAACCAGATGCTCGCCGGTTTCGAATACCAGAAACAGAACCCCGGCAAACTCGCCAGCCTCGAGCTGATGAAGCGTCTGTATGGCGATCACCCGTACGCGCATTCGAGTGATGGCAATCCACAGAGCGTGCCGAAAATTACCCTTGCGCAGTTGCGTGAGTTCCACGCCAAGGCTTACGCCGCTGGCAACGTGGTCATCGCGCTGGTCGGCGACCTGTCGCGTGCGGAGGCCGAGTCGATTGCCAATCAGGTTTCCAGCGCACTGCCTAAAGGCCCGGCACTGGCGAAGATCGCTCAGCCGCAGGAGCCGAAGGCCAGCACTGGCCATATCGAATTCCCGTCGAAGCAAACCAACCTGATGCTCGCGCAACTGGGCATCGACCGTGACGATCCGGATTACGCGGCGCTGTCGATGGGCAACCAGATCCTCGGTGGCGGCGGTTTCGGTACGCGCCTGATGAGCGAAGTGCGTGAGAAACGTGGCCTGACCTACGGCGTGTACTCCGCGTTTAGCCCGATGCAGGCGCGCGGCCCGTTCATGATCAACCTGCAAACCCGCGCGGAAATGAGCGAAGGCACCCTGAAACTGGTGCAGGACGTGCTCGCCGACTATCTGAAAACCGGGCCGACGCAGAAAGAGCTCGACGATGCCAAACGCGAACTGGCCGGCAGCTTCCCGCTGTCCACCGCGAGCAATGCCGATATCGTCGGCCAACTCGGCGCGATGGGCTTCTATAATCTGCCGCTGAGCTACCTGGACGATTTCATGCGTCAGTCGCAAAGCCTGACCGTGGAACAAGTCCGCGACGCCCTGAACAAACACCTGAGCACGGACAAAATGGTCATCGTCACCGCTGGCCCGACCGTGCCGCAAAAGCCGTTACCGGCCCCATCTGATAAACCTGCCGAGCAACCGCTCGGGGTTCCGGAGCATTAATGGCAACTCGTACCCCTAAAAAGCCTGCGCATAACGTCCACAACGGTGTGAATCAGTTGCGCATCATTGGCGGCCAATGGCGCAGCCGCAAGCTGAGTTTCCCCGACGCGCCGGGCCTGCGCCCGACGCCGGATCGCGTGCGTGAAACCCTGTTCAACTGGCTCGCACCGTACGTTGAAGGGGCCAAGGTGCTTGATCCGTTCGCCGGCAGCGGCGCGCTGTTTCTCGAAGCACTGTCCCGTGGCGCGGCCATGGGTCAGGCGCTGGATGCCAGCAACATTGCGGTGTCCAGCCTGAAAGAACACCTCGGCACCCTGCGCTGCACCAACGGTCAGGTACAAACGGCTGATGCCCTGCGTTATCTGGAAACCCAGACCGCCAGCGCGTTCGACCTGGTATTCCTCGACCCGCCGTTCAACCAGAACCTGCTGCCGACCGTTTGCGCCTTGCTCGAAGAGCGTCAGTGGCTGGCGCCCGACTCGTGGATCTACACTGAAAGCGAAACGGCGCCATCGACGCTGGGCCTGCCGGGCAACTGGCGCCTGCACCGCGAACAGAAATCCGGCCGGGTTTACTACGCGCTGTGGCAACGTACGGCAGAGATCGCCGGTTAACCGACCGGCCTGAATATGCGGCGCCCCTTCCAACAGGGTCGCCGCTCTGCATCGAGAACCATCGTGTCCGCCTCTTCAGAACGCTTCAACCCCGCCTTCGGCCTCGGCAATCCGCACCTGCAAACCCTGTGGGGGCCGCTGTGGCGCAAAACCGTGCATATCGAGCGTGAACGCGAACGCCTGTGGCTGGAGGATGGCGACTTCCTCGACCTCGACTGGCACGGCCCGCACACCGCCGATGCACCACTGGTGCTGGTGCTGCATGGGCTGACCGGCTCTTCCAATTCGCCTTATGTAGCGGGTATCCAAAAGGCCTTGGCCGCGCAAGGCTGGGCCAGTGTCGCGCTGAATTGGCGTGGATGTTCGGGCGAGCCGAATCTGCTGCCACGCAGCTATCACTCCGGCGCCAGCGAAGACCTCGGCGAAACCATCAAACACCTGCGGGCGAAACGACCGCTGGCACCGCTGTATGCCGTCGGCTACTCCTTGGGCGGCAACGTGCTGCTCAAACATCTTGGGGAAACCGGCAGCGCCAGCGGTGTACTCGGCGCGGTGGCGGTGTCGGTGCCGTTTCGCCTCGATCAATGCGCCGACCGCATCGGCCAAGGATTTTCCAAGGTCTATCAAGCGCACTTCATGCGCGAGATGGTCGCCTATATCAAGAACAAACAGCGGCAGTTTCAACACGACGGGCGCGAAGACGGACTCGCCGCGCTGGCAGCCCTTGGCTCGCTGGAAAACATGCGCACGTTTTGGGATTTCGATGGCCGAGTGACCGCACCGCTGCATGGATTCAATGATGCCGAGGATTACTATCGCCGCGCGTCGAGCCGCTATTTCCTCGGCGAGATCCGCACGCCGACCCTGATCATTCAGGCGGCGGACGATCCATTCGTGTTCCCGCACAGTTTGCCGCAGGCCAGCGAGCTGTCGGCCTCAACGGCATTTGAGTTGCAGCCACGCGGCGGTCACGTCGGTTTTGTCGACGGCTCAGTGCGCCAACCCGGCTACTACCTCGAACGCCGCATCCCGCAATGGCTGGCCAGCCTGCCCGCATGAGCGATCAGGGCGAGTCGATCCGCTTCTGGCAAACCGCGCCGCTGGCCGGGGTCGAGTTGTTGTCGGCGCGCTACATCGAGCAGCGTTTCGCCCCGCATGTGCACGACGGATTCGTGATCGGCATGATCATGGCCGGCGCCCAGCGTTATCGCTATCGCGGCGCCGAACATCTGGCCGGTAGCGGCACGCTGGTGTTGATCAATCCGGACGAACTGCACACCGGGCACAAGGGCACCGAGGATGGCTGGCTGTACCGGGCGTTTTATCCTGATACGGCGCAAATCGTTTCGCTGCTGGATGAGCTGGAGCTGTCCACCAGCAACCTGCCGGCGTTCAGCGCCACGCTGTATCGCGATGCGGATCTGGTCAACGGCTTTGCGCAGTTGCATCGTTTGCTCGAAAGCCCGGCCACCGCGCTGCAACAGCAAACGCTGTGGCGCGAGATGATGTTGCTGCTGTTGCAGCGCCATGCGGCAGTGCCGGTGCCCGGTCGAGCCGGCAAGGAACACCGCGCGGTGCTGCTGGGCAAGGAATTGTTGCACGCGCAATTGGCGGCGCCACCGTCACTGGAAGAGCTGGCGGCGGCGGTCAATCTGTCGCCGTTCCATTTCGCCCGGGTGTTCCGCCGCGCCACCGGCATGCCGCCGCACACCTGGCTGATGCAGCAACGCATCGCCCAGGCGCGGGCGCTGTTGCAGCACGGTTGCCTGCCAGTGGAGGTCGCCACGCAATTGGGTTTTGCCGACCAGAGCCATTTGAGTCGGCAATTCAAACAGGCTTATGGCGTCGGACCCGCCGCGTACCGCAGCGCCCGGATGGAAAGCTAAAAGATCGCAGCCTTCGGCAGCCCCTACAGGGAAATGCATTCCAATGTAGGAGCTGCCGAAGGCTGCGATCTTTTGATCTTATTCGCCGGTGGCGATGCCGCGAGCCGGTTCGTTGATCCACTCGCTCCACGATCCGGCATACAACGAACCCAACGGATAACCCGCCAGGCACAACGCAAACAGGTTGTGACACGCCGTCACGCCAGAACCGCAATAGGCAACCAGATCCGCTGGCGAGCGTTCACCGATCTTGGCGGCAAAACGCTGTTTGAGCTGTTCCGCTGACAGGAATCGCCCATCGCTGCCGAGGTTATCGGTGAACGCCGCGCATTGCGCACCCGGAATATGCCCGGCAATCGGATCGATCGGCTCGACCTCGCCTTTGAAACGCGGCAAGCCCCGGGCATCGATCAACGTCAGCGTCGGTTGGCCGAGGCGCTGTTGCAGTTGCTCGGCGCTGAGGAGCAGGCTCATATCCGGCTGACCACTGAAATTGCCACGGGTAACCGTCGGCGCATCCAGGCTCAGCGGCAGCCCCGCCGCATGCCACGCCTTGAGCCCGCCATCGAGAATGAACACGCCATCGCGCTTGCCCAGCCACGCCAGCAACCACCACGCCCGCGCCGCGTAGGCACCGGGACCGTCGTCGTACAAAACCACCTCGCTGTCGTTGTTGATGCCCCACGCCTGCAGCCGCTCGATCAACGCCGCCGGCTCGGGCAACGGATGACGGCCAGTCACGCCTTTGACCACAGTGCCGCTGAGGTCACGCTCAAGGTCGGCGAAGCTCGCCCCGTCAATGTGCCCTTCGGCATAGCTGCGCTGCCCGTAGTCCGGGTCTTCGAGGGCAAAACGACAATCGAGAATCACCAGCCGCGGCTGCGCCTTGCGGGCATCCAGTGCTTCGGGGCTGATCAGTTGCGCAATCGGCATAGCGGGCTCCTGGGGGATTTCAACAGAACGGTTTATTTCACGTCTTCGAGGGCCTGGGCCAGCGGCACGTAGAACTCCTCGAACAACGCATTGACCTCGTCACGCGCCTGCTCAGTGACAAACCCGGCTTCCAGCACCAGCACCTGGTACACGCCACGTTTAATGGCCTGCTCACTGAGGTGGTTGGAGTTTTCGCGGGTGGTGCACAGGAAACGCACCCACGACGTCAGGATGATCCAGGCATTGAGGGTCAGGGATTCGATCTGCACGCGATCCATATCGAGGATCCCGGCGGCGACAAAACCTTCGTAGATCGCCGCGCCTTGAATCACGCAGCGCTGGGAAAAGCGTCGATAGCGGGCAGCCAGCTCCGGATCGCTGTCGAGCAGATGCTCGAGATCGCGGTGCAGAAAGCGGTAGCGCCACATCGCCGAGAGCAATTCCTTGAGATAGAAACGCTTGTCCTCGACCGTCGCCGCACGCCCCTGCGGCGGGCGCAGAAAGCTGTCCACGAGGCTTTCGTACTCACTGAACAACACGGCGATGATCGCCTGCTTGTTGGGGAAGTGGTAGTACAGGTTGCCCGGAGAAATCTCCATATGGGCGGCAATGTGATTGGTGCTGATGCTGCGCTCGCCCTGCTGATTGAACAGCTCAAGGCTGTTCAGCACGATACGCTCGCTGGTTTTTATTCGTGGGGCCATGGCTTGAGCTTTAATTCAGAGTGCGTTGGGGGGCATCTTACGACCTAACCGGAAATGGATAAAACAATGCTGTGCAAGGAAGTCATTTGACTTTCTAGAGCATAGACTCTAAAAAGTTCGTCACTACAATAAATCCGGAGCAGACCATGACTGCCGACATTGCTTACCTGCAAACGCTGCAACAACCGCTGGCCGAGCTGGACCGGTTGTTCGAGGCGCAGCGGGCCGCGTATGCCGCCAATCCGATGCCGCCCGCCGCTCAGCGCCAGCAATGGCTCAAAGCGCTGAGTGATTTGCTCAGCCGTGAGCGGCAAGCATTGATCGCGGCGATCAGCTCCGACTTCAGCCATCGTAGCGCCGATGAAACCCTGCTCGCCGAACTGATGCCGAGCCTGCACGGCATTCATTACGCCAGCCGTCATCTCAAGGGCTGGATGAAAGCCTCGCGGCGCAAGGTCGGCATGGCATTCCAGCCGGCGTCGGCGAAAGTCGTGTATCAGCCCTTGGGTGTGGTCGGCGTCATCGTGCCGTGGAATTACCCGTTGTATCTGGCCGTCGGCCCGCTGGTCGGCGCCTTGGCGGCGGGCAATCGAGTGATGCTCAAACTCAGCGAATCGACCCCGGCCACCGGCTTGTTGCTCAAAGAATTGCTGGCGCGGATCTTCCCCGAAGATCTGGTCTGCGTGGTGCTCGGTGAAGCCGACATCGGCGTAGCGTTCTCCCGTCTGCGCTTTGATCACTTGCTGTTTACCGGCGCCACCAGCATCGGCAAACACGTGATGCGCGCCGCCGCCGAAAACCTCACCCCGGTGACACTGGAACTGGGCGGCAAGTCGCCAGCTATCGTCTCCCGCGATGTGCCGCTCAAGGATGCCGCCGAGCGCATCGCTTTCGGCAAAACCCTCAACGCCGGGCAGACCTGCGTCGCACCGGATTACGTGCTGGTCCCGGAAGACCGGGTCGGTGGCTTCGTCGAAGCCTATCGCCAGGCCGTGCAGGGTTTTTATCCGACGCTCACCGACAACCCGGACTACACGGCGATCATCAACGAACGTCAATTGGCGCGACTCAACGGCTACGTCAGCGATGCCACCAGCAAGGGCGCGCTGTTGATTCCGCTGTTCGAGCAGGGCCAGGGCCGACGCATGCCGCACAGTGTGCTTCTGAATGTCAGCGACGAGATGACGGTGATGCAGGACGAAATCTTCGGCCCGCTGCTGCCGATCGTGCCGTATCAGGATCTGGAGCAGGCATTTGCTTACATCAATCAGCGGCCACGTCCTCTGGCTCTTTACTACTTTGGCTACGACAAACGCGAACAGAACCGTGTGCTGCACGAAACCCATTCCGGCGGCGTGTGCCTGAACGACACGTTGCTGCATGTGGCGCAGGACGATATGCCGTTCGGCGGCATCGGCGCTTCGGGCATGGGTCACTACCACGGTCACGAAGGCTTTCTGACCTTCAGCAAAGCTAAGGGCGTGCTGATTAAACAACGCTTCAACGCAGCCCGACTGATCTACCCGCCCTACGGCAAATCGATTCAGAAGCTGATCCAGAAGTTGTTCATTCGCTAAACCTTCGTCATCGCCGGGTAATAAAAATAATGCACCCAAGCCTGACCGAAACACCTGCCCTGTCCCGCCGCGGCCTGCTGAAATTCAGCCTCGGCGCCACGGCGTTGCTTGCCACCGCCGGACTCGGCGCCAGCCTCAGTGGCTGTTCGTCGAGCGTCGCGGCCAACGGCTTTGTCTCGTTGCGTGACGGCGATCTGCTTTTTCTGCGCGCACTGATCCCGGTGATGCTCGACGGCGCGGTGGCAGCCGAGAGGATGCCGAGCGCGGTTGATGGCACGCTCAAGTCGCTGGACTACAGCCTCGACCACCTGTCGCCGGAAATGCTCAAGCTCACACGACAACTGTTCGATGTACTCGGCATGGCCGTGACGCGCGGACCACTCACCGGGATCTGGGGCAGTTGGGAGAACGCCAGTGCCGAGGCCATGCGGCATTTCCTTGATCGCTGGGAAAACAGTTCGCTGAACCTACTGCGCATGGGGCATAGCTCGTTGCAGCAGATGGTGATGATGGCCTGGTATACCCGCGCGGAGTCGTGGGCGCATTGCGGTTATCCAGGGCCGCCTAGCGTCTGAAACCGTGTCGCTCCCTTCGCGAGCAGGCTCGCTCCCACAGGGGGCGGCCGCCACATCGCCGCATCCAAAAATAATAAAGAGAACCTGATCGATGCCCGTACCCGACCCGTTCCGCGAAGGCCTCGCCCGAGGCTGGAAAACCTACAACGGCGCACAACTGAGCGACGACCTGACCCTGGAAGCCGACGTGGCGATCATCGGCAGCGGCGCCGGTGGCGGCACCACCGCCGAAATTCTCAGCGCTGCCGGCTACAAAGTCCTGCTGATCGAAGAAGGCCCACTGAAAACCAGTTCCGATTTCAAAATGCTTGAAGACCAGGCCTACAGCAGCCTCTATCAGGAAGGCATCGGCCGCATGAGCAAGGACGGCGCGATCACCATCCTCCAGGGGCGCGCGGTCGGCGGCACGACGCTGATCAACTGGACATCGAGTTTTCGCACTCCAGAGCCGACCCTCGAACATTGGGCCAAAGAACACAACGTCAAAGGCCACAGCCCCGCCGAAATGGCGCCGTGGTTCGAGAAAATGGAACAGCGCCTCGGCGTCGCGCCGTGGATGGTGCCCCCTAACGCCAACAACGATGTGATCCGTAAAGGCTGCGAACAACTCGGTTACAGCTGGCATGTGATTCCGCGCAACGTGCGTGGCTGCTGGAACCTCGGATACTGCGGCATGGGCTGCCCGACCAACGCCAAGCAATCGATGATGGTGACGACTATTCCGGCAACGCTGGAAAAGGGCGGCGCGCTACTTTATCTGGCCCGCGCGGAGAGGCTGCTGATCAGCGGCGACAAAGCCACTGGCCTGCAATGCGTGGCGATGGATGAACGTTGCGTCGCGCCGACCGGACGCAAAATCACGGTCAAGGCGCGGCATTATGTGCTGGCTGGCGGCGGCATCAACAGTCCAGCGCTGTTGCTGCGATCGGACGCCCCGGATCCGCATGAAAACCTGGGAAAACGCACCTTCCTGCATCCGGTGAACATGTCCGCCGCACGCTTCGATGAGGTCATCAACCCGTTCTACGGGGCGCCGCAGTCGATCTATTCCGACCATTTCCAGTGGAAGGACGGCACCACCGGGCCGATGGCCTTCAAACTTGAAGTGCCGCCGCTGCACCCGGCGCTGGCGGCCACGCTGCTCGGTGGCTTTGGTGAGGAAAGTGCGCAACACATGGCTGACCTGCCACACACCCACGCCATGCTGGCCTTGCTGCGCGACGGTTTTCACCCGGACAGCACGGGCGGTGCAGTCGAGTTGCGGAGCGATGGTTCGCCGGTGCTCGACTATCAGGTTTCGCCCTACGCCTGGGAAGGCCTGCGCCGGTCCTTTCTTGTCATGGCCGAAATCCAGTTCGCCGGCGGCGCCAAATCGGTGATGCCGATGCACGCCGACGCCCGTTACGTGAAGACCCTGGCCGAGGCACGCACGCTGATCGATGGTTTGAGCCTCGAGTTGCATCGCACGCGTCTGGGCAGCGCGCATGTCATGGGCGGCTGCGCGATGGGTGAAGACCCGAAAAGCGCGGTCACCGACAGTCTCGGCCGGCATCATCAACTGGCTAATCTGTCGATTCACGACGGCTCGCTGTTCCCCACCAGCATCGGTGCCAACCCGCAATTGTCGGTGTATGGCCTGACCGCGCAACTGGCGACATCCCTCGCCGATCGTCTGAGAAACCCGTGAAAAACCGATTGTTGCCATCGTCTATAGTGCTTTCTTACCCAACAGGCGACTTGGCCGACCGGGACGGCTGCGATACCATCCGACTCCCCAACGGACTCCCGCCAGGACGACGCGATGAACCGAGTGTTGTACCCAGGTACCTTCGACCCTATTACCAAGGGCCATGGCGATCTGGTCGAACGCGCCTCGCGCCTGTTCGATCACGTGATTATTGCGGTCGCTGCCAGCCCGAAGAAAAACCCGCTGTTCCCGCTGGAACAACGGGTCGAACTGGCTCGCGAGGTCACCAAACACCTGCCGAACGTGGAAGTGGTCGGCTTCTCGACGCTGCTGGCGCATTTCGCCAAAGAGCAGAATGCCAACGTGTTCCTGCGTGGTTTGCGCGCGGTGTCGGACTTCGAATACGAATTCCAGCTGGCCAATATGAACCGCCAGTTGGCCCCGGATGTGGAGAGTCTGTTTCTCACCCCGTCCGAGCGTTATTCGTTCATTTCCTCGACGCTGGTACGGGAAATTGCCGCGTTGGGTGGCGATATCAGCAAGTTCGTCCACCCCGCTGTGGCCGATGCGCTGACCCTGCGCTTCAAAAAGTAGGAGCTGCCGCAGGCTCGGGCTGCGATCCTGGCTGTTGATTACAGCCCTTGATCGCAGCTGCGTGCACTGCGCTCGCCAATGCGGCACAATTGCGCGCATTGATTTATAGCGCCCGGGCCTGCCGCCCCGGCTGGAGTTAGCATGTCCCTGATCATCACCGACGATTGCATCAACTGCGACGTCTGCGAACCCGAGTGCCCGAACGCCGCCATCTCCCAAGGCGAAGAGATCTACGTGATCGACCCGAACCTGTGCACCCAGTGCGTCGGCCACTACGACGAACCACAGTGCCAGCAGGTTTGCCCGGTGGATTGCATTCCGCTGGACGAGGCTCATCCGGAGACTGAAGAACAGTTGATGGAGAAGTACCGGAAGATTACCGGCAAGGCCTGATCCGCCGGATTTGTAGCGCTTTCTCGGGCCTCTTCGCGAGCAGGCTCGCTCCCACATTGGAATGCATTTCAAATTGTGGGAGCGAGCCTGCTCGCGAAAGGGCAATCAGCAGCTCCGCAAATCACTGGATCAGCTCACTCGCGCTGCTCAAACCCCTCCCCGATGCACCCCAGGCACCGCACAAAAGCGGCTTTCGCCGGATCGACCACCAACGCCTGCCCGGCATCGCCAATCCCGCCGCCCAGCGCGGTAAACGGCAATGACACGACAAACGCCCCCGCACCAATCACCGTCGCCACCACCAATAAAGGTCGGG
Organism: Pseudomonas sp. R84; assembly: GCF_009834515.1. Taxonomy (NCBI): domain Bacteria; kingdom Pseudomonadati; phylum Pseudomonadota; class Gammaproteobacteria; order Pseudomonadales; family Pseudomonadaceae; genus Pseudomonas; species Pseudomonas sp. R84. The sequence continues at coordinate 6,176,308 of NZ_CP019426.1, forward strand.
CAATCAGCAAATCGCCGAGCATGGCGTACGCCGGGGGATTCTGGATGGTGTAGCGCGGGTCACCGCTGCCGTTTTCCGTGGCCTGAACAGCCAGACTGGAACACAGCAGCAGCGTAACAAAGAGGACTTGCAAGGATTTCATGGCACGATCCTTCGGGCTGAACAGTGAGACAACTCACTATAGACCGTAGGACTTTTTCAGCTTTTTACCTCAGCTCTGGCAGCGCGGGCAGAACACACTGGCACGCTGGCCTAGCTTCACTTCACGCAAGCCAGTGCCACAGACCTTGCAGTGTTCACCGCCACGGCCATAGACAAACAGCTCCTGCTGGAAATACCCCGGCTGACCGTCACCGCCAATGAAATCACGCAACGTTGTCCCGCCACGCTCGATGGCAGCGGCCAGAATGCGTTTGATCTCGATCGCCAGCTTCAGATAGCGCCCCCGGGAAATCCCACCGGCCTCGCGGCGCGGGTCGATCCCGGCAGCAAACAGCGCTTCGGTCGCATAGATATTGCCGACGCCCACGACCACCGCGTTGTCCATGATGAACGGTTTGACCGCCATCGAACGTCCCCGCGACAGCTGAAACAAACGCTCGCCATCGAACAGATCAGTCAGAGGCTCCGGGCCGAGGCGAATCAGCAGTTCATGATTGAGTGGATCATTGCTCCACAACATCGCGCCGAACCGTCGCGGGTCGGTGTAACGCAGCGCCAGACCTGACTCCAGCTCGATGTCGACGTGTTCGTGCTTGAGCGCCGGCAAACCGGCTTCGACCAGACGCAAATTGCCCGACATGCCCAAATGACTGATCAACGTGCCGACCTCGGCGTTGATCAGCAAATACTTGGCGCGGCGCTCGACCAGCACGATGCGCTGCCCCGACAGGCGCACATCGAGGTCTTCCGGGATCGGCCAGCGCAACCTCCGGTCGCGAACAATCACCCGACTGACACGTTGGCCTTCCAGATGCGGAGCAATCCCGCGACGAGTGGTTTCGACTTCCGGCAGTTCAGGCATAGCGTCCTCGAATCAATGCGCGCCGAGGTCGCGGATCGTTTGTTTGAGGGTTTCGAAGTCGTAATCCGACAGCCCTACATAGTCGAGTACCAACGGCCCGACGGCGTTCCATTCGAAATCTTCGGTCTGGTTGCCCAGTACCCGGTAAGACGCACAGATATGCTCGGCCATTTTCAGGATCGCCAAAAGATTTTTCAGTTGGCTGTTCTTTGACGACTCATCGCTGAATATCGCCAACGCGTTGTGGTGGTTGGCGATGGCGGCGCTGACATGCTCCGGCAGGCGCCAAGACTTGGCGGTGTAGTAGCCGACCACGGCGTGGTTGGTGTTGAACTCGCTGTTCTCGGTGTCGACCACCCGACATTCGGCGCTGGCATTGGCGTAAGCCTTTTCCAGCACCGTCATGTAAGTGGGGAACCGTTGCAGCATCAACGGCACGCCGCAATCGTGGAACAGACCCAAGGCGTATGCCTCGTCACCGGCTTGAGTACCGATACGTTTGGCCAGCGTCAGGCACGTCATCGCCACGTCCTGAGCGGTGTCCCAAAAACGGTTGAGGGTGACGATGGTGTCGTCGTTCATCTCGCCCTTGATCGACTGCGCGTTGATCAGGTTGATGATCGAGCGGCTACCCAACAGGTTCACCGCGCGCTGAATCGAGGTGATCTTGTTGCTCAGACCGTAATACGGCGAGTTGACGATTTTCAGCAGCGAGCCGGACAAACCCGGATCCTGAGCGATCAGTTTGGCGATCACCTCCAGGTCGGGGTCGGGCATGTACTGCTCCATTTGCAGATCCACCATGATCTGCGGTTGCGCCGGCACACTGATGCCTTGCAGCGATTGTTGAATCTGTTCGGTGGTCAGCTCTTGGGACATAAGTACACACTCTGGGACAGGCGGCGATTCTAACCTCTAAAAACCGCGAGACGACACACCAGTGGGCAATTGTCAGGAACTTTCATTCAGGCCACGGCTTCGGAATCTGTAATGCCCAACGGATCACTCCGACCCCTTGCGGCGGCAAACTCCCACAGACTCAGGAGCTTATCGATGGCCACTTCCCTCAACGGCAAACGTGTCGCCTTTTTGGTAACAGACGGTTTCGAGCAGGTCGAACTGACCGGTCCCAAGCAAGCATTGGAACAAGCCGGCGCTCAGGTCGATATCCTTTCCACCGAGGAAGGCAAGGTCAAAGGCTGGAACCACGACAAACCGGCGGATGATTTCAAGGTCGATCAGACCTTCCAGAGCGCCAGCAGTGAGCAGTACGACGCGATCGTCTTGCCGGGCGGCGTGCAGAACTCCGACACCATCCGCATCGATCAGGACGCCCAGCACTTGGTCAAGACCGGCGCCTCTGCCGGCAAACCGATTGCGGTGATCTGCCATGGCGGCTGGTTGCTCATCTCGGCAGGGCTGGTCAACGGTAAAACCATGACCAGTTACAAGACGCTCAAGGACGACCTGGTCAATGCCGGGGCCAATTGGGTCGATAAAGAAGTGGTCAAGGACGGTCACCTGATCAGCAGCCGTCAGCCGGATGATATTCCGGCGTTCAGCAAGGAGTTGATCAACGCACTGTCGGCGTAGCATTGGGGACCGCATTCGCGAGCAGGCTCGCTCCCACTTTGGTCTTGTGTCGGTCACAAGCCCTTTGTGGGAGCGAGCTTGCTCGCGAAGGGACCATAGCGTTCATCGCTCATCAAACCCGACACAAGTCGCAACACGCTATACTCCCGCTCTTTTTTCCGGAGCGACGTCATGTCCCTGCCTAGCTTGCGCCTCAAAGCCAACGCCGACCGTCGCCTGCGCGCCGGTCACCTGTGGGTCTACAGCAACGAAATCGATGTAGCCGCCACCCCGTTGCACGGCTTCAATGCCGGCGATCAGGCCATCCTCGAAGCCGCCGGTGGCAAGCCATTGGGCATCGTGGCGATGAGCCCGAACAACCTGATCTGCGCCCGCCTGCTGTCGCGCGACACCAAAGTTGCGCTGGACAAATCGTTGCTGGTGCACCGCCTGAACGTGGCCCTGTCGCTGCGCGAGCGCCTGTTCGACAAACCGTTCTATCGCCTGGTTTACGGTGATTCCGACCTGTTGCCAGGTCTGGTGGTCGACCGTTTCGGCGACATCGTAGTCGTACAGATCGCCTCGGCGACCATGGAAGCGCATAAAGATGACGTGATCGCCGCGCTGACCCAAGTGCTCAAGCCAAGCGGCATCCTGTTCAAGAACGACTCCGCCGCGCGCGACGCCGAAGGCCTCAACCGCTACGTCGAAACCGTGTTCGGCCTGGTGCCGGAATGGGTGGCACTGGAAGAGAACGGCGTGAAGTTCGAAGCCCCGGTCATTCAGGGTCAGAAAACCGGCTGGTTCTACGACCACCGCATGAACCGCGCCCGCCTGGCCCCTTACGCCAAAGGCAAACGCGTTCTCGACCTCTATAGCTACATCGGTGGCTGGGGTGTGCAGGCTGCTGCGTTCGGCGCCAGCGAAGTGTTCTGCGTCGATGCTTCGGCTTTCGCTCTCGACGGTGTTGAGCGCAACGCTGCGCTGAACGGTTTCGCCGACAAGATGACCTGCATCGAAGGCGACGTCTTCGAAGCCTTGAAGGAGCTGAAAGCCAGCGAAGAACGCTTCGACGTGATCGTTGCCGATCCGCCGGCGTTCATCAAACGCAAGAAAGACATGAAAAACGGCGAAGGCGCCTACCGTCGCCTGAACGAGCAAGCCATGCGCCTGCTCAACAAGGACGGCATTCTGGTCAGCGCATCGTGCTCGATGCACCTGCCGGAAGATGACCTGCAGAACATCCTGCTGACCAGTGCCCGTCATCTGGACCGCAATATCCAGTTGCTCGAGCGTGGCGGTCAGGGTCCGGATCACCCGGTGCACCCAGCCATCGCTGAAACGCGCTACATCAAGAGCATCACCTGCCGCTTGCTACCCAACAGCTGATCCATGCGGATAACGGGGGAGCCAGCAGGCTCCCCTTTTTTTTGCGCGCATCCCTTTCTCCTCGCTACCCCCAGTACTTCCTACAATTATTTTCTCGCTGACGTGCAGGATATTTCCTTACGTCTTTTAATTATTGAATATTACCCTACAAGTTTATTTTCGGCTAAAGACTGCTCCGACAAAATTACTGGAAATTTCCTACTTAATATCCTCTTGCCAATAATCCATTACAAACTATTATGAAGTTATCACCACGAGGTGACTTCAACTATCAATGAACAAGGAGTTCACATCATGAAACGTATTTCTCTGGAAAGTAAAAAAATCGCAAATCTGGCTTTTCTGGTTGCCCCTAAAGCCCGCTAAGTAAGTCAGGACGCTGGGGAGTGCCGGCAACCCGGCGTCCTTTTGACTTTTTCCAGAGTGAACTGACAGACATGTACATCAACCCTTACTTATTTATATTGCCGCGCTCACCCGGGCAAATCGTGTGGAACTATAAAAACCATACACAGCATGAACTCGATCTGAATTATGCCAATCGACTTGCACAGCTAATCTACAACCCGGAACTTTTCGACACCCACAACTTAATAGACACACAACTATTAAGCGCGGGCATTCTAACCATTTCAAAGATAGACAGTCCGCAATGGGGTTGGGATGAACTGTCGAAGATTTATCACATCGGCACGCAAAACATTCCCTGCGAACATACCCCACAGAATATTCACGAGTGGTCCAGACAATATCTGGCGCACTGCAACGAAGTACTGGCCACCCCACAGCCCGCTACAGACCGCCCGACGCCCGCACCGGAGCAGCGTATCGCGCTGCCAGCGCCGTGCGCTTTGAATGACGATCGCCTGGGAAATGTTCTGCTCCAGCGCAAAACCTGCCGTTCCTATACAGGTGCCGCGATAACGCTGAATGACGTTGGCACCCTGCTCTACCTTGCCCTCGGTTATCTCCACGAACGTGACAACGATCGCGACGACAGCATCGCCCAAGGGCTCAGCGCACGCCGGAGCAGTCCTTCCGCTGGTGGCCTGAACGCTTGCGAGGGCTTTCTTCTGGTGCAGAACGTCGATGGCCTGGAGCCTGGCATCTATGCCTATCATCCGACCGACCACACCCTGAGCCGGGTTAATCCATTGCCTGAGCCCGAGTTAGGCCAATTGCTCGGCGGTCAGCATTTCATCAACAACCTGCCGTTGGGTTTGTTTATCACCGCCCGTTTCGACCGGCTCTGGTGGAAGTACGAACACTCGCGGGCCTATCGCATGGCATTCGTTGAAGCGGGCCACTTGTCGCAGACCTTTCAACTGGTCGCCACGGCATTGGGCCTCAACACCTGGCTGACCGGTGCGTTTGCCGACCAGCAGGTTGAAGCACTCCTCAAGCTCGAGGCCAGTGCTGAACAACCGCTGTTCTTCGTTGGTTGCGGACAAAGCGACGGGCAAGTGATGTGTCACGAAATGCGCGAGCTGTTGCGTGAGGGGCAAGCATGACCCTGTCGATTGCCGACCCGGATCAAGCGCCGGTGTCCTGGGCGCTCAAATTTACCTTGGGAGACTGGGACAGCCGTGCCTCGGTGCGCAGCAGTACCCATGACTACCAATTGCCCGACGATGTGCCGCTGCAGCTGCAAACCCGCCATTGGTTTCCACCGGCGTTTCTGCCTTATCTGGCACACCCGGCTATCCAGACGGCGGGGCGTGATGTGTTGCACCGACTGTCAGCCAACCACTTGGTGCACTTTCTCGATTACACCACCCTGCTCGAACACCGCATCGTCAACCGTGCCGTGGAAGTCATCGTGCACCGCGAACTGCCCATTTACGTGCCTCTGGCGATGAAACATGCGGCCCTGCAGCTCTACACCGACGAAGGTTATCACGCGCTGTTCTCCAACCATCTCGCAGAACAGATCGCCGCGTTTTACGGGTTCACCGGACGTCCGGTGATTGCGAAGCGCATCACCCGCATGAACGCTCTGATTACCCGCACTCCGGAAAAGAACCGCCCACTGGCATGGTTTCTGCTGGGTTTCGTCTCGGAAACCATCATTGCCCGGGAGCTGCTGGACATCTGCCGCGACAGTCTGGTGTCCAGCGTCAACGACATGCTGCGTGACCATCTGGCCGACGAAGCCCGCCACAGTCGCTACTTCGCCGAAGCGTTCCATTACTTCTGGCTGTCGATGAACAGCCGCCAACGCACGTTTGCGAGCAGAACACTGCTGGAAATCATCGGGATTTTTTTCGAGGCGGATGAACGCTGGCTGCAACAGAGTCTGCGAGGAGCCGGCATCGCCGACAGTGACGTGATGGAAATCGTCGGCGGCATGGCCACGGTGCAGGCCAATCGCGCGCGTGCACGATCAGGTTCCATCGCCACGCTGGATGCACTACGCAAGGCTGGTTTTTTCGCACTTCCCCATAACCAGAAGCTCTTTGCCAAGGCAGGACTGATCGATGGATAAAGGAAAATCCGAAGCAACCACCCGGCAACGCCGCGCCGCTGTCAGCCTGTTGCTGGCCATGGTGCTGTTGGGCGTATTTCCGCTGGATGTTTTGCTTCCTTCATTTCCAGCTCTCGCGGCGCATTTTCTCAGATCACCGGCAGACATCGCGCTGTCCATCAGTCTGTTTGCTGTGGGGATCGCATTTGCTCAGGTTCTGATCGGCCCCCTCTCGGACGTGATCGGACGCAAGGGCTTGTTACTCGCCGGCATGAGCGTATCGATACTGGGTGCGCTCGGTTGCGTGATGACCTCCGATTACCCGCTATTTCTCATATTCCGGGTGATGCAGGCCCTGGGATGTGGATGTTTCGTACTGTCCCAGGCGCTTGTGCAGGATCTGTTCGAAGGTGAGGAACGCGACCGTTTGCGTATCCTGATGGTCACGGCCACCGGGATCTTTATCTCGGTGTCGCCGTTGGCCGGCACCTTTCTTCAGGCCTCACTCGGTTGGCGCGGCAGCTTCTGGGTGTTTACCGCGCTGTCCGCAACGGTGCTGATCAAGGCCTGGCTGTTTTTACCGAACAGCCGACCGGCCTACAGCGGCACACGGCTCGGTTTCATTCAGTCCTACCGCCGCGTGCTGGGGGATTTCGAGTTTGTCGGCTACTGGCTGATTTCAGCGTTCGCTTTCGCCTGCCACTTCTCGTTCATCGTGATTTCGCCGCTGATTTTCATGGATCAATTGGAGCTGGCGCCCTATGACTTTTCACTGATCCTGCTGGTTTACGGCGCTGCCTATGTAGTCGGTGGCATCCTTGCCGCCGTACTCAATCGACGCATCACGCCGGTTCAGCAAATCCTCACCGGGCTGAGCCTGATACTGCTGTCGGGGCTGGCGATGCTGTACCTGGCGGCCAATCATGCGCTGGCGCCGGCCACTGTGTTGATCCCGATGCTGATCTGCACGGCGGGCACCACCATTGCCCGCCCCGCCGCCACCTCTCGGGCCATGGGCCTGTTTCCTGAGAGCGCCGGGACGTCGGCCTCGGCGGGCAGTACGATCATCTTTATTTGTGGCGGGCTTATCAGCGCATTGATCAGCCTCAGCCCAGCCAATCTGCAATCGACGCTGGGCTACAGCTTTGTGTTGCTGAGCGCGACAGCGCTGGTGCTGAACAACAGGCTCAGCCGCCGCGCAAGAAACGTTGAAGCCAATGTCGTTGCACAGACCGGCGGTGATTAAACCCGCCGGTCGTCATCCCACACACGCCGTCTGCACTGGAACAATGCTTTGCGCCATTCCCTCCAGACGCCAGCGGTGTAGAATCGACTGATTCATCGCCATTCATCCCCCGGCGGGTTTATGAGCTCAGGCTGAGACCAGCGGCGATCCCGCAACGTCATCGGCAACTTCACGGACACACGGTCATTTCTGAGTGTTCCAGACGTCAATAGAAGCTCACTCCCCTTTTGCACCTGTTAGTAAGTGATTAGCCGCCCGGAGTGTTCCATGCCAGATTACCGTTCGAAAACATCCACCCACGGCCGCAACATGGCCGGTGCCCGCGCATTGTGGCGCGCCACGGGGATGAAAGATGACGACTTCAAAAAGCCGATCATCGCCATTGCCAACTCGTTCACCCAGTTCGTACCGGGCCACGTGCACCTGAAGGATCTGGGCCAACTGGTCGCCCGTGAAATCGAACGCGCCGGTGGCGTAGCGAAAGAATTCAACACCATTGCCGTGGATGACGGCATCGCCATGGGCCACGACGGCATGCTGTATTCGCTGCCGAGCCGCGAGATCATCGCTGACTCCGTCGAGTACATGGTCAACGCCCACTGCGCCGACGCCATCGTCTGCATCTCCAACTGCGACAAGATCACCCCGGGCATGCTGATGGCTGCCTTGCGCCTGAACATACCGGTGATCTTCGTTTCCGGCGGCCCGATGGAAGCCGGCAAGACCAAACTCGCCTCCCACGGCCTCGACCTCGTCGATGCCATGGTGATCGCCGCCGACGAAAGCGCTTCTGACGAGAAAGTCGCTGAGTACGAGCGTAGCGCATGCCCGACTTGCGGCTCGTGCTCCGGCATGTTCACCGCCAACTCGATGAACTGCCTGACCGAAGCACTGGGTCTGGCACTGCCGGGCAACGGTTCGACCCTCGCCACCCACAGCGATCGCGAACAACTGTTCCTGCAGGCCGGCCGTACCATCGTTGAGCTGTGCAAACGCTACTACGGCGAAAACGACGAATCGGTATTGCCGCGCAACATTGCCAACTTCAAGGCGTTCGAGAACGCGATGATGCTCGACATCGCCATGGGCGGTTCGACCAACACCATCCTGCACTTGCTCGCTGCTGCCCAAGAGGCGGAAATCGAGTTCGACCTGCGCGACATCGACCGTCTTTCGCGCACCGTTCCACAGCTGTGCAAGGTTGCGCCGAACATCCAGAAGTACCACATGGAAGACGTGCACCGCGCCGGCGGTATCTTCAGCATCCTCGGTTCACTGGCCCGTGGCGGTCTGCTGCACACCGACCTGCCGACCGTGCACAGCCGCAGCATGGAAGAAGCCATCGCCAAGTGGGACATCACCCAGACCACCGATGAAGCGGTGCATCACTTCTTCAAGGCCGGCCCTGCCGGTATCCCGACGCAGACGGCGTTCAGCCAGTCGACCCGCTGGGAAACTTTGGATGACGACCGTGAAAACGGCTGCATCCGCAGCTTCGAGCACGCCTATTCGCAAGAAGGTGGCCTGGCCGTACTGTACGGCAACATCGCCCTCGATGGCTGCGTGGTGAAAACCGCCGGCGTTGACGAGTCGATTCACGTTTTCGAAGGCAACGCGAAGATCTTCGAAAGCCAGGACAGCGCCGTACGCGGCATCCTCGCTGACGAAGTGAAGGCGGGCGACATCGTCATCATTCGCTACGAAGGCCCGAAAGGCGGCCCGGGCATGCAGGAAATGCTCTACCCGACGTCGTACCTGAAATCCAAAGGTCTTGGCAAAGCCTGCGCGCTGCTCACCGACGGGCGTTTCTCTGGTGGTACATCCGGTCTGTCGATCGGTCACGCTTCACCAGAAGCAGCAGCCGGCGGCGCGATCGGCCTGGTGCAGGACGGCGACAAAGTGCTGATCGACATTCCGAACCGCTCGATCAACCTGTTGGTCAGCGACGAAGAACTGGCCGCACGCCGCGCCGAGCAGGACAAGAAAGGCTGGAAACCGGTCGAGATTCGTCCACGCAAAGTAACCACCGCCCTCAAGGCTTACGCCTTGCTGGCGACCAGCGCCGACAAAGGTGCTGTGCGTAACAAAGCGATGCTCGACGGGCTGTAAGCGTCAAATCGCCGAAACAAAAATGCCCCGCCAAGTGCGGGGCATTTTTTTGTCTGACCGAAATCCCAACGTCACTGCAGATCAAACTGTGGGAGAGAGCCTGCTCGCGAATGCGGTATGTCAGAAACACAGATGGCGACTGACACTACGCTTTCGCGAGCAGGCTCGCTCCCACATTGGATCGGTGTGGCTTACTGAATTTCCTCAGGCTTGACGATCACCCAGTTCTTGTCCGCCGTCACCGGCAACCCTTCCTTGGCCTGCGCCGCTGCATGCTTGGCCATCATGCCGTTGAGCTGGGTCATGTATTTGTCTTTGCGGTTGATCCACAAGTGAATGCCGCCCTTGGCCACGTCGACATCGTGGAACAGCATGTAGCCGTCGCTGGTCGGGGTATCGCCACCCACCAATACCGGTTTTTTCCATTCATCGATGTAGGTGAGGATCGCCGCATGCTTGCCGGCCATCCACGTCGCCGGGGTCCACAGATACGGGGTCAGTTCGAGGCCGAGGTTGGCCTTCTCGTCATATTTGCCGGCGGTAATCTGCTTGCGTGCCGTGGTCAGTTCGTTGGTCTCGCGGTTCTTCAGCAGGGTGGTCACGCCGATGACGTTCTGCGGTTTGACGTTGTAGCCGTACTTCGGATCCGCCGCGACCATACGCACCAGTTCTTCCGAGGCGGCGGTCATCACGTAGACCTCGATGCCGTTCTCCATCAGCTTGTTGTATAGCTCTTGCTGGCCGGTGAAGATCTTCGGCGGATTGACGTCGAGTTTCTTGACCACATCGCCTTCGTAGTAAGTCGCCGGCACCGGCTTGCCCGAAGCCATCAGCTCATCGATGTAGCCTTTGAGTTCCTTGAGGGTGAAACCGGAGAACACCTGCGCCACCCACGGGTAGCAGACCATGTCGTCGACTTCGCAGAGCCGGTAGTAGTAACTGAACAGGCTTTCCTTGTGGTCGGCGGTGTCCTTGAACGGCATCAGTTTCAGAGAGGGATCGAGTTTGTCGCGGGTGATCAGGCCCTTGTTTTCCATGAACGGTAACAACGACTCTTCGAGGTCGTAGCGGTAACTGGTGTTGTCCATGTCGAACACCGCGTAGTTACCCTTGTTGGCGTTGGCGGCGATCATCGCGTCCAGCGCCTTGGCCTGATCGGCCGGCCAGTGTTTCAGGTCGGTGGCGAACGCCTGAGTGGCCAGGCCCATGCCCACCGTCAGTGCGACAGCCAGAAATTTCGGTGCGAACTTCATAAGCCTCTTCTCCCTGATTCAAAGAGATCGACGCTAACAAATAAGTGTGACAGTCCTCGTCTGTCAGCGACCGCCCGCGTCCCTATTGCGCCAGATGCATTGCCGAGAGCGACACAGGCTTATTCCAAAAACGACGGACCACCTGCGATTTCGGTATTAATTCATTGCAAATCAAGCTGTTAGGCTTACCGGTTCGCAGCAGCCCCGGAAGGCTGTTGGCAAGTCTTTCTGGAGTTCTCATGAATCTACCGTTGATTCTCAACCTGCTGGTGTTCCTCGCCCTGCTCTTCGGTCTGGCACAGACCCGCCGCACCACGTGGAGCCTGGCGAAAAAAGTCCTGCTCGCACTGGTGCTCGGCGTGGCGTTCGGCGTAGCGCTGCACACCGTTTACGGTGCCGGCAACCCGGTGCTGAAAGCCTCGATCGGTTGGTTCGATCTGGTCGGCAACGGTTACGTGCAGTTGCTGCAAATGATCGTCATCCCGCTGGTGTTCGCCTCGATCCTCAGCGCCGTAGCACGCCTGCACAACGCTTCGTCGTTGGGCAAGATCAGCTTCCTGACCATCGGCACCCTGCTGTTCACCACCGCGATTGCGGCGCTGATCGGCATCGGCCTGACCAATCTGTTCGGCCTCACCGCCGAAGGTCTGGTCGCCGGCACCCAGGAAATGGCCCGTCTGCAAACCATTCAGACCGACTACGCCGGCAAGGTCGCCGACCTGAATGTGCCGCAACTGCTACTGTCGTTCATCCCGCAAAACCCGTTTGCCGATCTGGCGCGGGCCAAGCCAACCTCGATCATCAGCGTGGTGATTTTCGCCGCGTTCCTCGGGGTCGCAGCGCTGCAACTGCTCAAGGATGACGTCGAGAAAGGTCAGAAAGTGATCAACGCCATCGACACCCTGCAAGCCTGGGTGATGCGCCTGGTGCGTCTGGTGATGAGACTGACCCCATACGGCGTGCTGGCGCTGATGACCAAAGTGGTCGCCGGTTCCAACCTGCAAGACATCATCAAACTAGGCAGTTTTGTGGTGGTGTCGTACCTCGGTCTGGGCCTGATGTTCGTCGTTCACGGTTTGCTGGTATCGGCGGCGGGTATCAACCCGTTGCGCTTCTTCCGCAAGATCTGGCCCGTGCTGACGTTCGCGTTCACCAGCCGCTCCAGCGCCGCGAGCATTCCGCTGAGCATTGAAGCGCAGACCCGGCGTCTGGGGATTCCGCAGTCAGTGGCGAGTTTTGCTGCGTCGTTCGGTGCGACGATTGGCCAGAACGGTTGCGCGGGCCTGTACCCGGCGATGTTGGCGGTGATGGTTGCGCCAACCGTGGGTATCAACCCGCTGGATCCGCTGTGGATCGCGACGCTGGTGGCGATTGTGACGTTGAGTTCGGCGGGTGTGGCCGGGGTCGGTGGCGGCGCGACGTTCGCGGCACTGATCGTGCTGCCGGCGATGGGCTTGCCGGTGTCACTGGTGGCGTTGCTGATTTCGGTTGAGCCGCTGATCGACATGGGTCGCACGGCGTTGAACGTGAGTGGTTCGATTACGGCTGGCGCAATTACCAGTCAGGTGATGCAGCAGACGGATAAAGCGTTGCTGGATGCTGATGAGCATGCGGAGTTGGCGCAGGCTTAAGCTCTTTTTTGCCTGATCCGGCCTCTTCGCAAGCAGGCTCGCTCCCACATAGGAATGCGTTTCCCCTGTGGGAGCGAGCTTGCTCCGGGCGGCGTTCCGACGAAGCTCTTAGGCTTTCTCCCAAACCTCAAAGCTGTACGCGGGTTTGTCGCCCTCAGCTGGATTCGGCACATTCGACACCAGCTTCCACTGGTTCAGATCAAACTCCGGAAACCACGCATCCCCTTCCGGGCTCAGCGCCACGCGAGTCAGATACAGTCGATCCGCCTGCGCCAGCCCTTGCGCGTACAACTGCGCGCCGCCAATCAGCATCAGCTCATCAACGCCCTGTTCCTTTGCCCATTCCTCGGCGCGAACCACCGCGGCTTCCAGCGACGGATAAACCTCGGCACCTTCGAGCACCAGATCGGCCTGACGGCTGACCACGATGTTCAAACGCCCGGGCAACGGCCGACCAAGCGAATCCCAGGTCTTGCGGCCCATGATGATCGGCTTACCCAAGGTCGTGGCCTTGAAGTATTTGAAGTCCCCCGGCAGGTGCCAGGGCATGCTGTTGTCGACGCCGATCACGCGGTTTTCACCGAGGGCTGCGATCAGGCTGAGAGGGAGTGATTTAGTCATGCCGGCGAGGATACCAGAGCCACGCTTACCCCGATAAGCGCCACAGCGGTTATGCTCAGCGCTCAATTAAGCGACGAGACGCTGCGTGACTGAACTGACTCCACTGCAAAACCTCTGGCTCACCGAGACCGTGCGTCTGCGCGAAGAACATGCCGGTCCCCTGGATGATGTTGAAGCCAATCGACTGGCGCGCACGGCCGGCGGTGATCTGTCGGGCCGTATTCAGCGCCGAGCGTTGTGGCTGGCCGAGCGTGACGGGCTGACGGACGCACTCAAACACTGGCTGCAAGGCGCGCGTCTGGCGCTGGTGTTGCTGATGATCTTCGCGGTCCTGAGCGGCGCTGGTCTGGCCTTCGCTGCGCTGGGGCAAACGCCGGTCAACGTGTTTTGGGCCTTGGGCAGTCTGCTCGGGCTGAACCTGATTCTGCTGCTGAGCTGGTTGCTGGGCTTGATCTTCGCCGGCGAACACGGCGCCACCCTTGGACGATTGTGGCTGTGGCTAAGCGAAAAGATGGCCCGCGACGCCAAAGCCGCGCAACTGGCGCCGGCACTGTTACTAATGCTGCAACGCAAGAAACTCAATCGCTGGGCACTCGGTACGCTGGTCAACGGCTTGTGGCTGTTGGCGATGCTCAGCGCATTGATTCTGCTGCTGACGCTGATGGCGACCCGGCGCTACGGCTTCGTCTGGGAAACCACGATTCTCAGCGCCGACACGTTTATCCACGTCACCCACGCGCTCGGTTATCTGCCGTCGCTGCTCGGTTTCAATGTGCCAACCGTGGAAATGATCCGCGCCAGCGGCGACGGCGCGCTCGACATCGAAAGCGCCCGTCAGGCCTGGGCGACATGGCTGGTTGGCGTGTTGGTCGTGTACGGCGTGCTGCCGCGTCTGCTGCTGACGCTGTTGTGCTTCTGGCGCTGGAACAGCGGCAAAGCTGCGCTGCGTCTGGACCTTAACCTGCCCGGCTACGCGCAATTGCGTGAACGTCTGATGCCGACCAGCGAACGCCTCGGCGTCAATGATCCGGAGCCTGCGCAGTTGCATCGCGTCGAAAGCAGCGTCGGCGAACTGGTGAGCGAAGGCGCGTTGCTGGTCGCCATCGAACTCGACGAACAACGCCCATGGCCGCCCGCGCTGCCGAAAAACGTCAGCAACGCCGGCATTCTCGACAGCCGCGAATCGCGGCACAAACTTCTCGAACAATTGAGCCGCTTCCCGCCATCACGTCTGGCCATTGCCTGCGACCCGCGACGCTCGCCGGATCGCGGCAGCCTCGCCTTGATCGCTGAACTGGCGCGCAGTGCCGGGGAGACGCGCGTCTGGCTGCTGCAAGCGCCGCCCGGCGAAGCACTGGATGCCGAACGCCTCGGCGACTGGCATGTCGCCCTGCAACAGCTTGACCTGAAGTTCGCCGATTGCGCGCCGTTGAACTGGCTGGAGACTGGCCATGACTGATGCCTGGAAAGCGCCGCTGAAACTCGCAGTGGTCGGCCATACCAACGTCGGCAAGACCTCGCTACTGCGCACGCTGACCCGCGACGTGGGTTTTGGCGAAGTCTCCCATCGCCCGAGTACCACCCGGCATGTCGAAGGCGCGCGGTTGTCAGTGGACGGCGAGCCGTTGCTCGATCTCTACGACACGCCTGGCCTGGAAGATGCGATCGCTCTGCTGGATTTTCTCGAACGCCTGGAGCGGCCCGGCGAACGCCTCGATGGCCCGGCGCGGCTGGCGCGTTTTCTCGACGGCAGCGAAGCGCGCCAGCGTTTCGAGCAGGAGGCGAAAGTGCTACGGCAACTGCTCGCTTCCGACGCCGGTTTGTATGTGATTGATGCCCGCGAACCGGTGTTGGCCAAATATCGTGATGAGCTGGAAGTGCTCGCCAGTTGTGGCAAACCGCTGCTGCCGGTGCTGAATTTTGTCAGCAGCGCCAACCATCGCGAGCCAGATTGGCGCGAGGCGCTGGCGCGGCTTGGGCTGCATGCGCTGGTGCGTTTCGACAGCGTAGCGCCGCCCGAGGATGGCGAGCGGCGGCTGTATGAAAGTCTGGCGCTGCTGCTGGAAAATGCTCGGCCACAACTGGAACGGTTGATTGCCGATCAACAGGCTCAGCGCCTCGCCCGCCAGCAAAGTGCGGCGCGATTGATTGCTGAATTGTTGATCGACTGCGCCGCGTGCCGGCGCAGTGTGGTCAGTGAAGCTGCGCAGGAACAGCAAGCCATCAGCGAACTGCGCAAGGCTGTGCGTCAGCGTGAGCAGAAGTGTGTTGAGGCGCTGCTCAAGCTCTATGCGTTTCGTCCGCAGGATGCGACGGCGAGTGATTTGCCGTTGCTGGACGGGCGTTGGGGCGATGACTTGTTCAACCCGGAAACCTTGAAGCAACTCGGCGTGCGCGTGGGCGGCGGTATTGCTGCCGGTGCGGCGGCAGGGGCTGGCGTGGATTTGCTGGTTGGCGGGATTACCCTCGGCGCGGCAGCTTTGGCAGGGGCGATTGCCGGGGGTGCGCTGCAGACGGCGCGTAGTTATGGCAGTCGCTTGCTCGGCAAGATCAAAGGGCAGCGTGAGCTGACGGTGGATGACGGGGTGTTGCGGCTGTTGGCGTTGCGCCAGCGGCAGTTGGTGTTGGCGCTGGATCAGCGTGGGCATGCGGCGATGGATGCGGTTCAGGTGGCGACTCCGCAGGATAAGACTTGGCGCGAGGGCAAGTTGCCGGAAGCGCTGAACAAGGCGCGGGCGCATCCGCAGTGGTCGTCGCTCAATCCGCAGGCGAAGTTGAATCAGGCTGAGCGGCAGGAGCAGATTGAGGGGTTGGTTGCTCGGGTGCTTGAGCTTTAGATCGCTACCCCCTCACCCCAGCCCTCTCCCCCAAGGGGTAGAGGGGGAAAGGGAGCAGATCTGCATGCTGTCCAAACCTGAGTTCGGCTGGATATTTCAGGTCGATGTATGACCCAAGAACAACACGGTCAGCTCCCTCTCCCTCCGGGAGAGGGCTGGGGTGAGGGTTGCAATCACCCGGCCGACAACAAAACCTCAGCCTTGCGCTTGAGAACCGCCAAATCCATCACCGGCACCGCCCTCTCCTTGGCCAGCTCATCCCACTGCCGCATCCGCAGACTGACCGCACACAACGGATCGCGCTCAAACACATCCGCCTCAGCCTCGGTCATCACCCCACCCTGATACGCCAGCGTCCGCCGACTCGCCTCACTTAATCGATCAAAATACCCCGGCTCACGCAACGTCAGATACCGCTTGGCCTGCACGTGATATTCCACCAGCCGCGCCATCCGCTCACTGAAACCGGCCTCACGCAAATAATGCGCACCCAGCCGTTCATGGCTGACCACACCATAGCCGCCCATGTTCTCCGCGCCCTCGGCACACAAATGGCCGATGTCATGGAAGAACGCCGCGAGCACCACTTCGTCATCAAAACCTTCGGCGATCGCGAGTTCGGCAGACTGGGACATGTGCTCGATCTGCGATACCGGTTCGCCGATGTAATCGCTGGTGCCGAAGCGCTCATACAACCCGAATACCCGCGCGACGACTTGCTCGTGACCTGTCATCAAACTTCCTCCAACAACTGCGCAATGTTGCGCTCGGCCATGGCCGGGCCGACGCTCATGCCGACACCCGTGTGCATCAGCGCCACACTCAACCCTGCTGCCGGGCGCAGGAATGAAAATGGCCCCGGCCCCCGGGAACCATAGACGCCCTGCCAGCGCTCGACCACTTGCACCTTGCAGCCCAGCGTCTGTTCGGCCAGTTCGAGCATCCAGTTGTCCACTTGCTCGGCGTTGAACGGTGAAGGCTCGCTGCCGTAATGGTGCGAGTCGCCGATGATCACTTCGCCGTAGGGCGTCGGGCTGATCAACAGGTGGATGCCGTTGTCGTGCAGGTGCGGTTGTTCGCGCAGGATTTGCGCCTGCACCGCCGCCGCTTCCGGCAGATCGGCGAAAGCGCCGTAGTGCACGCAGCTCAGGCCGGTGAGCAAGGCGTGTTGCAGATTCAGATCGATCTGCGGTTTGGCGCGGAGCATTTGCAGGCGGCAGATTTGCGGGTCGAGCGCGGCGATCGGCTCGGCCAGCAAGGTCTGATAATCGTGGCCGGAGCAGACGATGATCTGCTTCGCGGTAAAACTGCCGGCGGTGCTGTGCAAGTGACCGGGCTCTACATCGCGCACCAGCGTGGAGAAGTGGAACTCGACGCCGAGGTCTCGGCGCAGGTAATCGATCAGCGCCGGGATTGCTTCACGCGAGTACAGCTGTTGATCGTCGATACCGTGCAACGCGGCGCGGTGGTGGCTGAACTGGCCGTGATACAGATCGCGCAAGGCCGCGCCGCGCAGCAACTGGATGTTGTAACCGTGCTCCACGGCGCGACCGTTGCAGAACACTTCCAGCAAGTGTTCTTCAACTTCAGTGCGAGCGAACAGGTACGAGCCGTTACGCTTGATCTGCAAACCGGCGAGCTGCGCCCAGTCGCCCCAGATGTCGCGGCTGGCCTTGGCTAGCTCGAGCATTTGGCCAGGTGGTTGGCCAGTGACCAGCGCCTGGCCGAAGTTGCGCACCGAGGCGCCGAGAGGCGTGGCGGTGCGTTCGAAGACGGCGACCTTGAGGCCGCGTTTGGCGGCGGCGTAGGCGTGCGATAGGCCCAGAATGCCGGCGCCTACGACGAGCAGGTCTTTGTGTTGTGTCATCTGGATGATTTCCTGAATGAAAGACCGCTATCGCGAGCAGGCTCACTCCTACAGTTGGAATGCGTTCCCCTGTAGGAGTGAGCCTGCTCGCGATGAGGCCCTGTCAGCTTGCGAAGATTTACTTGGCCGCCACTTTCTCGGACTTGCCGTCATAACGCTTGCGCCACTCGGTGAGGATCTCGTCACGATTCTTCGAGGCCCAGGCAAAGTCGTTCTTGATCAAACGCTGCTCATAATCCGCCGGCAGTTCGGTCTGCGGCTTGGCGATCCCCGGCTGCGCGAGGACAGCGAAGTTCTCCTTGTACAGATCCATCGCCTCAGCACTCGCCGAGAAGTCCGCGAGTTTCTTGGCCGCCTCTTCATGCGGCGTGCCTTTGATCACCGCAGTCGCTTCGATCTCCCAGCCCAGACCTTCCTTCGGCAGGATGATGTCCAGTGGCGCGCCCTGACGCTTCAGCTGTACGGCTGGATATTCAAAGGAAATACCAATCGGGAATTCCCCCGCCGCTGCCAGTTTGCAAGGCTTGGAACCGGAGTGAACGTATTGCCCGATGTTCTGGTGCAGACCGTCCATGTAGGCCCAGCCCTGCTTCTCGCCAAAGGTTTGCAGCCAGGCGCTGACGTCGAGGAAACCGGTGCCGGACGACGCCGGGTTGGGCATGACAATCTTGCCCTTGTACTCAGGCTTGGTCAGGTCCTGCCAGCTCACGGGTTTAGTCAGGCCCTGCTTCTCGGCTTCGACGGTGTTGAAGCAAATGGTCGCGGCCCACACATCCATGCCGACCCAGGCTGGCGGGTTGGCGGCGTCGCGGTAGTTCGCGCCGATCTTGCCGAGATCCTTCGGTGCATAGCTTTGCAACATGCCTTGCTGATCGAGGATCGCCAGACTCGAAGCCGCCAGCCCCCACACCGCGTCAGCCTGCGGACGAGCCTTTTCGGCGAGCAGTTTGGCGGTGATGATCCCGGTGGAATCGCGTACCCATTTGATCTCGACGTCCGGGTTGGCCTTTTCGAAGGCTTCTTTGTAGGACTTCAGTTGCTCGGCTTCGAGGGCGGTGTACACCGTCAACTCGGTTTTTGCCGCGAAGGCATTCAGGCTGAAAGTAGCGAGCACAGCAGCGGCCAGGGCCATAGGCTTGAACATGATCGTTTTCCTGTAGGTGAGTTGAATCAGTGACCGGGCGCGGTTTGCCGCCAGGCTTGAGAACGGCGCAGCAAGCCGCGCGAAGCCCACGCCAGCAGCAAGGATACGCCCGCCGAAGTGAACAGAATCAGGGTCGACATCGCCGCCGCGCCGCCAACGTTGCCGGCGTCATCCATGTTCAGCACCGCGACTGCCGCGAGGATGGTGTCGGGGCTGTAGAGGAAGATCGCTGCGGAAACCGTGGTCATCGCCGAGACGAACAAGTAGCGCACGATGTCGAGCAGCGCCGGCAGGCAGATCGGCACGGTGACGCGCAGGTAGTGGCGATACAGCGGCGCCTTAAGCGACAGCGCGGCGGCTTCGAACTCGGCGTCGAGTTGGCGCAGCGCGGTGGTCGCGGTCATTTGGGCGGTGGTCAGGTAGTGCGCGATGGTGCAGACGATCAGCAGCGCCATCGTCCCGTAGAGCACATGCAGCGGGTTACCGGTGAGGTTGAAAAAGAAGACGTAACCCAGACCGAGCACCAGCCCCGGCACCGCCATCGGCACAAAACTGAGCATGCGCAGGGCTAGATTGAGGCCGCGTTGGCTGCGGGTTTTCTCCATCAGATAAGCGCCGGTGAAGATCAGCACGCTGCCGATCAACGCCGTGCCCAAGGCCATTTTCAAACTGTTGCTGTAAGCCAGCCAGCCACCGCCGGCGGTTTCGTTGAACTGGTAATGGTTGAGCGACAGCGACAGGTTGTATGGCCAGAACTTCACCAGTGAGGAAAACACCGCCATGCCGAACACCAGAATCAACGCGGCGCTGATCAGCAAGACAATCGCCAGGTAACAGCCGTCGCGCAGTTTCGACGGCGCCGGTTTGAACACCTGCGCCCGACCGCTCATGGAGTCGCCATGGCGGCGACGCAGCCAGGCATCGACGCCGAAGCTGAACAGCGCCGGCAGCAACAGCACCATGCCGATCAACGCGCCGCGACCGAACTGCTGTTGGCCGACCACGGCTTTGTAGGCTTCCAGCGCCAGCACTTGGTAGTCGCCACCGACCACCACCGGCACCCCGAAATCGGTGATGGTCAGGGTGAACACCAGACAGAACGCGGCGAACACGGCCTGTCGCGTTGCCGGCCAAGTGATGCTGCGAAACGCCTTGGCCGGACTGGCGCCCATGCTCGACGCAGCATCGAACAGCCGCGCATCGGCCAACGACAACGCCGAGAGCAAAATCATCAGCGCATGCGGGAAGGTGTAAATCACCTCGCCCAGCACAATCCCCCAGAAGCCATAAATGTTGTCCGAGAGCAGCCCGCGCAACATGCCTTGGTTGCCGAACAGATAGACCAACGCAATCCCCGGCAACATCGACGGTGCCATCAGCGGCAGCAACGAAATGCCGCGCCAGATGCCCTTCACCGGAATCATTGTGCGTTGCAGCGCGTAGGCAAACAGGTAGGCCAGCGGTACGACGATGGCCGCGACGCTGAGAGAAACTTTCAGGCTGTTGCCGAGCAGCCAGTGGAAATTCTCGCTGCTCACCAGCTCCTTCGCCGCGACCCAGCCACCGCCCTGCCCGGCTTCACTGCTGAAACCACGCCAGAAGATTGCCAACAACGGCAGCAATACCGCGACGCCGAGTAACAGCAGCAGTAGGACTTTGCCGCCGACGACAAAAATGCGATCGCCGATCTCGGCTTTAGAAGTCTGGCGCACCTGCTTGTGCGGTAGCGGCAGCGCGAGGTTGCTGTTCATCAGGCAAACACCTGCAGGCTGCGCGGCGGCAAGGCGACCATGATTTGCTGGGCGCCGAGGCGCGGCATGGCTTCCGGGGCGAGTTCAGCGAGCAGCGCGTGGCCGGGCAACTGATCGAGTTCGAAGCTCATGCGGCAGCGGTTGCCGAGGAAGGTGATCTCGCGGACTTTGGCCGGGAACAGGTTTTCTTCGTGCACCGGTGGATTGACGTTGATGGCTTCCGGGCGGCAAAACAAACGGCCCGAGGCGCGCTGAATGCTGCCATCGCTGAGGCGCAGATTCATCCCGCCGACCTGCGCGTGAGTGTCGCTGCTGCGCTGGAACGGCAGCCAGTTGCCCTGGCCGACAAACTCGGCCACGAACGGCGTGGCTGGGCGGTTGTAGATTTCCTGCGGGGTGGCGTACTGCTCGACGCGGCCGTTGTTCATCACCGCGATACGGTCGGCCATCAGCATGGCTTCGTCCTGATTGTGCGTGACCATCAGGGTGGTGATGCCGAGGTTGCGTTGCAGTTGGCGCAGCTCGGTGCACAGATGCTCGCGGACGCGGGCGTCGAGGGCCGACATCGGTTCGTCGAGCAATAGCAGCGACGGTGCCGGCGCCAGAGCGCGGGCCAGCGCGACACGCTGTTGCTGACCGCCGGACAATTGGCCGGGATATTTTTTCTCGCTGCCGGTGAGGCCGACCAGTTCGAGCATCTGTCCGACGCGCTGGCGCACTTCATCGCGACCGCTGCCAGCAAGGCCGTAGGCAATATTCGCCTCGACGGTCAGATTGGGGAACAGCGCGTAGGACTGGAACAGAATCCCGTAGTCGCGAGCCTGTGGGGCGAGATGCGAGACGTCGCGGTCGCCAAGGTACAGCTCGCCGCTGTCCTGCTTCTCGAGTCCGGCGATACAGCGCAGCAATGTGGTCTTGCCGCAGCCCGAGGGGCCGAGCAGACACACCAGTTCACCGGCGGCGACGTCGAGAGAAACGTTATCCAGTGCGGTGAACGCGCCGAAGCGTTTCTGCACGCCGCGCACTTTCATCGGCGCACCGGGGTTGGTCAGGGCAGTTGCGATGGCAGGATTCATGGACAGACCTCATCAAGCAGATGGGGCCAATCCTAGAGTTGTAATGCGTCCGTCATATGGCAACGAGGCAAAAACGGCCGATAGTGGTATTCAGGGATTTTGGTTGGAGATCAAAAGATCGCAGCCTTCGGCAGCTCCTACATTGGAATGCGTCCCCCTGTAGGAGCTGCCGAAGGCTGCGATCTTTTGATCTTCAAGCCGGGGACATTTCCTGTGCCAAGCCGAGGAACGCCGCCGGCAACCGCGCGCCCTTCCTTTCTTTGAGGCAGTAAAGGTACTCGGGAATCTGCGGTGCATTCTCGATCGTCAGCACGCGCAACTGCGGATCATGCGGCACTTCCTGCCGGGCAATGATGCTGATGCCGATATTGCGCAACACCGCCTCACGAATCGACTCACGGCTGCCGATCTCCAGCAGCGGCCCGAAACTCACCCCGGCACTGGCGAGCAACTCCTCCGTCAACCGCCGCGTGGTCGAACCCGACTCACGCATCAACAACGTATGCCCGGCCAGCGCACTCAACGCCACATGTTCCTGCGTTGCCAGCGGATGATTGCGATGCACCGCCAGCACCAGAGGATCCGTGCCCAATACCCGACGAATCAACCGCGCGTCATCAAGCAATTGCGACGACGCGGCGATATCCACGCGGTAATCCTCCAGCGCCTCCAGCACCTGCTGTGAATTGCCGATTTCCACCGACACTTCCACTTGCGGCAGACGCTCGCGAAAGGTCTTCACCAGATCGAGAATGTAATACGGTGCGGTCGCTGCGATGCGCAACGTGCCTTGCACCTGACCGCTGTTGCGCAGGAAAAACTCGATGTCGGCTTCCTGCTGCAACAGCGTCTTGACCATCGGCAGCAGCCGCGCGCCTTCGTCGCTGACGCTCAGACGCCGACCGCCACGGTAGAACAGCTCCACAGAGTAATGACTTTCCAGATTGCGGATCTGCGTGGTCACGGTCGGTTGGCTGAGGCCGAGTTTTTTCGCCGCCAGCGTGATGCTGCCCAGGCGAGCGACCATGTAAAACGCTTTCAGCTCGGCACTCAGCACAACCTTTCCTCATCTATTTGCGCAGCAGGCGCAAACCGTTGAACACCACCAACAGGCTCACGCCCATGTCAGCGAACACCGCCATCCACATGGTGGCGAGCCCGGCGAAGGTTACCGCAAGAAAGATCGCCTTGATCACCAGAGCCAGCGCGATGTTCTGTTTCAGGATGCTCGCGGTATTGCGCGACAGGCTGATGAACGCCGGGATTTTGCGCAGATCGTCGTCCATCAGGGCGACATCGGCGGTTTCAATCGCCGTATCGGTGCCGGCAGCGGCCATGGCGAAACCGATCTCGGCGCGGGCCAGTGCCGGTGCATCGTTGATGCCGTCGCCGACCATGCCGACCCGCCGACCCTGTGCATAAAGGTCTTCGATGGCTTGCAGTTTGTCGGTTGGCAGCAAATCACCGCGAGCCTCGTCGATGCCGACCTGCGCGGCAATCGCCTGAGCGGTGTGGACGTTGTCGCCCGTGAGCATCAGGGTTTTCACGCCGAGCTCATGCAACTGACGGATCGCTTCGCGGCTGGTTTCCTTGACGGTGTCGGCCACGGCGAACAGCGCCAGCGGGCCAGAGCTATCGAGCAGCAGCACCACGGATTTGCCCTGTTTCTCCAGCGCGAAGAGTTTTTCTTCCAGCGCTGGCGAGCACAGGCCGAGTTCTTCGACCAGACGATGGTTGCCCAAATGATAAGTCTGACCGTTGATTTCGCCTTTGACGCCCCGCCCGCCTAGCGCTTCGAAGTTATCCACAATCAGCGCTGTGAAGTTTTTATCCACAGCAGCGTTGGCGATGGCCAGCGACACCGGATGGTCGGAACGACCGGCCAATGCAGCAGCGATGGCCGGTGCCGTGGCATCGGCGGCTGGATCGAGTGACAAGTAATCGGTCTGCACCGGTTTGCCGTGGGTGATCGTCCCGGTTTTATCCAGCGCCAGATAATCCAGTTTGAAACCGCCCTCCAGGTACACGCCGCCCTTGACCAGAATGCCTTTGCGCGCCGCTGCCGCAAGGCCGCTGACGATGGTCACCGGGGTGGAAATCACCAGTGCGCATGGGCAAGCGACCACCAGCAACACCAGCGCGCGGTAGATCCAGTCGAACCACACTGCGCCCATGAACAGCGGCGGAATGATCGCCACGGCCAAGGCAAACACGAACACCACCGGCGTGTAGATTTTCGAGAACTGATCGACGAAGCGCTGGGTCGGGGCGCGCGCACCTTGGGCCTGTTCGACGGCGTGGATGATTCGCGCCAGCGTCGAGTTGTTCGCCGCTGCGCTGACCGCGTATTCCAGCGAACCGGCCTGGTTGATGGTGCCGGCGAAGACTTTATCGCCAACGGTTTTCTCTATCGGCAGGCTCTCACCGGTGATCGGCGCCTGGTCGATGGTCGAACTGCCGCTGAGCACTTCGCCGTCCAGCGCGATGCGCTCGCCGGGCTTCACGCGCACGCGGGCGCCGAGTTCGACGCTTTTCACGTCCTGCTCAATCCACGAACCGTCAGCCTGCAACACCGTGGCTTGCTCCGGCGTCATCTGCATCAAGCCGCTGATCGCGTTGCGCGCACGGTCCAGCGAGCGCGCTTCGATCAGCTCGGCGACAGTGAACAGGAACATCACCATCGCCGCTTCCGGCCACTGGCCGATGAGGATGGCACCGGTGACGGCGATGCTCATCAGCGCGTTGATGTTGAGGTTGCGGTTCTTCAGGGCGATCCAGCCCTTTTTGTAAGTGGTCAGGCCACCGCTGAGGATTGACACCAGCGCGATGATCGCCACCACCCAGGTGGGCGCGGCGTTGGTGAAATGAATGACTTCAGCAGCGAGCGCGCCGACGCCGGACAACGCCAGCGGCCACCAGTGTTTTTTCACTGGCGCCGGGGCTGGCGCTTCGACGCCCGCCTCCAACGGTTCGGCGTGCATGCCAAGGGATTTGATCGCCTCGGTGATGGGCTCGGTACCCGGCAAATTGTGGGTCACGCCGAGCACGCGGTTGATCAGGTTGAATTCCAGTTGCTGCACGCCGGCGAGTTTGCCGAGTTTGTTCTGGATCAGCGTCTGCTCGGTCGGGCAGTCCATCGCCTCGATACGGAAACTGCTCAGCCGCGCGTCGGCGCTGGTCTTTTCGCTCAATTGCACCAACGCAGGCGCAGCAGCCGTCGACGAGCAGCAGGAATCTTCGTGCGCATGAACCGGTGCCGGTGCTGCGACTTTCGACCCACAGCAGGAATCGCCGCCATGGGCATGTTTATGCACAGGCTGCAATTTATGACTGTGGTCGTGTCCATCGCCGGGCTTGTGGGTGTGCTGGGAATCGCTCATTGGTCGCGTCCATGAAGGTGCCTGTTGCCAAGTAAAGACCCTGTAGCCACTATAGGGTCAAGCACCCTTTTGGAGATTGCCGTCATGAAGATCGGAGAACTGGCCAAACTGACCGACTGCGCCGTGGAAACCATCCGCTATTACGAGCGCGAAAACCTGCTGCCAGAGCCGGCTCGCAGCGACGGCAACTACCGCGTCTACACCCAGGCCCACGCCGAACGCCTGACTTTCATCCGCAACTGCCGCACCCTCGACATGACTCTCGAAGAAATCCGCAGCCTTCTCGCCTTGCGCGACAGTCCGCAGGATCAGTGCGAAAGCGTCAATGCGTTGATCGACGAGCACATACAGCATGTGAAGGCGCGGATTGATGGGTTATTGGCGTTGCAGACACAGTTGCTCGACCTGCGCCAACGTTGTGGCGAAGGGCCAATGGCCGATCAATGCGGGATTTTGCAGCGGCTGGAAGTGAGTGGCGGGGTTGTCGCAACCGAGGTCGAACACTCCCACGTGGGCCGCAGCCACGGCCATTAAGACTCACGCAAAACCAAATGTGGGAGCGAGCCTGCTCGCGAAAGCGGTGTATCAGTCGACATCTCTATGACTGACACGCCCTCTTCGCGAGCAGGCTCGCTCCCACAGGGGGTTTGTGCAATGGCTTAGACCGCCATTGGTGCAGTCATTGGCGCGTGGTGTTCGTAGCCTTCCAGCGAGAAATCGCTCGGCTCGACCAGCTCCAGCCATTCCGGCTGGTACACGCCAGTCTTGGCAAACTCCGGCACACGATCCGAAATTTTCAGCTTCGGCATGGCGAACGGCTCGCGCTTGAGCTGTTCGTTGAGCATGTCCAGATGGTTCTCGTAGACGTGCGCATCGCCGATGAAATAGGTGAACCAGCGTGGCGTGTAACCGGTCAGGCGACCGATCAGGCTCAGCAGCGCGGCGCCTTCGGTGAGGTTGAACGGTGTGCCCAGACCCAGATCGTTGGAGCGGATGTAGAGGGTCAGGGAGATTTCCCTGGTCTCGACATTCGGATGGAACTGGTACAGCAGATGGCACGGCGGCAGGGCCATTTCATCCAGCTGAGCGACGTTCCAGCCGTGGAACAGGATGCGGCGGCTGCCCGGATCCTTGATGATCGTGTCGACGCACTGGCGCACCTGATCGATGGCTTTGTACAACACCACGTAGGCCTGGCCGTCTTCTTCGCCTTGGGCGATCTGCTTGTAGCCATTGCTTAAGGTTTGTTCGATGGCCGCGGTGTTGCTCAGCGGGATCTGCTTGTACGCCGGCCATTTACGCCATTGCACGCCGTAGATTTCGCCGAGGTCGTCGTCGCCCTGACGGAACGGGTTGGCCAGCCACTGCGCGTTTTCGTTGGCGTTCTGGTCCCAGACCTTGCAGCCCAGCGCACGGAATTCAGCGGCGTTGTTGACGCCACGGAGAAATCCGCACATCTCGCCGATGGCCGATTTGAAGGCCATTTTGCGCGTGGTGATCGCCGGAAAACCTTCCTGCAGATCGAAACGCAGCATCGCACCCGGGAAGCTGATGGTGTTGATGCCGGTGCGGTTGGCTTGTTTAGTGCCGTTCTGAATGACGTGCGAGACCAGTTCGAGATATTGCTTCATGAGTTACCTGTGTCCTTTGAGCCCCGGCGTCGCGCGCCGGGGTTCGTAGTTTAAGCCGTCGGCGCGAGCGGTGCTGCAGGTGCGCGACGATAGGCCAGCCAGATCAGGAACAGCCCGCCGACGATCATCGGCACGCAGAGCACTTGCCCCATGGTCAGCCAGTTCCAGGCCAAGTAGCCGAGTTGCGCATCCGGTACGCGAACAAATTCGACGATGAACCGGAAGATGCCGTAAAACAGCGCGAACATGCCGGAAACAGCCATGGTCGGACGCGGCTTGCGCGAGAAAATCCACAGGATCAGGAACAGCGCCACGCCTTCGAGCGCGAACTGATACAGCTGCGACGGGTGACGCGGCAGTTGCGCCGGATCGCTGAATGGCGGGAAGACCATGGCCCATGGCACGTCGGTTGCCTTGCCCCACAATTCGGCGTTGATGAAGTTACCGATGCGCCCGGCGCCCAGACCGATTGGCACCATCGGCGCGACGAAGTCCATCAACTGGAAGAAAGACTTGCCGTTGCGCTTGCCGAACCACAATGCAGCCAGCATTACGCCGATAAATCCGCCGTGGAACGACATACCGCCCTTCCACACCTCGAAAATAAGCGTCGGGTTGGCCAGATACGCGCTCAGATCGTAGAACAGCACATAGCCCAGACGACCGCCGACGATCACGCCCATCGACAGCCAGAAGATCAGATCGGAGAGCTTCTCCTTGCTCCAGGTCGGGTCGAAACGGTTGAGCCGGCGCGACGCCAGCAGCCACGCACCGCCGATGCCGATCAGGTACATCAGACCGTACCAGTGGATTTTCAGCGGACCGATGGCCAGGGCCACCGGGTCGATCTGCGGGTAAGGCAGCATTGCGACTCCTCGTTAGAGTTGAAACCAGAATTCCCGGGCGACGCTGCCACCTCAGGATTAAGCCAGGATTGCGACGGTTAAAGCAGGAAGCTCAGACCCACGCTGAACAGCAAAGCGGCGAACAGCCGTTTCAGCAAGCGCGGCGACAGCCGATGCGCCAAACGCGCGCCGATGCGGGCGAAAACCATGCTGGTCAGGGCGATGCCCAACAACGCCGGCAAATACACAAAACCGAGACTATGCGGTGGCAACAACGGATCGTGCCACCCCAGAATCATGAAACTTAATGCACTGACCAGCGCGATTGGCAGCCCGCAGGCCGACGAAGTCGCCACCGCTTGCTGCATCGGCACACTGCGCCAGGTCAGAAACGGCACGGTCAGCGAGCCGCCACCGACGCCAAAAATCGCCGAGGCCCAGCCGATCACACTGCCGGCCACGGTCAGACCGAGTTTACCCGGCACGGTTCGGCTGGCCTTGGGTTTGATGTCCAGCGCCAGTTGCACCGAGATGATCAAGGCAAACACGCCGATGATCTTTTGCAGGTGCGGCCCGGAAATCGCTTCCGCAGTCAGCGCGCCGAAACCTGCACCGAGCAGAATGCCGACGGCCATCCACATGAAGATCGGCCAGCGCACCGCGCCGCGTCGATGATGCTCACGCACGGCGTTGACCGAGGTGAAGATGATTGTCGCTAGCGAAGTGCCGACCGCCAGATGCGTGAGGATCGACTGATCAAAGCCCTGCAAGGTGAAACTGAACACCAGCACCGGCACGATGATGATCCCGCCGCCGACGCCAAACAGCCCGGCCAGCACGCCCGCACAGGCGCCCAGCGCCAGATAGAGCAGAAATTCCATGACCGTCTCCCCAGACCGCATCCGCAAAACCGGAGCGGCATGGTAACGGATGCACACCCTTTGGCTCCACTGGCGATGGATGCACGGACGCCGGATGCGTAGAGTGAGCAAAAAACACACAAGGACCACCTTATGTGCCTGATTGTTTTCGCCTGGCGGCCGGGCCATGACCAGCCGCTGATCGTCGCGGCCAACCGTGACGAGTTCTACGCCCGGCCAAGCCTGCCGCTGGCGCAATGGCCGGAAGCGCCGCACGTACATGCCGGGCGTGATCTTGAGGCCGGCGGCACCTGGCTGGGGATTGGAGCGAATGGGCGCTTTGCCGCGCTGACCAATATCCGTGATCCGCTGCAGGCGCCAGCGCGCAAGTCACGGGGTGAGCTGGTGGCGCGATTTCTGACCGGTGATGCGTCGATTGATGATTATTTGAGCGATGTGGTCGGGCGTTCGGCGGAATATGCCGGGTTCAATCTACTGCTCGGCAATAGTCATGAGCTGTGGCATTTCAATGCGCGGATGTCGGAGCCGGTGATGCTGGAATCGGGCGTCTATGGGTTATCGAATGCCGGGCTGGATACGCCGTGGCCGAAGTTGCTTAAGGCCAAGGCTGGGTTGAGTGGGGTGCTGGATGATCCGCAGCCTGAGCGATTGTTGGGGTTGTTGAGTGATGCGCAGACGGCGCCGTTTGCCGAGCTGCCGGATACCGGGGTGGGTTTGGCGACGGAGTCATTGTTGTCGAGCGTGTTTATTGCCAGTCAAAGTTATGGGACGCGGGCGAGTACGGCGTTGATTGTGCAGGCGGACGGGACTCGGCGGATGGTGGAGCGGAGTTTTGGGCCGTATGGCGGGCATTTGGGCGAAGTGGAAATAACAGCTTAAGAGCCAACCCTCACCCCAGCCCTCTCCCAGAGGGAGAGGGGGCCGACCGAGGTGTCTTGAGCCGTACATCGACCTGAAAAACCGAGTCGATTATGGACTCAGCAGCACCTTCACTCGGTGCGGGTCGAGCATGGATTCAGCACAGCACTTTCAGGTCGGCGGAGTTTTACAGCATCCCCGGATCAGTCCCCTCTCCCTCTGGGAGAGGGTTAGGGTGAGGGGCTCTTGATCTTCACAGGGCCTTGATCACCGTCGGCGGATGCATCTTCGACAACCCAAGGTTCTTCAGCGCTAATTGCAACGAGCTGTGGATAACTTGCGGGTTGTCGATGGTCATCAACTCAGCCAGCAACTCCTTGGCTTTGCTCAGATTGACCTGACGCAACATCCACTTCACCTTCGGCAAGTTGGTGGCGTTCATCGACAGGCTGTCGAAACCCATCGCCATCAACAGCACTGCCGCCGCCGGATCACCAGCCATCTCGCCGCAAATGCTCACCGGTTTGCCTTCGGCATGGGCATCGCGCACCACGGTCTGCAAAGCTTGCAGCACCGCCGGATGCAGGTAATCGTAAAGATCGGCCACACGCGGGTTGTTACGGTCGACCGCCAGCAAATACTGGGTCAAGTCGTTGGAACCGACGGACAGAAAATCGACCATCCGCGCCAGTTCCTTGGTCTGGTACACCGCAGCCGGGATCTCGATCATCACGCCAATCGGCGGCATCGGCACGTCGGTGCCTTCGTCGCGCACTTCGCCCCAGGCCCGGTGGATCAAGTGCAGGGCCTCTTCGAGTTCGTGGGTGCCAGAGATCATCGGCAGCAGAATCCGCAGATTGTTCAGGCCTTCGCTGGCCTTGAGCATCGCGCGGGTCTGCACCAGGAAGATTTCCGGGTGGTCGAGGGTGACGCGAATGCCGCGCCAGCCGAGGAACGGGTTGTCTTCCTTGATCGGGAAATACGACAGCGACTTGTCACCGCCGATGTCGAGGCTGCGCATGGTCACCGGTTGCGGGTGGAACGCGGCGAGCTGCTCGCGGTAGATCGCCAGTTGTTCCTTCTCGCTCGGGAAGCGCTGGTTGATCATGAACGGCACTTCGGTGCGGTACAGGCCGACACCTTCGGCGCCACGCTTTTGCGCCCGCGCCACGTCCGCCAGCAAACCGGTGTTGACCCACAGCGGCATGCGATGACCGTCGAGGGTCACGCACGGCAGGTCGCGCAGGGTGTCGAGGCCCAGCGCCAGTTGTTTCTCTTCTTCGACGATTTCGGCGAACTGCTTGCGCAGCACTTCGCTCGGGTTGGTGTAAACCTCGCCGCGCGTGCCGTCGACGATCATCTCGATGCCGTCGACCTTGGCGTACGGCAGGTCGACCAGCCCCATCACCGTCGGAATGCCCATGGCCCGGGCGAGGATCGCCACGTGGGAGTTACCCGAACCAAGTACCGAAACCAGACCGACCAGCGTGCCTTCCGGCACCTCGCCGAGCATGGCCGGCGTCAGCTCTTCGCTGACCAGAATGGTTTTTTCCGGGTAGACCAGATTCTGCTGACGCTCTTCCTGCAAATAGGCGAGCAGGCGGCGGCCGAGGTCTTTGACGTCCGACGCACGCTCACGCAGGTAGGCGTCGTCCATCAGTTCGAAACGGTTGACGTGTTCCGTGACCACCTGACGCAGCGCGCCCTGGGCCCACTGGCCGGTCTTGATCACCGTGGTGATTTCGCTGCCCAGCGAGGCATCGTCGAGCATCATCAGATAAACGTCGAACAGCGCACGCTCTTCCGGGCGCAGCTGGGTCGCAAGCTTGGCGGACAACGCGCGCATGTCGGCGCGCACGCCTTCGATGGCGGTCTTGAACAGCGCCAGCTCAGCGTCGATGTCGGTGATGTTCTTGTCCGGCACCACGTCGAGATCGGCCGGTGGCAGCATGACTACTGCAGTACCGACCGCCGCACCCGGCGAACCCGGCACGCCGACAAACTTGGCTTCCTGAATGCCTTTGCCCTGACGGCCCAGACCCCGGATCGAACCGGTAGCCTCGGCGTGGGCGATAACCCCGGCGAGCTGCGCGCTCATGGTCACGAGGAAGGCTTCTTCACCTTCGTCGAACTGGCGGCGTTCTTTTTGCTGGATGACCAACACGCCGACGACGCGGCGGTGGTGAATGATCGGTGCACCGAGGAACGAGGCGTAACGCTCTTCACCGGTTTCGGCGAAGTAGCGATAACGCGGGTGAACCGAAGCGTTTTCGAGGTTCAGGGGTTCTTCACGCGTGCCGACCAGACCGACCAGACCTTCGTTGGGTGCCATGCTGACCTTGCCGATCGAGCGCTTGTTCAAGCCCTCGGTGGCCATCAGGACGAAGCGGTTGGTCTCGGGATCAAGCAGGTAGACCGAGCAGACCTGGCTGCCCATGGCCTCTTTGACGCGCAACACAATAATCCCCAACGCCGCCTTGAGATCCTTGGCGGAGTTAACTTCCTGGACGATCTTGCGCAGCGTATTGAGCATGGCTCGGGGTCGAACTCCGTCGTCAGTCGCGCGCTAAAAGGCGCGGGGCAAGCTCTTTGAGGGCGCGGCGATACACCTCGCGCTTGAATGTCACCACCTGGCCCAACGGATACCAATAGCTGACCCAGCGCCAGCCATCGAACTCCGGTTTACCGGTCAAATCCATCCGCACCCGCTGCTCGTTGGAGATCAGGCGCAGGAGAAACCATTTCTGTTTCTGGCCGATGCACAGCGGTTGGCTGTGGGTACGCACCAGACGTTGCGGCAAACGATAGCGCAACCAGCCCCGAGTACAGGCCAGTATTTCAACATCTTCACGTTCCAGGCCAACTTCTTCGTTCAGCTCGCGGTACAAGGCGTCTTCCGGCGTCTCTTCAGGGTTGATTCCCCCTTGCGGAAACTGCCAGGCATCTTGATTGATACGGCGAGCCCATAGCACCTGGCCGGCGTCATTCGTCAGAATGATCCCGACATTGGGGCGGAAACCATCGGGGTCGATCACGGCAACAACCTCGCAAACGCATGTCGCCGCATTGTTCCACAAAGGTTGATAAGGCGGCAACGAAGCTTCCTACCTTATGTGCACTCTTGTGAAAAGACCGTATTCTTGTCGCCTTTTTACAGACTTATCAGCGGGTAACTGCAATGCGCCTGGCACTCTTCGATTTGGACAACACCCTTCTGGGCGGCGACAGCGATCACGCTTGGGGCGACTATCTGTGTGAACGCGGCTTCCTCGACCCGATTGCGTACAAAGCGCGCAACGACGAGTTCTATCAGGACTACCTGGCCGGCAAACTGGATAACGCCGCGTACCTGAACTTCTGTCTGGAGATCCTCGGCCGCACCGAAATGGCCGTGCTCGATCAATGGCACCGCGATTACATGCGCGACTGCATCGAGCCGATCGTGCTGCCGCAGGCGCTGGAATTGCTGAAAAAACACCGCGATGCCGGCGACAAACTGGTGATCATCACCGCGACCAATCGCTTCGTGACCGCGCCGATCGCTGTGCGTCTGGGCGTTGAAACCCTGATTGCCACTGAATGTGAAATGATCGATGGCCGTTACAGCGGGCGCAGCACTGATATTCCGTGCTTTCGCGAGGGCAAGGTGACGCGCCTGAACCGCTGGCTGAAAGAGACCGGGCATTCGCTGGACGACAGCTATTTCTATAGCGATTCGATGAATGACTTGCCGTTGCTGGAGCAGGTGGCGAATCCGGTCGCGGTGGATCCGGATCCGAATCTGCGTGCCGAGGCGGAAAAGCGTGGCTGGCCGGTCATTACTCTGCGCGACTGATATCGCTTTCGCGAGCAGGCTCGCTCCCACATTGGATCTGTGTCGCTCACAAATCCCCTGTGGGAGCGAGCCTGCTCGCGAATGGGGTCGACACGGTCTCAAGCCTTAAACAGGCTTGGCCCCCATCAACCCGGCAATGGCGAGAAACCCGACGCCGCTGACAATCGCCAGGGCCAGATTGAATTTCCAGTTGCCAACCCCCGTTGTCCACAGCCGATTAAGCCGCACCAACAACCACACTGCACTCAACGTGGCCACGGCATAAATCACGCTGGACCCCAGAATCCACAACTGCCCCAATGGCCAGCCAATCAGGTGCACCAGCCACCAGCCGGTGAAAGGCATGCTAAGCATACCGATCAGCATCAAACACCAGATAAACAGCCAGGGACGCTGCATCGTGCTGGCCGGCCCTTCGCTGCGATTACGCCAGGTCAGGGCGGCAAGCCCCAGCCCGCTCGCGAGTATGACCACGGTCGCCGCGACGTGAAGGACTTTCAGGGTGGTCAGGGTTTCCATGTAATTCTCTTCCTTGGGCCATGCCCATCAGCGTAGCCGCTCAGCCAAGAAACAGCTGATAGGCCGGGTTCTCGCTTTCATCCCAGTACGGGTAACCGATCTCCTCAAGCGCCGCCGGCACCAGATGACGCTCGTCGTGCGGCACCTGCAGGCCCGCGACCACGCGACCGTCAGCGGCGCCATGGTTACGGTAGTGGAACATCGAAATGTTCCAGCGCCCACCGAGCTTATTAAGGAAGTTGAACAGCGCGCCCGGACGCTCCGGGAATTCGAAGCGGAACACCACTTCATCAATCACATGCGCGGCGTGCCCGCCGACCATGTGGCGGATGTGCAGCTTGGCCAGCTCGTTGTCGGTCAGGTCGACAACTGGGAAACCCTGCTCGGTCAGACTCGCCAGCAGTGCGCTGCGCGGGTCGTTTTCCGGGTGAGTCTGCACGCCAACAAAGATGTGCGCTTCGCTGCCGGTGTTGTAGCGGTAATTGAATTCGGTGATCTGACGCTTGCCGATGGCCTCGCAGAAATTTTTGAAGCTGCCGGCCTTCTCGGGGATGGTCACGGCGATGATCGCTTCGCGGCCTTCACCCAGTTCGGCGCGCTCGGCGACGTGGCGCAAGCGGTCAAAATTGACGTTGGCGCCGGAGTCGATGGCGACGAAAGTCTGGCCACTGACGCCGCGCAACTCGACGTACTTCTTGATCCCGGCCACGCCCAATGCGCCGGCAGGTTCGGTGATCGAGCGGGTATCGTCGTAGATATCCTTGATCGCCGCACAGATTTCGTCAGTGCTGACGGTGATCACTTCGTCGACGTAGTCTTTGCAGATATCGAAGGTGTGCTGGCCAATCTGCGCCACCGCGACGCCATCGGCGAAGATGCCCACGGTCGGCAACACCACGCGCTCACCGGCGGCCATCGCCGCTTGCAGGCAGTTGGAATCGTCCGGCTCGACGCCGATGACTTTGATGTCCGGACGCAGGTATTTGACGTACGCGGCGATACCGGCGATCAGGCCGCCGCCACCGACCGGCACGAAGATCGCGTCCAGCGGCTGCGGGTGCTGGCGCAGAATTTCCATCGCCACGGTGCCCTGCCCGGCGATGGTGTGCGGATCGTCGTACGGGTGGATATAGACGTAGCCTTTTTCATCAACCAGTTTCAGCGAGTAGGCCAACGCTTCCGGGAACGAATCACCGTGCAGCACCACTTTGCCGCCGCGCGAACGCACGCCTTCGACTTTGATCTCGGGGGTGGTCTTGGGCATGACGATGGTGGCTTTGACGCCCAGCACTTTCGCCGCCAGGGCCAGACCTTGCGCGTGGTTGCCCGCCGACGCGGTGACTACGCCACGGGCGCGCTCTTCATCGCTCAGTTGCGTCAGCTTGTTGTAGGCGCCGCGAATCTTGAACGAGAACACCGGCTGCAAGTCTTCACGCTTGAGCCAAATGTCATTGCCCAGCCGCTCGGAGAGCTGGCGAGCGTTCTGCAGCGGGGTTTCTACGGCAACGTCATAAACGCGCGAGGTGAGGATCTTTTTGACGTACTGTTCGAGCATCGGAAAGCATCACTGAGCGGTTGAGCGGGACCGAGGAGTCTAACCCGGCTTTTGCCCGCACGACCACACGAATCCAGAGGTTTTAGCCGCGCTTGCGGCTATAATGCCGGCCTTTCCGTTCTCACCTTGCCCGCTTCCGGAGCCCGCATGACCCAGGATCAACTCAAACAGGCAGTGGCTCAGGCCGCCGTCGACTTCATCCTTCCGAAACTCGACGACAAGAGCATCGTCGGGGTCGGCACCGGCTCCACCGCCAACTGCTTCATCGATGCTTTGGCCCAGCACAAGGGTGCGTTCGATGGCGCCGTCGCCAGCTCCGAAGCCACTGCCGCGCGCCTCAAGGACCACGGGATTCCGGTGTATGAGCTGAACACTGTCAGCGACCTGGAGTTCTACGTCGACGGCGCCGACGAAAGCGACGCACACCTGAACCTGATCAAGGGCGGCGGCGCCGCACTGACCCGCGAGAAGATCGTTGCCGCCGTGGCCAAGACCTTCATCTGCATCGCCGACGCCAGCAAACTGGTGCCGGTGCTGGGCGAGTTCCCGCTGCCAGTCGAAGTGATCCCGATGGCGCGCAGCCACGTCGCCCGTCAGTTGGTGAAACTGGGCGGTGACCCGGTTTATCGCGAAGGCGTGCTGACCGACAATGGCAACATCATTCTGGATGTGTTCAACCTGCAGATCACCAACCCGATGGAGCTGGAAGCGCAGATAAATGCGATCGTCGGCGTGGTCACCAATGGCTTGTTCGCGGCGCGTCCGGCAGACCTGTTGTTGCTGGGTACTAGCGAAGGTGTGAAAACCCTCAAGGCTGAGTAAGCCCAGACTGCCCGAAATTTATGGGTAGACGAATAAACCTGTGGGAGCGAGCCTGCTCGCGAAAGCGCCAGTTCAGCCAACATTTTCATTGGCTGACACGACGCCTTCGCGAGCAGGCTCGCTCCCACAGTGTTTTGTGGTGTTGGTCAGGGCTGTGCTGGTTTTTTGAAGACGTAGAACAGGTTCGGCTCACTCACCAGATACAACGTCCCATCATCATCCATCGCGATGCCTTCCGCCTGCGGCACGGTCTTCTTCAAACCCTGCCGACCGCCACTGATGGACATCGTGCTCAACGGTCGTCCACCGACATCCAGTTCCAGAATCAGCCGTGACTCATCCGACAGCGCCAATAAATGACCGCTGCGCTCGTCGTATTGCAGGCTCGACAGATCGCGCACAAACATCCCGGCGTCACGCTTGGGATCGTTGATCACATGCACCGCGTAGGACTTTTCCGGATTGAAATGCGGGAAACCGTGCACTTCGTAGATCAGCATCGGGTTACGTTCCTTCGCAACAAACAAGCGCTTGCCTACCGAGTCATACGCCAGGCCTTCAAAACCTTTGTTGCTGGCCATATGCACGCCGAGGGTCATCTGCTCGGCGTCCGCCGCGTCGAGGAATGTGGTGTCTGCCTCCAGGTGAATCTTGATCAACCGCTGCTGACGCTCATCAGTGATCACATAGGTATCGGCGCTGATGTACTCGACGGCTTCCGGATCGCCAAATCCGATCAGCGCGATGCGCCGCAGGATCTTGCCTTCGAGCGACAGCTCGACCAGTTCGGAATTCTTGTTGGTCACGGTGAACAGGCTTTTGCGCACCGGATCGAAGGTCAGCGCCGAAACATCGTCGTCCAGCCCGTCAATCACTCGCGCTTCAATCTCGACGCGATACTGATCCAAGCCAATCGACTCGCTACTTTGCGGTTGCCACAGCGTGTGCAGGTTGAACCAGGCGCGTTCAAACAGGCGCATGTATTGGCCGAGCGCGATCAATGCGATCAGGGCAATCACCGACAGGATAATCATCAGAGGTTTGGGACGGGCAAGTCGACGCATTCGGGCGGGCTCGGGATCAAAACAGGCGGATGAAATATCACGCCCGTCTG
This sequence comes from Pseudomonas sp. R84, assembly GCF_009834515.1. Lineage (NCBI taxonomy): Bacteria > Pseudomonadati > Pseudomonadota > Gammaproteobacteria > Pseudomonadales > Pseudomonadaceae > Pseudomonas > Pseudomonas sp. R84. The sequence goes on from NZ_CP019426.1 coordinate 6,213,732, forward strand.
AACTGAAGCTTAATGGCCACTTGCCCGCAACTACAAGAGAGTCGATGTAGGAGCTGCCGAAGGCTGCGATCTTTTGATGTTGCGGTTCAGAAGATCAAGAGATCGCAGCCTTCGGCAACTCCTACATTGGAATCGGTAAAGGCTGTTATTGCTGTTTTTCGAAGCGATAGAACAGGTTCGGCTCGCTGACCATGTACAGCGTGCCGGCCTCGTCCATGGTCACGCCTTCGGCGCGGGGAATGGTGTTTTTCAGGCCATTGAAGCCACCCAGCAGGGTCATGAAGCTGACTTGCTCGCCCTTCTCGTCCAGCTCCAGCAGCAGGTGCGAATCGGCGGACAGCACCAGTGTGTGCTGAGTGCGCGGGTCAATCGCCAAGGCCGAGAGGTTGCGAATATCCAGTTCATCACTGGCGAGTTTCTGCTTGTCGCCCTTGAGGGTCTGGCTGCCATCGCTTTTCCAGGTGAACAACGCCGGTGGACGCTCCTCACCGAGTAGCAATTGCTGATTGTGGGAATCCCAGGTAATGGCTTCGAAGGCTTTATTCTGGTCTTTCGACGGGCCGAGGTCGTATTTCGGGAAATCGGCGATGTTCAATTCGCGGGTATCGGCGTCGACCTTGACGATCGACAGCATGTGCTGGCGCTCATCGACAATCGCCATCAAGCCGTTTTCCATGACGGTCAGGCCTTCCGGATTGCTCCAGCCCACCAGCGGCATTTTGCGCAGCACATCGCCCTGCAGAGTCAGCTCGGCGAGAAACGGGTTTTTACCCATCACTGAAAACAGCGTTTTGGTCTGCGGGTTGTACGACAGATCCGAGGCTTCGTCCTTTTCCATATCCTTCAGCGGTTTGGCGTCAATCACCACCCGATAGTCCGGCAGCCAGATGCTGTCTTTCTGCTCGGCCTGGCTTTCGAAGCGCTCCTGCAGCCAAAGCACACCGCGATCATCCCAATGCATGGCAAACGCCAAAGCGTAAGCAGCGGCAATCACCAGCACTAGCCAGACATACCAACGCAGGGCAAAACGTGAACGGCGAGTGGGTTTGAGCTGAGTTTGAGATGACATCGAGGGACGCGTTCCGAAAATTCAGGCTAAGGGTAATAGCACAAAGAGGCCGGCTCAGACGCCAGAATGAGAGGAATTATCCGTACAGGATGTGAAAAAAACGGCAAATGGCGGGATTGCCCTGCACGTTTGCAAGGTGGATCACATAACAAATGTGGGAGCGAGCCTGCTCGCGAAGACGGAGTGTCAGGCAACGATGATGTCGACTGACCTGGCGCCTTCGCGAGCAGGCTCGCTCCCACAGGAGATTTCAGTGTGGCGATCAGCGCACGCTGCTGTTGAAGCTGCTCGCGCCGACCAGTTCGAGGACGATGTCATCGCCGACGTTCAGCGGGCCAACGCCGACTGGCGTACCGGTGAGGATCACGTCACCGGCCTGCAGCGAGAAGCAGCCGGCCATGTGCTGGATCATCGGCACGATCGGGTTGAGCATCGCGCTGCTGTTGCCGTCCTGACGCACTTCGCCGTTGATGGTCAGGCGAATGCCGATGTCAGTCAGGTCAGCGAAGGTGCTGCCGACCACGAACGGGGCGATCACCGCCGCGCCGTCGAACGACTTGGCGATTTCCCACGGCAGCCCCTTGGCTTTCAGCTCGGCCTGCTTGTCGCGCAGGGTCAGGTCCAGCGCCGGGGCGAAACCGGAGATTGCGTCGAGGACTTCTTCACGGCTCGGCTTGGTCGACAACGGCTTGCCGATCAACACGGCGATTTCCGCTTCGTAGTGCACCGAACCGCGCTCGGTCGGAATGGCGAAACCGCCTTCCAGCTCAACCACGCAACTGCCCGGCTTGATGAACAGCAACGGCTCGGTAGGTACCGGGTTGTCCAGTTCCTTGGCGTGTTCGGCGTAATTGCGGCCAATGCACACGACTTTCCCGATCGGGAAGTGGATGCGCGTGCCGTCGACGTACTGGTGCTGATAGCTCATTTACCGACTCCTGCCTTCATTGATTCATCAAAGATTGCCGATCAAACCGCAAAAATCTTGCCCGGGTTCATGATGCCGTTCGGGTCGAACACCGCTTTCACCGCTTTCATGTACTCGATCTCAACCGGCGAACGGCTGTAGGTCAAGTAATCGCGCTTGGTCATTCCCACGCCGTGTTCGGCGGAAATCGAGCCGTTGTACTTCTCGACGGTTTCGAACACCCACTTGTTGACGGTCGCGCACTTGGCGAAGAACTCGTCCTTGCTCAAGTTATCCGGTTTGAGGATGTTCAGGTGCAGGTTGCCGTCGCCGATGTGGCCGAACCAGACGATTTCGAAGTCGGGGTAGTGTTCACCGACGATCGCATCGATTTCCTTGAGGAACGCCGGCACTTTCGAAACCGTGACCGAGATGTCGTTCTTGTATGGCGTCCAGTGCGAGATGGTTTCGGAGATGTACTCGCGCAGTTTCCACAGATTGTGCAGTTGGGTTTCGCTCTGGCTCATCACGCCGTCCAGCACCCAGCCCTGCTCGACGCAATGCTCGAAGGTTTCCAGTGCGCTGTTGGCCACTTCTTCAGTAGTCGCTTCAAATTCCAGCAGCGCGTAGAACGGGCAGTCGGTTTCGAAAGGTGCCGGCACGTCACCACGGCCGATGACCTTGGCCAGGGCTTTGTCGGAGAAGAATTCAAACGCGGTCAAGTCGAGCTTGCCCTGGAAAGCGTGCAGCACCGGCATGATCGAGTCGAAATCGGCGGTGCCAAGGACCATCGCGGTGAGGTTTTTCGGCGCACGATCGAGGCGCATAGTCGCTTCGACGACGAAACCCAGCGTGCCTTCAGCGCCGATGAACAGCTGGCGCAGGTCGTAACCCGTGGCGTTCTTGATCAGGTCTTTGTTCAGTTCGAGTACGTCGCCCTTGCCGGTGACGACTTTCATGCCGGCCACCCAGTTGCGGGTCATGCCGTAGCGAATCACCTTGATCCCGCCGGCATTGGTGCCGATGTTGCCGCCAATCTGGCTGGAACCTGCCGAAGCGAAATCGACCGGGTAATACAGGCCTTTTTCTTCGGCGACGTTCTGCAAATGTTCGGTGACCACGCCCGGCTGACAAACGGCGGTGCGGTCGGTGAGGTTCACGTCGAGAATCTGATTCATGTAGTCGAACGACACGACCACTTCGCCATTGGCGGCCACTGCGGCGGCTGAAAGTCCGGTGCGCCCGCCCGACGGCACCAGCGCGACCTTGTGTTCATTGGCCCAACGGACAACGGCTTGCACCTGCTCAATGGTTTTGGGAAACACGATGGCGCTGGGCGCCGGGGCGAAGTGCTTGGTCCAGTCCTTGCCGTACGCATTCAGGGAGTCGGCGTCGGTCAGGACCTTGCCAGGCTCGACCAGGGTCTTCAGTTCATCAATCAGGGCAGGACTGGTCATCGACAGAACTCTCGAACAATTCATGGTCATCCTGAGAACGCTTCACGTCGCAGGAATGAGTGTTTAGCGGGGAGGCTATGCTAGCATATCGACCCCGCAGGACAGTGCCCAAGGCCAGATCCGCGGAGACGACTTTCTTGTCGTCCGGGTCAGCGTCTGTTGACCATTTCCTGCCATTTTTCTCCGGGATACAGGTTTACGCAGATGAGCAAGACTTCTCTCGATAAGAGCAAGATCAAGTTCCTTCTTCTCGAAGGCGTCCACCAATCGGCTGTCGACGTCCTCAAGGCGGCGGGCTACACCAGCATCGAATACCTGACAGGTTCCTTGCCGGAAGCCCAGCTCAAGGAAAAGATCGCTGACGCTCACTTCATCGGCATTCGTTCGCGCACCCAACTGACCGAAGAGATCTTCGATCACGCGAAGAAGCTGGTTGCGGTCGGCTGTTTCTGCATCGGCACCAACCAGGTTGACCTGAGTGCTGCCCGTGAGCGCGGTATTGCCGTGTTCAACGCGCCGTACTCCAACACCCGCTCCGTTGCCGAGCTGGTGCTGGCCGAAGCGATCCTGCTGCTGCGCGGCATCCCGGAGAAAAACGCTTCCTGCCACCGTGGCGGCTGGATCAAGTCCGCAGCCAACTCCTTCGAGATCCGTGGCAAGAAACTCGGCATCGTCGGCTACGGCTCGATCGGTACGCAGCTGTCGGTTCTGGCTGAGGGCTTGGGCATGCAGGTGTACTTCTACGACACCGTGACCAAGCTGCCACTGGGCAACGCTACGCAGATCGGCAGCCTGACCGAACTGCTGGGCATGTCCGACATCGTCACCCTGCACGTTCCGGAAACCGCTGCGACCCAGTGGATGATCGGCGAGAAGGAAATCCGCGCCATCAAGAAGGGCGGCATCCTGATCAACGCCGCGCGCGGCACCGTGGTTGAACTGGACGCCCTGGCGGACGCGATCAAGGACAAGCACCTGATCGGCGCGGCCATCGACGTATTCCCGGTGGAGCCACGCTCCAACGACGAAGAGTTCGAAAGCCCGCTACGTGGCCTCGACAACGTGATCCTGACTCCGCACATCGGTGGTTCGACCGCCGAAGCGCAAGCCAACATCGGTCTGGAAGTGGCAGAGAAACTGGTCAAGTACAGCGACAACGGCACCTCCGTTTCGTCGGTGAACTTCCCGGAAGTGGCCCTGCCGGCTCACCCTGGCAAGCACCGCCTGCTGCACATCCACGAGAACATCCCGGGTGTGATGAGCGAGATCAACAAGGTCTTCGCCGAAAACGGCATCAACATCTCCGGTCAGTTCCTGCAGACCAACGAGAAGGTGGGCTACGTGGTGATCGACGTCGACGCCGAGTACTCGGAGCTGGCGCAAGAGAAGCTGCAACACGTCAACGGCACTATCCGTAGCCGCGTGTTGTTCTGATCAAACGCTGAGCGACAAAAAAGGGAGCCTTCGGGCTCCCTTTTTCATACACGGCGAAAAGGTTATTCGACGTTGACGGTGATTTTCTTCGAAACGATTGGCGGATCGAATGCCATGTGACCGCTGTCGCCAAGTTCCAGCTGCAAGGTGTGTTTGCCCGGGGCGAGCTTGATGTCAGCCTGGGTCTGCGCCTTGCCGAAGTGCATATGGTTGGCATCGGTAGGGACGACCGAACCGGCAGGAACAATTTCCTTGGCGTCGATCAGCAGGTGATGGTGACCGGTGTTCTTGGTGACGTCACCGGCCGGTGCCAGTGCGACGTTCTTGGTACCGAACTTGACGGTAAAGGTCTGCGAAACCGTGGCCCCGTCCTCGGGAGAAACGATGAACACTTCGGCGCCTTTGGGGGCCGGTGTGGCGGCACTGGCCAGCACCGAAACGCCCATCAGCACACCCGCGAACGCTGCACGTGACATAAAGCTTTTCATTTTCTTCTCCAGTTTTTCCGTAAAATCCGCACGGTCATGACAACTTCATGACCATTCGTTGTCGAAGGCACTCGACAACCATAGCAAAGCGAGCCTGAATCAGAGCGTCGCGATAATGATTTCAAAGGAGTGACCATGCGTTTTCTGCCTGGCCTGATCTGCCTGCTACCCCTTTTGAGCCCTTTGGCTCACGCCGAACTGATTGATGACATCAACGACCGTGGCGAGCTGCGTATTGCCCTTGAGGCTAATACACCGCCCTTCAATTTCAAGGAAGGCGACACACTCACGGGGTTCGAGGTCGAGCTTGGGCAACTGCTCGCCAAGGAGCTGGATGTACGCGCCGACTTCATCGTCACCGATGAGGCCGATCTGCTCCAGGGCGTTGAAAGCGGCAAGTACGACGTCGCCCTCAACCACATAGCACTGACACCCGAACTCAAGGATCGTTTCGACTTCAGCGAGTCTTACGGCAAGGTCGATTCGCAGTTGTTAGCGAAGAAGGATGAGCAGCCACGGCCGATGGTGCTGGTGCAGGCATTGACTGAAGAGAAGCCGAAAGCGGCAGAGCCGGTGGAGTTGGCGATTCCGTTTCAGAAGGGTAATCCGGCGTTTCAGGCCAGTCTTGCGAGCGCGATGGAGCGGATCAAGGCGGATGGGCGTTTGGCGGCGTTGACCGAGAAGTGGTTGAAGCCTTAAAAGCCCCTCACCCTAGCCCTCTCCCAGAGGTAGAGGGGACTGATCTGGGGATGCTTTAGAGGTACGCCGACCTGAACCTACTTTGCCGAATCCATAATCGACAAGGTCTTTCAAGTCGATGAATAGCGCCAGACACCTCGGTCGGCCCCCTCTCCCTACGGGCGGTCCGACGTTTCGGGAGGGCTGGGGTGAGGGTAACGATTGCGGATCAGTCCAAAGCAGCCAGTGCCAGCGCGGCCTGCGGCAATTCCAGTTCACTGAAAACCTGCACACCATGGCGCTTGAGCAACGCGGCCGTCACCCCTTCGCCACTCACCTTCACGCCACTGAACGTCCCGTCATACGTCAGCAGATTCCCGCAAGAAGGACTGTTGGCCTTCAGCACCGCCACGCGAATCCCGTGCTTCTGCACCAGCGCCAGCGCCTGCCGCGCACCATCGAGAAACTGCGCACTGACATCCTCGCCCTCAGTGGTGATCACCGCCGCGACGCCATCCAGCACTTCACCACCCTGCCCGCCCGGAATCTCCGCCGCCGCCCGTGGCGTCGGCAAACCGCCCGCGATCTCCGGACACAACGGCACCACCCGCCCTTCGGCAATCCACTGCTCAAGCAGATCAAACGGCCCGCTCGCACCACCGTCATAACGTACGCGATGCCCCAGCAGGCAGCGACTGACCAGAATCCTGTCCATCTCAGAACGGCTCGTTGCCACGGCGGCGGAACCAACCGGTCAGCGACAAGCGCTCGCGGTGCGCCGGCAGCACTTCGTGGGGTACTTCGCCGGAGAGAAACACCACCAGACACCCGCCAGTAGGCTGCACGTCATGCACGCGCTCCTCGTTCAGGTACATGCGCAACTGACCGCCATCTTCCGGCAGCCATGCATCATTGAGGTAAACCACCACCGACACCATGCGCTTGTCGTCGTCGCGAAAACGGTCGACGTGCTTGCGATAGAACGCACCCGGCGGATACAGCGCGAAATGGCACTCAAAGTCCTCAAGACCAAGAAACAGGCCACGGTTGAGCGCCCCGCGCAGGCTCTCCATCAGGTTCAGATAGCGGTCGCTGGCCTCGGCCTGACCGGGATCGATCCACTGAATGTGGTCGCCACGAATCCCCTCGCGTATCTCCGAAAACGGCCCACGCCCCACCGCCGCCGGCGCCAGTTCACCTTCGGCCTCACGTTTACGGCACTCGGCCGCCAGCTCGCGGGTCAAACCGGCGGGCAGGAAAATGTTCTGCTGCGACCAGCCGTGGTCGGCCAGGTCATCGACAATGCGTAACAGCAGTGGGTGTTCAGAGGATATTTGCATGCCGCGCATAGTATGTCGGCGGCAAGAAATCCGACAGAGCCACGCGGCGGCTTGATACGAATTCTCGACAAGTACCGGCACCGCACGGAGAATAGTCCGCTGCTGACAGGAGTCCCTATGCGCCGTTTGCTTTTTTCACTGTTGATGTTCTGCGTGTTGCCCGCCTGGGCGGACGGCCACGATCAGTTGTACAAGGTCGCCGGCTGGCCAGATCAACGTGCGCATTTCAATGACGCCCTGAGCGCCGCACAGCAGCGCTATCAGAACAGCCTACCGCCCGCCGTATTTCAGGCGCTGGTGAACAACAGCAATCAGCGCTTTGCCCCGCAGGCCGTCGATCAACGCGCCGAAGCGCAACTGCGGCAGAAGCTTGCCGACCCGAAACCGGCGCTGACCTTTTTTCAATCGCCGCTGGGCAAGAAAATTGTCGCGGCTGAATTGCTCGCGACCCGCCGCGATCAACTGGCGAAAAACGCCAAGGGCCTGCCGAAGATGCAGGTCAACGACAGCCGCCTGCTGATCATCGGCCACCTCGCCCAAGCCTTGCCGGCCCGTGAAGCCGGCGCCGAAGTGAGCCTGGCGATTGCTGGTGTGGCGGCGGACAGCTTGAGTTCGATGATCCCTGGGCTGCTCGGTGGTGGTCAGGCGCAAGGCATGCTCAATGGTCAGCGCCAGCGCTTGATGGATCAGATTGGCGCGGACATGAACAACACGTTGCTTTACGTGTATCGCGATCTGTCGGATGAAGAGCTCGAAGAGTTCGCGACGTTTGCCGAGTCGGCTGAGGGTAAGGCGTATTACCAGGCGGCGTTGGCAGCGATTCGCGCAGGACTTGCGGTCGGGCAATGATCTTCAGCGCCTGACCGGCCGCCTTCGTCGGAACGCCGCCCGGAGCCGGCTCGCTCCCACATGGGATTCGGGATGTTCACAAATTTTGTGTCCACTGAAGATCCAATGTGGGAGCGAGCCTGCTCGCGAAGAGGCCCTCACAGACGCTAAAGATTCCGCCCCCTGATCCGCTTGCTCAGAAATTCGAAATACTCCTCACGCATCTCCACCGTCTCATTCGCCAGATGATGCCGCGCCTCGGCCAGCAGCAAGATTTGCGGTCGATCAAACTTCCATTTCAATACCTGCAAATTGTGCTGCCAGTCGACGGTCATGTCCGCCTGCCCCTGAATGATCAGCGGCCGTCGCGGACTTTTTTTCGCGTGTTCGACGCGAATGATCCAACGCGACAACGCCCCAACCCACTTCGTCGGCAGGCGTCGTGGCTGCAACGGATCAGCCTGCAGAAACGGTAGGAAATCCGGATCGTTGGAGTTCTCGCTGAAACGTCGCGCGACACCTCTGACGAAAGGTCTGAGCAGGTAATAACTCAGCTGCGACCAGCCCCACGCTCGCGGCCGAACCAGCGGCGCCATCAAAATCACCTGGCCTTGCGCCGGGCTGTTTTCGCCATGGTTGAGCAGGTGATCAACCACAATCGCCCCGCCGGTGCTTTGTCCGCACAGATGCCACGGCTGCGGCAAGGAAATTGACTGCGCTTCGGCGAACAGCGCTTGCAGGGTGTCCTGGTATTCAGAGAAATCGCGAATGCTCGCGCGCGGCCCGCTCGACAAGCCATGGCCCGGCAAGTCGCAGGCGATCACCGCAAAATCCTGATCCAGCGCCCACTCGATCACATGCCGGTAGAGCCCGACGTGATCGTAATAACCGTGCAGCAGAAACAGTGTCGCCTTGACCTTCTCCGGCCACCAGCAATGGCTGACCAGCTCATAACCGTCGACGTCGAAACGGCCCATGCCACGCCAGACATCGCGATGGGGAAAATCGGTTTTATAAAATTGCTGGTACGCCTTCGCTTCGTCCGACAACGGCTGCCATTCGGCCAATGGCTTGAGGCTGGCGCGGATTTGATCGGGATCGAAAGTGGCAGGCATGCAGGAATTCCAAAGCGGTAAACAGACTTTATCGGCCTGCGATATTCATCTGTAGTGACAGACATGGCAAGCTAGCCGACCTTTCGAGGATCGAAAACCATGCGCTCGCCCTACCGCACCGCACTGTTTGCCAGCCTGCTCGCGCTGATTTGCGCCGGGGTGCTGTGGGCGGCGTATGACTGGTTTCAGGGGCGTTATCTGCGTGCGTTCAGCGAACACACGGCGGTATTTTCCGGTGATCCGCTGCGCCTGCCGGACAATCTCGCCGGTCCCGGCAAGATCCGCCTGGTGCATTTCTGGGACCCGGCTTGCCCGTGCAATGTCGGCAACCAACAGCATCTGACCGAGATGGTCGAGCAGTTCGGCGCCAAAGGCGTTGAGTTCTTCGCCGTGCAGAAGGCTGGCAGCCACGGCCAGTTGCCCGCGACCCTCAGCAGCCTGAAAACCATCACGATATTGCCCGGTTCCGAACAGGTGCCCGCCAGCCCGGCCGTGGCGATCTGGGACCGCAGCGGCAAACTGGCGTACTTCGGCCCGTACAGCGAAGGCCTGACCTGCAACTCCAGCAACAGCTTTATCGAACCGATTTTGAATGCCCTGACAGAAAATCGCCCGGTCAATGCCACGCACACCCTGGCGGTCGGTTGTTACTGCCCGTGGCCGGTGGAAACGCCGTAAGGCATTCCGGACTTTTCAAGGACAGCGCTGCACGGCACAGAAGGACTGTGCTAATTGTTTGCAGCCCGACGGGCGGCAATCCCGCCTGCACAAGGAGTCACCATGAAGCGCGTGTTCACCGTACTTGTCTTGCTCATCGTTGTTCTGCTCGCCGGCGTCGGCTGGTATGTCTACAGCAAGCAACCGACGCGCCAGGGCCAGGTCGAACTGCGCAACCTGCAAGGTTCGGTGACCGTGCGCTATGACGAGCGCGGCGTGCCGCACATCCGCGCCGAAAACGAAACCGACCTCTACCGCGCCCTCGGCTATGTGCATGCCCAGGATCGCCTGTTCCAGATGGAAGCCATGCGCCGCCTCGCCCGTGGTGAGCTGGCGGAAGTTCTCGGGCCGAAGCTGCTCGACACCGACAAACTGTTCCGCAGCCTGCGCATCCGCGAGCGCGCCGCCAGTTACGTCGCCAGTCTCGATAAACAGTCGCCGGCGTGGAAGGGCCTGCAAGCCTATCTGGATGGCATCAACCAATATCAGGACAGCCACGCCGCGCCGATCGAGTTTGACGTGCTCGGCATCCCCAAACGACCTTTCACGGCAGAAGACAGCATCAGCGTCGCCGGCTACATGGCCTACAGCTTTGCTGCGGCGTTTCGCACCGAACCGCTGCTGACCTACGTGCGCGATCAGCTCGGTGCCGATTACCTCAAGGTCTTCGACCTCGACTGGCAGCCCAAAGGTGTGCTGGTCAACGGTCACGCCAAGCCTGCGCCGGCCCTCGCCGCCGGCGACTGGAAAGACCTCAATGCCCTCGCCCGCCTCAGCGAACTGGCACTGATCGATAATGGTCTGCCGCAGTTCGAAGGCAGCAACGCCTGGGTCATCGCGGGCAGCCGCAGCCAGAGCGGCAAACCGCTGCTGGCCGGTGACCCGCACATTCGCTTCTCGGTGCCGTCGGTATGGTACGAGGCGCAACTGTCGGCGCCGGGCTTCGAGTTGTACGGTCATCATCAGGCGCTGGTGCCTTTCGCCTTCCTCGGCCACAACCTCGATTTCGGCTGGAGCCTGACCATGTTCCAGAACGACGATCTGGACCTGATCGCCGAGAAGGTCAACCCGGATAATCCGAATCAGGTCTGGTATCGCGGCCAGTGGACCGACATGGTCGTCACACAGCAGCAGATCAACGTGAAGGGGCAGTCGCCGGTGACCCTCACTCTGCGGCAATCGCCCCACGGCCCGATCGTCAACGATGCCCTCGGCACCGCTGCCGGCAAGACACCGATTGCGATGTGGTGGGCCTTCCTCGAAACACCGAACCCGATCCTCGAAGGCTTCTACCAGCTCAACCGTGCCGACACTCTGGCCAAGGCCCGCGCCGCTGCCGCAAAAGTCCAGGCGCCGGGGCTGAACCTGGTTTACGCCAACGCCAAAGGCGATATCGCCTGGTGGGCCTCGGCGTTGCTACCCAAGCGCCCGGCCGGGGTGCGGCCGGAATTCATGCTCGACGGCAGCAGCAATCAGGCCGACAAGGACGGTTTCTACCCGTTCAGCGCCAACCCGCAGGAAGAGAACCCGGCGCGCGGCTACATTGTCTCGGCCAACTTCCAGCCGCTCTCGCCGACCGGCATGGAGATTCCCGGTTACTACAACCTCGCCGATCGCGGCCAGCAACTCAATCGCCAGCTCAGCGACAAGAGCGTGAAGTGGACCAACGAGGCCAACCAGAAACTGCAACTGGGCACCGCCACCGGCTACGGCCCGCGCTTGCTGGCGCCATTGCTGCCGGTGCTGCGCGAGGTGGTCAGCGATCCGGCACAGTTGAAACTGGTCGAGCAACTGGCGCAGTGGCCAGGCGACTATCCGCTGGACTCGGTCAGTGCGACAGTGTTCAACCAGTTCCTCTACGACCTGGCCGATGCGGCAATGCGGGATGAGTTGGGCAATGACTTCTTCGAGACATTGCTGTCGACGCGGGTGATCGATGCGGCGCTGCCGAAACTGGCGGCGAATGCCGATTCACCGTGGTGGGATAACCGCAGCACACCGAACAAGGAGACCCGTGCCGATGTCGTGCGCGCGGCGTGGCAGGCGAGCATGCAGCACTTGAAGCTGACCCTCGGCGATAACTCTGCCGAGTGGAAATGGGGCGCGGCGCATACGCTGACTCACGGCCATCCGTTGGGACAGCAGAAGCCACTGGATCGGATTTTCAATGTCGGGCCGTTTGCGGCGCCGGGCAGTCACGAAGTGCCGAACAACCTGTCGGCGAGGATCGGACCGGCACCGTGGCCGGTGACCTACGGGCCGTCGACACGGCGCTTGGTGGATTTTGCCGATCCGGCGCATGGCTTGACGATCAACCCGGTTGGGCAGAGTGGTGTGCCGTTTGATAGCCACTATGACGATCAGGCTGAGGCGTATGTCGACGGGATTTATGTGCAGGCGCATTTCAATGCCGAAGAGGTGACGGCGAATACGCGCAGTACCTTGAAGTTGTTGCCGGCGCGGGCAGCGCCTTAAAAGCCCCTCACCCTAGCCCTCTCCCGGGGGGAGAGGGGACTGATTGGGGGATGCTCAAGGCTTACAGCGACCTGACACTGCTTTACCGAATCCATAATCGCTAAGGTCTTTCAGGTCGATGTATCACGCCAGACACTGCGGTCGGCTCCCTCTCCCTCTGGGAGAGGGCTGGGGTGAGGGTATGGGTCAAACCATCACCGCAAAGTTCAGCCGAAACTGCTGCGGCGTAACCCCCAACCGCCGGTTAAACACCCCGCGCATATGTTGCGCGTCACGAAACCCACACTGATACGCCACCGTCTTCAACGGCGCCGCCGTGCTCTCCAGCATCACCCGCGCCGCATCCACCCGCGCCCGCTCGACGAACTCCGCCGGCGTCACCTTCGCCTCCCGAGCAAACACCCGCGAAAAATTGCGCGCACTCATGTTCGCCGCAGTTGCCAGATCGGCAATCGTCAGATCGCCCGTCAGATTAGCCAATACATAAAGCTGCACCATCGCTACCGCCGACGTCGGCTCCGCATGCGGCGTGAGGAACGGGCTGAACTGCGACTGCCCACCGGAGCGCTGAGTAAACACCACCAGCCGCTTGGCCACGCTCAGCGCCACCTCAGCGCCGTGATCCCGCGCCAGCAGATACAGCGACAGATCGATCCCCGCCGTCACCCCGGCAGAGGTGTAGAGCGTGCCGTCCTCGACATATAAACGATCCGCGTCGACCTGCGTCGTCGGACACAACTGCGCCAACGCCTCGGCATCGTTCCAATGCGTGGTGACGGTGCGCCCTTCCAGCAATCCGGCCCGCGCCAGCATAAACGCGCCGTTGCAGATCGAGCCGAAACGCTGTGCCCGCGCGCAGGCTTCACGCAGCCAATCATCGAACGTCGCGCCAAAAACCATGAACGGCAATTGTGGGCCACCGGCGACCAGCAGCAGGTCGTAGGCATCCAGCGCTTCGCTGAAATGCCGATGGGCGTTCAGGTTCAAACCGTTGGAACAGGCCATCGGGCCGTGTTCGACGCCGATCACATCGAGCCGATAGTGATCCTCGGGCGCCAGGAAGCGATTGGCCTCGGCGAACACATCCATAGGGCCGCTGACGTCCAGCGACTGCACGCCTGCGAACACGACGATGGCGACGGTTTTGCTCATGGCTGTGGATTCCCCCTTTAAGAGCAAAAGATCGCAGCCTGCGGCCGCTCCTACAGGTGTCCGCTTTCCCATGTAGGAGCTGCCGCAGGCTGCGATCTTTTTAGCTTGGCACGATTTGCGCGTCGAATGGCAAGGATCGCAGCCATGCATCGATTGTTCGCTTCCCGCGCCGGGAACAGACTTTCCCCATCAGCGCCACGACGGCGTTTTCGACGAGGAAATCGTTATGAGCACCACCATTGCCTGCATCAAAATCCCCGACAGCACCCTCGCCCGGGCCACCACCGAGTACATCCGCGACATCGAGTCCGACCTGCTCTACCACCATTCGCGTCGGGTATTTCTGTTCGGCGCGCTGAGTGGTGAGCGCCAGCAACTGGCCTACGATCCGGAACTGTTGTACGTCGGCGCGATGTTCCACGACCTCGGTCTGGTCGAAGGCCACCGCAGTGATGACGAGCGTTTTGAAGTCGACGGCGCGAACGCGGCAGCAGCGTTTCTCAAACCGTACGGGTTGAGCGATGACGACATCGAACAGGTGTGGCTGTCGATTGCCCTGCACACCACGCCAGGCGTGCCGAAGCATCTGCGCCCGACCGTGGCGCTGGTAACGGCTGGTGTGGAAATGGATGTGCTGGGCATGGATTACGCGGCGTTCAGCACTGTGCAGCGCGAGGCGGTGGTGCATGCGCACCCGCGTGGGGAAGGTTTCAAGGAGTGCATCATCTGCGCGTTTGCCGATGGTTTGCGCCATCGTCCGCAGACGACGTTTGGCAATGTGAAGACCGATGTGCTGAAGGATCAGCAGCCGGGGTTCAAGCCGATGAACTTTGTCGAGGTCATCCGCAACTCTCCCTGGACTGCATAAAACCCATGTAGGAGTGAGCCTGCTCGCGATGGCGGTGTGTCAGCCAGGTAGTTTTCAGCTGACACACCGCCATCGCGAGCAGGCTCACTCCTACATGGGGATTTGGGTTGGTCTTGAGAAAGGGACCAACCCGATATTGCCTACGCCGCTTCCGGCGCTGGTGCGCGACGCACGTCCGGCTGTTTCCACGAATCGGCTGCGCTTTCTTCGATGGCTTGCTGGATGGCTTTCTTGCGCGCTTCTTCGGCACGGCGGCTGAAGAACCAGACCATGAAGGTCACGATCGATACCGCCAGCAGGATCAGACTGGCCACGGCGTTGATCTCAGGCTTCACACCCAGACGCACCGCCGAGAACACTTCCATCGGCAGGGTCGTCGAACCCGGCCCCGAGACGAAGCTCGCCAGCACCAGATCATCCAGCGACAGCGCGAACGACATCATGCCGCCCGCCGCCAGCGATGGCGCGATCATCGGGATGGTGATCAGGAAGAACACCTTCCACGGCCGCGCACCGAGGTCCATCGCCGCTTCTTCGATCGACAGGTCCAGCTCACGCAGGCGCGCCGACACCACCACCGCCACATACGCCGCACAGAACGTGGTGTGGGCGATCCAGATGGTGACGATGCCACGTTCCTGCGGCCAGCCGATCATCTGCGCCATGGCTACGAACAACAACAGCAGCGACAGACCGGTGATCACTTCCGGCATCACCAACGGCGCTGTCACCAGGCCGCCGAACAGCGTGCGGCCCTTGAAGCGGGTGATGCGGGTCAGTACGAACGCTGCCAGCGTCCCCAGCGCCACCGCGGCAACTGCGGTGTAGCAGGCGATTTCCAGCGAGCGCAGCACCGAGCCCATCAGTTGCGTGTTGTCGAGCAGGCCGACGTACCACTTGATCGACCAGCCGCCCCACACCGTCACCAGCTTCGAGGCGTTGAACGAGTAGATCACCAGGATCAGCATCGGCAGGTAGATAAACAGCAAACCCAGAACCAGCATCAGGCTGGAGAAACGGAAGCGCTTCATTCTTTACCCTCCATTTCCTTGGCCTGACTGCGGTTGAACAGGATGATCGGCACAATCAGGATCGCCAGCATCACCACCGCCAGCGCGGACGCCACCGGCCAGTCACGGTTGTTGAAGAACTCTTGCCACAGCACCTTGCCGATCATCAGGGTTTCCGGACCGCCAAGCAGTTCCGGGATCACGAACTCGCCGACCACCGGGATGAATACCAGCATGCAGCCGGCAATGATGCCGTTCTTGGACAGCGGAATAGTGATTTTCCAGAAGCTGTTGAAGGTGCTCGAACCGAGGTCGGATGCCGCTTCCAGCAGACTGTGATCGTGCTTCACCAGGTTGGCGTACAGCGGCAGGATCATGAACGGCAGGTACGAGTAAACGACGCCGATGTACACCGCAAGATTGGTGTTGAGGATCTGCAAAGGTTCGTCGATGAAACCCATGCTCATCAGGAAACCGTTGAGCAAACCGTTGTTGCTGAGGATGCCCATCCACGCGTAAACGCGGATCAGGATCGCCGTCCAGGTCGGCATCATGATCAGCAGCACCAGCACCGTTTGCAGCTCTTTACGGGCGGTGGCGATGGCGTAGGCCATCGGGTAGCCGATCACCAGACAGAGGACAGTGCTGATCAGCGCCATCTTCAACGAGCCGAGGTACGCGGCGATGTACAACTCGTCGCCCGCCAGCATTGCGTAGTTGCCCAGGTTCAGCAGTAGTTGCAGCTTCTGCTCCGCGTACGTGTAGATCTCGGTGTACGGCGGGATGGCCACGTCGGCTTCGGCGAAGCTGATCTTCAGGACGATGAAGAACGGCAACATGAAGAACAGAAACAGCCAGATGAACGGGACCCCGATGACCAGTTGCCGGCCATTGGGGATTATTCGGTTGATGCGGCGTTTGAATTTGCGCATGTTCATGAGCGGAGTACCACGCCGCTGTCGTCTTCCCACCACACGTAGACCTGATCGCCCCAGGTCGGACGCGCGCCGCGACGTTCGGCGTTGGCGACGAACGACTGCACCAGTTTGCCGCTTGGCAATTCGACGTAGAACACCGAGTGCCCGCCGAGGTAGGCAATGTCGTGGACCTTGCCGCTCGACCAGTTGTATTCGCAGGTCGGTTGGTCGGCGGTGACCAGCAGCTTCTCCGGGCGGATCGCGTAGGTGACCGACTTGTCCTGCACCGAAGTACTGATGCCGTGGCCAACGTAGATCTGCCGATCAAGATCTTTGCAGGTGATGGTTGCGTGGCCTTCGGCGTCGTCGATCACTTCGCCTTCGAAGATATTGACGTTGCCGATGAATTCGCAGACCAGACGGCTGGTCGGGGTTTCGTAGATGTCGATCGGGCTGCCGATCTGGGCGATCCAGCCGAGGTGCATGATCGCGATGCGCTCGGCCATGGTCATGGCCTCTTCCTGGTCGTGGGTCACCATCACGCAAGTCACGCCGACGCGCTCGATGATTTCCACCAGCTCCAGTTGCATCTGCGAGCGCAGTTTCTTGTCCAGTGCGCCCATCGGCTCATCGAGCAACAGCAGCTTCGGCCGCTTGGCCAGTGAACGGGCCAGCGCCACGCGCTGACGCTGACCGCCCGACAATTGATGCGGCTTGCGCTTGGCGTACTGGCTCATCTGTACGAGCTTGAGCATCTCGGCCACGCGAGCGTCGACTTCAGCCGCCGGGATCTTGTCCTGCTTGAGGCCGAAGGCGATGTTCTGCGCCACGGTCATGTGCGGGAACAAGGCGTACGACTGGAACATCATGTTGATCGGACGTTCGTACGGCGGCATGTCGGTGATGTCGACGCCGTCGAGGAAAATGCGCCCCTCCGTGGGCCGTTCGAACCCTGCCAGCATCCGCAGCAGAGTGGATTTGCCCGATCCCGAACCGCCGAGCAGGGCGAAGATTTCGCCTTTCTTGATTTCCAGGGACACATCGTCCACGGCAATCGTCTCGTCGAACTTCTTCGTGACCCGGTCGATTTTGACCAGCACCTGTTTCGGTGTCTGGTCGCCCTCGAGGGCTTTCTTATAGGCGCCGGAGGCAACTGCCATTTACGAAACTCCCAGAAAAAAACAGTGCAGTTCGCCCCGCAAGGCGAACCCAGGATAGTGTGTGCCTTACATCCCCGACTTGACCTTGGTCCAGCTGCGGGTCATCAGGCGCTGAATGTTCGGTGGTAACTCGGTCGATACGTAGGCCTTGTCGATAACGGCCTGCGGCGGATACACCGACGCATCGGTACGGATGGATTGTTCCATCAGCTTGTCCGCCCCCGGGTTGGGGTTGGCGTAACCGACGTAATCACTGACCTGAGCGATCACCTCAGGTTTCAGCAGATAGTTGATGAAGGCATGGGCCTGCTTCACGTTCGACGAATCCTTGGGGATTGCCAGCATGTCGAACCACAAGGCACCGCCCTCTTTCGGCACCGCGTAGGCGATGTTCACGCCCTTCTTGGCTTCGGCTGCGCGGTTTTTCGCTTGGAAGATATCGCCGGAGAAACCGATGGCCACGCAGATGTCACCGTTAGCCAGATCACCGATGTATTTCGAGGAATGGAAGTAGGTCACGTAAGGACGCACCGCGAGCAACTTGTCGGTGGCTTTTTCGTAGTCCTTGGGATTGGTGCTGTTGGCATTCAGGCCCAGATAGTTGAGCACAGTCGGCATCATTTCATCCGCCGAATCGAGGAACGCCACGCCGCAGCTTTGCAGCTTCTTGATGTTCTCAGGCTCGAACAAAACGCCCCACGAATCGATCTTGTCGACACCCAGCACAGCTTTCACTTTATCGACGTTGTAGCCGATGCCGTTGGTTCCCCACAGATACGGCACGGCGTACAGGTTGCCCGGATCGTTCTGCTCCAGACGCTTGAGCAGCGCCGGGTCGAGATTGGAATAATTCGGCAGCTGCGACTTGTCGAGCTTCTGGAACGCGCCGGCCTTGATCTGCTTGCCGAGGAAGTGGTTCGACGGTACGACCACGTCGTAGCCGGTACGCCCGGCGAGCAGCTTGCCTTCCAGGGTTTCGTTGGAGTCGAAGACGTCGTAGACCGGTTTTATCCCGGTGGCTTTCTGGAAGTCGGCCAGGGTGGTCTCGCCGATGTAATCGGACCAGTTATAAATATGCACCGTACCGGCGGCCTGGGCTCCGACAGCAATCGTCAGGCCGGCAGTGGCCAGCAGGGCTTTGCGCAAAGAAGAAAAAATAGGCAAGTGGAGGTCCTCTAAATTAGTTGGGCCCAAGTTGCCCCGCGCTGCATGACAGCCGTGGCTGCCCGGCAACAAAACCGGCGCGCAACTTACCCTCGAAAAACCGTTCCTGCAAAACTTCCTGTCATTTAATTGATCCGCTGGCCGCCCGCGCGGGGCATGACGGCCAGCGGTTGTTGCGTCAAACCGGCTTATTTACCGGATTTGATCTTGGTCCAGCTGCGAGTGATCAGGCGCAGGGTCGCTGCGTCCAGATCGCTGATCGCGTAGAGCTGCTTCTTCACTTCAGCCGACGGGTAGATGCTCGGATCGCTGGTGATGTCCTTGTCCACCAGTGGCGTGGCAGCTTTGTTGCCGTTCGGGAAACGCACGGCATTGGTGATGCCGGCCATCACTTGCGGCTCAAGCAGGTAGTTCGTGAACTTGTAGGCGGCTTCGACGTTTTCGGCATCCTTGGGAATGGCGACCATGTCGTAGAACGTGCCAGCACCTTCTTTTGGAATGGTGTAGGCCAGCTTGACCTTGTCACCGGCTTCCTGGGCGCGGGTCTTGGATTGTTCCAGGTCACCCGAGTAACCGACGGCGACGCAGATGTTGCCGTTGGCCAGGTCGGAGATGTACTTGGAGGAATGGAAGTAGGCAACCGAAGGACGAATCTTCAGGAACAGGTCTTCGGCGGCCTTCAGGTCAGCCTTGTCCTTGCTGTTGGTCGGCTTGCCCAGATAGTGCAACGCCGCCGGAATCATTTCGGTCGGGGCGTCGAGGAAGCTTACGCCGCAGCTTTTGAGCTTCTCGATGTTTTCAGGCTTGAACACCACGTCCCAGGAATCGATCTTGTCGATGCCCAGCGCAGCCTTGACCTTGGCCGGGTTGTAGCCGATGCCGATCGAGCCCCACATGTACGGGAACGCGTGCTTGTTGCCTTGGTCGCTGGCATCACCAACAGCCTTGAGCAGGTCTTCGTCGAGGTTCTTCCAGTTCGGCAGCTTGGACTTGTCCAGCTCCTGGTAAACACCGGCCTTGATCTGCTTGGCGAGGAAGTTATTGGAAGGCACCACAATGTCGTAACCGGACTTGCCGGCCAGCAGCTTGGCTTCGAGGGTTTCGTTGCTGTCGAAGACGTCATAGACGACTTTGATCCCGGTGGCTTTTTCGAAGTTGGCCACAGTGTCCGGGGCGATGTAGTCGGACCAGTTGTAGACGTGCAACACCTTGTCGTCCGCCTGAGCCGCAGTCGCCATGACTCCCATCAGGGACATGGCGAGCAGAGTCTTGCCAGCGAGCTTTTTGCCTAATGCCTTCATGCGTTAATGCTCCAAATTTTTCTTTTTTGAACCACTTTGTTCAGCGGCCGAACCCGGACAACTGGAACCGCGGCTAGTCTGGCAAGATCCGAGGCGGTCTTTCAAGAAAAGACCAGCCTTTCTGACAGCTTTGAGCGAGCGCGCCGCAGCTCCCCCGCTCAAAGCCTAGCACTTAGCCCTGCAACGCACTGAGGGTCAGGTCCAGGCATTTACGTGCCTTTGTAACCAGTTCATCGATCTCGGCTTTGCTGATCACCAGCGGCGGCGCGATGATCATGGTGTCGCCCACAGCGCGCATGATCAGGCCGTTGTCGAAGCAGAACTGGCGGCAGATCATGCCGACGCCCTTGCCTTCGTAACGCTTGCGCGTGGCCTTGTCCTGCACCAGCTCGATCGCGCCCAACAGACCGACTCCGCGAACTTCACCCACCAACGGGTGATCGTTCAGTTCCCGCAGACGTTTCTGCAAATACGGTGCCGTTTCGTTGTGCGCGTTCTCGATAATTTTCTCATCGCGCAGGATACGGATGTTTTCCAGGCCCACCGCTGCCGCCACCGGGTGACCGGAGTAAGTGAAGCCGTGGTTGAAATCGCCACCTTCGTTGAGCACCGCAACAACGGAGTCACGGACGATCAGGCCACCCATCGGGATGTAGCCGGAAGTCAGGCCTTTGGCGATGGTCATCATGTCAGGCTTGAGATCGTAGAAATCGCTACCGAACCACTCACCGGTACGGCCGAAACCGCAAATCACTTCGTCCGCGACGAAGAGGATGTCGTACTTGGCGAGGATTTCCTTGATGCGCGGCCAGTAGCTGTCGGGCGGAATGATCACACCGCCGGCGCCCTGAATCGGCTCGGCAATAAAGGCACCGACGTTGTCGACGCCGACTTCGAGAATCTTCTCTTCCAGCTGATTGGCCGCCCAGATACCGAACTCTTCCGGCGACATCTCGCCACCCTCGGCGAACCAGTACGGCTGGGCGATGTGGACGATGCCCGGGATCGGCAAGTCGCCTTGTTCGTGCATATAAGTCATGCCACCGAGGCTCGCGCCGGCCACGGTCGAACCGTGATAACCGTTCTTGCGGCTGATGATGACTTTTTTGTTCGGCTGACCCTTGATCGCCCAATAGTGGCGGACCATGCGCAGCATGGTGTCGTTGCCTTCGGAGCCGGAACCGGTGAAGAACACATGGTTCATGCCTTCCGGTGCCACGTCGGCAATGGCCTTGGCCAGTTCCAGCGCCGGCGGGTGCGCGGTCTGGAAGAACAGGTTGTAGTACGGCAGTTCGCGCATCTGTTTGGCGGCTGCGTCGGCCAGCTCATCGCGACCATAACCGATGGCCACGCACCACAGACCGGCCATGCCGTCGAGAATCTTGTTGCCTTCGCTGTCCCACAGGTAAACGCCCTTGGCGTTGGTGATGATCCGCGGACCCTTCTCTTTCAGCTGCTTGAAGTCGCTGAACGGGGCCAGGTGGTGATCATTGCTAAGTGCTTGCCACTCGCGGGTTTGCGGGTTGTTGCTGGTCATGCCAATTCTCCTTGTTATCGGTGAAGACGCGGCCGCTGAGGACCGCGCCCGGCGTATCAGACGGCGAAGAGCAGGTATTCACGCTCCCAGGAACTGATCACGCGCTTGAAGTTTTCATGCTCGGCCCGTTTTACCGCGACGTAGCCAGTGATGAAGGTTTTGCCCAGGTACTTCTCGATGGTGGCGCTGTTTTCCATACGCTCCAGCGCGTCTTCGATGGTCAGCGGCAGGCGCAGGTTGCGGCGCTCGTAACCACGGCCCACCACTGGTGCGCTCGGGTTGAGGCCTTCGACCATGCCGATGTAACCGCAGAGCAGGCTCGCGGCGATCGCCAGGTACGGGTTGGCGTCGGCGCCCGGCAGACGGTTTTCCACACGGCGGTTCTGCGGGCCGGCATCCGGTACCCGCAGGCCCACGGTGCGGTTCTCTTCGCCCCACTCGACGTTCACCGGTGCCGAGGTGTCCGGCAGGAAGCGGCGGAACGAGTTGACGTTGGGGGCGAACAGCGGCAGCAATTCCGGAATCAGCTTCTGCAAGCCACCGATGTGGTGCAGGAACAACTGGCTCATGGTTCCGTCTTCATTGGAGAAGACGTTCTTGCCGGTCTCGATGTCGATGATGCTCTGGTGCAAGTGCATCGCACTGCCCGGCTCACCGGTCATTGGCTTGGCCATGAAAGTCGCAGCCACGTCGTGCTTGAGTGCGGCTTCGCGCATGGTGCGCTTGAACACCAGAATCTGGTCGGCCAGCGACAGCGCGTCGCCGTGACGGAAGTTGATTTCCATCTGCGCCGTGCCGTCTTCGTGGATCAGCGTGTCGAGGTCCAGTTCCTGCAGTTCGCACCAGTCGTAGACGTCTTCGAACAGCGGGTCGAATTCGTTCGCCGCTTCGATGGAGAACGACTGGCGACCGATTTCCGGACGGCCCGAACGGCCGATTGGCGGCTGCAACGGATAGTCAGGGTCGTCACTGCGCTTGGTCAGGTAGAACTCCATTTCCGGCGCCACAATCGGCTGCCAGCCTTTGTCGGCATAGAGTTTGAGGACCTTCTTGAGGACGTTGCGCGGCGACAGCTCGATCGGGTTGCCTTGCTTGTCGTAGGTGTCGTGGATCACCTGCGCAGTGGGCTCGATGGCCCACGGCACCAGGTACACGGCGTTCTGGTCGGGGCGGCAGATCATGTCGATGTCGGCTGGGTCGAGCAGTTCGTAATAGATGTCGTCTTCGACGTAGTCGCCGGTCACGGTCTGCAACAGCACGCTTTCCGGCAGACGCATGCCTTTTTCGGCAATGAACTTGTTGGTCGGCGAAATCTTGCCCCGGGTGATACCGGTCAAGTCGGCGATCATGCATTCGACTTCTGTGATCTTGTGGTCTTTCAACCAATCGGTGAGCTGGTCGAGGTTGTTACTCATAAATGCCTCTGGGCTGAGTCTCCTGACATGATGTCAGGCAAAGTTTGACGCTATGGGCGTCGCGTTAAAGGGGGCTTGCTCGCGCAGTGCCGGCTTATGCCTGGCACCGCGCATAGACAATGAAAGAGGAGCTTACCTGCCCTTTACGCTGGCGTTGCATTTCCTGTGCACAGTCCAGGCGTGCAGAATCATGAGCACGGCTGGGCAAGCGGCACAGGCTTTGAGGGTGAAAGCGATCTATATTGGAAGGGGACGCCATAAACAGGATGCTTTCCCGTACGTCCAGAATATCGGACGCTGACGCTTGAACGGCCATGGACGGGAACATCGTCGCTAACGGGCGAGCCATGCTGGCTGCGCTAAGGACGGATTTGTCGCCACTGATGTGATGAGCATGCAGACCGGACTGTTGCGAGCAATCGGTGATGCCGATTAACGGCAGGCGAGACATGAAGCACCCCGGTATTATTGCTGTTATGGGTTTGATCGGAGCTTAGCCTTGTTCATTTTTTTACACAACACCCCCGTAAAAAATACAACACGGCCTGCTCAAGCCTGCGGGTGCGCAGTGTCCCAAGGGCCAAAAATCGCCCGAAAGTGCCCCATAAATGCCCTCGCAGCGCTTTTTTAGGGCAAAAAAGGCCTCGCTTGACTTCGGCAGGCCGTTCGGGTTGACTGAAACCAGAAAAGATCAATGATTGATATTTTTAACAACAAAGGTGTTGCATCATGTCGGTACCCCCGCGTGCCGTTCAGCTTAACGAAGCGAACGCGTTCCTTAAGGAACATCCTGAGGTTCTGTACGTTGACCTTCTGATTGCGGATATGAATGGTGTGGTGCGCGGCAAGCGCATTGAACGCACCAGTCTCCACAAGGTTTACGAGAAAGGCATCAACCTGCCGGCCTCTCTATTTGCTCTGGATATCAATGGTTCGACGGTGGAAAGCACCGGCCTGGGCCTGGACATCGGCGACGCCGATCGTATCTGCTATCCAATCCCCGACACCCTGTGCAATGAGCCATGGCAGAAGCGCCCGACCGCGCAACTGTTGATGACCATGCACGAACTCGAAGGCGACCCATTCTTCGCCGATCCGCGCGAAGTGCTCCGTCAAGTTGTTGCAAAGTTTGACGAGCTGGGCCTGACCATCTGCGCGGCATTCGAACTCGAGTTTTACCTGATCGACCAGGAAAACGTGAACGGACGTCCTCAGCCACCACGCTCGCCGATCTCCGGCAAACGTCCGCACTCGACGCAGGTCTATCTGATCGACGACCTCGACGAATACGTCGATTGCCTCCAGGACATTCTGGAAGGTGCCAAAGAGCAAGGCATCCCGGCCGACGCCATCGTCAAGGAAAGTGCCCCGGCGCAGTTCGAAGTGAACCTGCACCACGTCGCCGACCCGATCAAGGCATGCGACTACGCGGTACTGCTCAAGCGTCTGATCAAGAACATCGCCTACGACCATGAAATGGACACCACCTTCATGGCCAAACCGTATCCGGGCCAGGCAGGCAATGGTCTGCACGTACACATTTCGATTCTGGATAAAGAAGGCAAAAACATTTTTGCCAGCGAGGATCCCGAGCAGAACGCCGCGCTGCGTCACGCGATCGGCGGTGTGCTCGAGACCCTGCCCGCGCAGATGGCTTTCCTCTGCCCGAACGTCAACTCCTACCGTCGTTTCGGCGCGCAGTTCTATGTACCGAACTCGCCGTGCTGGGGTCTGGACAACCGCACCGTGGCGATTCGCGTACCGACCGGCTCGTCCGATGCCGTGCGTATCGAACACCGCGTCGCCGGTGCCGACGCCAACCCGTACCTGCTGATGGCTTCGGTACTGGCCGGCGTGCACCACGGTCTGACCAACAAGATCGAGCCGGGCGCGCCAGTCGAAGGCAACAGCTACGAGCAGAACGAGCAAAGCCTGCCGAACAACTTGCGCGATGCCCTGCGTGAGCTGGACGACAGCGAGGTGATGGCCAAGTACATCGATCCGAAGTACATCGATATCTTCGTCGCCTGCAAGGAAAGCGAGCTGGAGGAGTTTGAACACTCCATCTCTGACCTTGAGTACAACTGGTATCTGCATACCGTTTAAGCGGATTGCAGCTTCAGGAAAAACGCCGTTGGCTGATTCAGCCAACGGCGTTTTTTTATGGCCGAACACAAATCCTTGGGATGGGAGTGAATGGCCGCCTGCGGCGGTTCGCGAGCAGGCTCGCTCCCACAGGGGGCTGTGTGTACAAATACTCAAGCTCACTGGAGATCAAATGTGGGAGCGAGCCTGCTCGCGAAGCGGCCGACAAGACAACGCACAAGCCGGCTCGTACAATGCCCGCTGCCCCGCAGGAGACTTCCATGACGCGACCCGCCCCCGTCCGCAAACCCCGTGCCCGCAGCCAGGCGCGCATCGATTCGATACTCGACGCCGCGCGCACATTGCTGGCGGCCGAGGGTGTGGCGAGTCTGTCGATCTACAGCGTCGCCGAGCGCGCGCAGATTCCGCCCTCCTCCGTGTACCACTTTTTCGCCAGCGTCCCGGCATTGCTCGAAGCGCTGACGGCGGATGTCCACGCTGCGTTCCGCGCCTGCCTGCAAGCACCGATCGATCACGAAGCCCTGCGTGACTGGCGTGATCTGTCGCGGCTGGTCGAGCAGCGAATGCTGGAGATCTACGACGAAGACGCCGCCGCACGGCAGTTGATCCTCGCGCAACATGGTCTGACCGAAGTGACTCAGGCAGATCGTCAGCACGACATAGAACTGGGCGATCTGATGCACAAGCTGTTCGATCATCACTTCGAATTGCCGAGGTTGCCGGCAGATGTCGATGTGTTTGCCTTGGCGATGGAGTTGGGCGACCGGGTGTATGCGCGCTCGGTGCAGCAGCATGGGCAGATCACCCCGCGCATGGCCGAGGAAGGGATGCGCGTGTTTGATGCCTATATCGGGCTGTATCTGCCACCTTATCTGCCCAAAAGATCTCTAGTGGTCTGACTGGCCTCTTCGCGAGCAGGCTCGCTCCCACATTTGGAATGCGATCCCCTGTGGGAGCGAGCCTGCTCGCGAAGGCCGCGCCGCCGATTTCAAGCCAGGCACAAAAAACCCCGAAGGGCTCACGCCCTCCGGGGTTGTTTTTTACTCACCGGCTTACAACTTGGCGATCGACACCTCGGTGGATTTCACAAAGGCGATCACTTCGCTGCCGACCACCAGTTCCAGCTCTTTGACCGAGCGGGTGGTGATCACCGAAGTGACGATGCCGGAAGCGGTCTGCACGTCGATTTCCGACAGCACGTCACCGAGGACGATTTCCTTGATCGAGCCTTTGAACTGGTTACGGACGTTGATGGCTTTGATAGTCATGGCAATGATTCCTGTCGTTTGCTTGAGTTATTGAGCCCAACGCAGTTGCGTAGGCAGTGGTGAAACAGGTTCCGGCGCCGGCGGTTCGCCGGGCAGGGAGAGAACACGGTTAAGCACTTCGGTTTCCAGCGCTGCGAGTCTGTGCGAACCACGCACTCGCGGCCGCAGCAGTTCGACATGCAGATCGAGGCCGACTTCGCCGTCCTCGATCAGAATCACCCGGTCGGCAATCGCCACCGCTTCACTGACGTCGTGGGTCACCAGCAGCACGGTGAAGCCGTGTTGCTGCCAGAGACGTTCGATCAGTTGCTGCATTTCAATTCGGGTCAGCGCATCCAGCGCGCCGAGCGGTTCGTCGAGCAACAGCAGGCGCGGTTGATGGATCAGCGCCCGCGCCAGCGCAACGCGCTGCTTCTGTCCGCCAGACAGCGCCGCCGGCCACTCATTGGCACGATCCGCCAGACCCACCGCTTCCAGTGCATCCAGCGCTTGCGGGCGCCAGTTGCCCTTAAGGCCGAGGCCAACGTTGTCGATGATCTTTTTCCACGGCAGCAGGCGTGCTTCCTGGAACATCAATCGGGTGTCTTCCCGCGCATCGCTGAGTGGCGCAGAACCGGCGAGCAAGTCGCCGCCAGTCGGTTTATCGAGGCCGGCGAGCAAGCGCAGCAAGGTACTTTTGCCGCAGCCACTGCGCCCGACCACGGCGACGAATTGCCCCGCCGGAATGTGCAGATCGATGTCACGCAGCACCTGCCGCGCGCCGAAGGTTTTCTGCAGGTTGCGCACCGCCAGCGGAATCCCGCGCAGCAGGCGTGGAGGTTGTTGAGCAGTCATGCCGCACCTCCTTTGGCAACCTGATAAGCCGGGTGCCAGCGCAACCACACACGCTCAAGTCCTCGGGCCGCGAGGTCGGCGAGTTTGCCCAGCACCGCGTAAAGCAGGATCGCCAGCACCACCACGTCGGTCTGCAAAAACTCGCGGGCGTTCATCGCCAGGTAGCCGATGCCGGAGCTGGCCGAGATGGTTTCCGCCACAATCAACGTCAGCCACATAAAGCCCAGGGCGAAACGCACACCGACCAGAATCGAAGGTAGCGCGCCCGGCAGGATCACCTGCCAGAACAGGCTGAAACCGCTCAAGCCATAGCTGCGCGCCATCTCCACCAGCGCCGGATCGACGTTGCGGATGCCGTGATAAGTGTTGAGGTAGATCGGGAACAACGTGCCCAACGCCACCAGAAAGATCTTCGCCGACTCGTCGATGCCGAACCAGAGGATCACCAGCGGAATCAGCGCCAGGTGCGGCACGTTGCGGATCATCTGCACCGAGCTGTCGAGCAGGCGTTCGCCCCACTTCGACAGGCCGGTGATGAAACCCAAGACCAGACCGATGCTGCCACCGATGGTGAAACCGAGGGCCGCACGCCAGCCGCTGATCGCCAGATGCGTCCAGATTTCACCGCTGCGCACCAGGCTCACGCCGGCTTCGATCACCGCCACCGGTGCCGGCAAAATCCGTGTCGACAACCAACCGGCCGACACCGACAGCTGCCACACCGCCAGCAACAACACCGGCAACGCCCAGGGCGCGAGGCTGTGGATGATTTTCTTCATGGCGCGCCTCAGCTCTGCGACGCGGCTTTGGGAAGAATGTCGTTGGCGACCATCTCGCCGAACGGGCTGACATAACCGGCGCTTTTCGGCAGTTCCGGACGCTCGATGTCGAGGTGCGGGAAGAGCAGTTCAGCGACGCGATAAGACTCTTCGAGGTGTGGATAACCGGAGAAGATGAAGGTGTCGATGCCCAGATCCGCGTATTCCTTCACACGTGCGGCCACGGTCGGGCCATCGCCGACCAGCGCCGTACCGGCACCACCGCGCACGAGGCCAACGCCGGCCCAGAGGTTCGGGCTGACTTCGAGGTTGTCGCGGCTGCCGCCGTGCAGCGCGGCCATGCGTTGCTGGCCAACCGAATCGAAACGCGCAAGCGAAGCCTGAGCGCGAGCGATGGTGTCGTCGTCCAGGTGCGAGATCAGCCGATCTGCCGCTTGCCACGCTTCAGCGTTGGTTTCACGGACGATCACATGCAGACGAATACCGAAGCGTACGGTGCGGCCGAGCTTGGCGGCTTTGGCTCGGACTTGGGCAATCTTCTCGGCCACTGCTGCTGGCGGCTCACCCCAGGTCAGGACCATTTCCACTTGTTCAGCAGCCAGGTCCTGCGCCGCTTCCGAGGAGCCGCCGAAGTACAGCGGCGGACGCGGTTGCTGGATCGGCGGATAGAGCAACTTCGCACCCTTCACGCTGATGTGCTGACCGTCGTAATCGACGGTTTCGCCTTCGAGCACACGACGCCAGATGCGGGTGAATTCCACCGAGGCTTGATAGCGTTCTTCGTGGCTGAGAAACAGACCGTCGCCAGCCAATTCTTCCGGGTCACCGCCAGTCACCAGATTGAACAGCGCACGGCCGCCGGACAGGCGATCAAGGGTGGCTGCCTGCCGCGCCGCGACCGTCGGGGAAATGATCCCGGGGCGCAGGGCAACGAGAAACTTCAGACGCTGGGTCACCGGGATCAGCGACGCCGCCACCAGCCACGAGTCTTCGCAGGAGCGGCCGGTGGGAATCAGCACACCGCCGAAACCCAGACGATCAGCCGCTTGCGCAACCTGTTGCAGATAACCGTGGTCGACGGCGCGAGCGCCTTCGGCGGTGCCAAGGTAATGGCCGTCGCCGTGGGTAGGCAGGAACCAGAAGATATTGAGGCTCATGGAGTGGTCTCCTTGGGGATTCGAATTACTGCGCTTTAGCCACAGCGGCCGGTGGTGTCCAGATCACATCCTTGATGCTCAGCGGCTTGGGAATCAGCTTGAGCTGGAAGAACGTGTCAGCGATTTTCTGCTGCGCGGCGACCACTTCCGGGGTCAGGAACAGCGCGCCGTAGCCCTGGCGTTGCACCGAAGTCAGGGTGATATCCGCCGGCAGACCGAGCAGTGGCGCGACTTGTTGGGTCACGTCTTCAGGATTGGCTTTCGACCACTCGCCGACCGCGCGCACTTCTTCCACGAGGGTCTTGATCACCTCGGGATTTTTCTGTGCGTAAGGCTTGGTCGCGAGATAGAACTGGTGGTTATCGACAATGCCTTTGCCGTCGCGCAGGGTGTGCGCTTGCAGTTGTTTCTCGGCGGCAGCCTGGTACGGATCCCAGATGACCCAGGCGTCGACGCTGCCACGTTCGAACGCAGCGCGAGCATCGGCCGGCGGCAGGAATACGGTCTGGATGTCGCTGTATTTCAGACCGGCGTCTTCCAGTGCACGCACCAGCAGGTAGTGAACGTTGGAGCCTTTGTTCAGGGCGACTTTCTTGCCCTTGAGATCGGCCACCGATTTGATCGGCGAGTCTTTCGGCACAAGGATCGCTTCGCTGTTCGGCGCTGGCGGTTCATAAGCGACGTAAAGCAGATCGGCGCCGGCCGCCTGAGCGAACACCGGTGGAGTTTCGCCAGTGACACCGAAGTCGATCGAGCCGACGTTCAGGCCTTCGAGCAGTTGCGGGCCACCGGGAAATTCAGTCCATTGCACGTCGACGCCTTGGGCGGCCAGACGTTTTTCCAGAGTGCCCTTGGCTTTGAGCAGCACCAGCGTGCCGTACTTCTGATAACCGATCCGCAATGTCTCGGCTTGAGCTTGAGTGATGGCGCCGAAGGTGACAGCCGCAGCAAACAGAGCGACCAGACCACGACGCAAAAATACAGTGCGCATAGCGCTCTCCTTTTTGCTGTTGGGTTTTGGCTGCACCTGCTTGCCCGTTAGCGGGCGAGTAAGGCGAGTACTTCAAATTTCGATGAGGCTTAAATGCTCCAGCGAGCACTCAACAAACGTTCGTTCAACAGACCCGGTTCCAGCGGTTTCGGCCGACGGGCCATGGCGCCGACAAACTGATCCAGCGCTTCGTGCAGTCGCTGCTCCAGCGCTGGAGCCAGTTGCGCCGCAGCACTGCCTTCGCCGTAAGCGATCTGGCTGTCCTCGGCGAAAATCCCCTGGAGCATTTCCTGGGCTTTCAGCGCCGACAAAACAGGCTTGAGGGCGTAGTCGACCACCAGCATGTGGGCAATGCTGCCGCCCGTGGCCATCGGCAAGACAATCTTGTGGTTCAGGGCGCGCTCGGGCAGCAGATCCAGCAGGGTCTTCAGGGCGCCGGAAAACGACGCTTTGTAAACCGGTGTGGCGATCAGCAGACCGTCGGCGTTTTCAATCTGTTGCAGCAGGTCGAGCACCTTCGGGCTGTCGAAGCGGGCGTGGAGCAAATCCTCGGCCGGGAAGTCCCGCACCTGATAACTCACCACTTCCACCCCTTGCGCCTGCAACCAGCGTTGCGAGCGTTCCAGCAGCACCCCGGAACGGGAGCGCAGGCTGGGACTGCCACCGAGTGAGACGACCAGCATTGAGACGATTCCTTAAGCGTTACAGGCGATTCGCGGGTTGCGATTTCGCTTCGATGGGAGTGACCTTACCAGCTGATTTATATATCCATAAATCATATTTATTCATTTGGTTATGCTTTTTGGAGATATGAGATTCGCTTTGTTTCAGGCGAAAAAAAAGGCCGTCGAAACGGCCTGAAATCCCCTGCTTAGTAGTTCCGTGGTAACTGGACTAACGCCTTCGCGAGCAGGCTCGCTCCCACATTTGGAATGCGATCACCTGTGGGAGCGAGCCTGCTCCGGGCGGCGTTCCGACGAAAGCGGTGGTGGCTACACCGCAAATCTCACTTATTCGGCTGTGGCGTCAGGCGCATGTACGGTTTCACCGCGCGATAGCCCTTCGGAAAGCGCTTTTTGATCTCATCTTCATCCTTGAGCGAAGGCACGATCACCACCTCTTCACCGTCCTGCCAGTTGGCCGGGGTGGCCACCTTGTAGTTGTCGGTGAGCTGCAGCGAATCGATCACCCGCAGAATCTCGTGGAAGTTGCGCCCGGTGCTCGCCGGGTAAGTGATGGTCAGACGAATCTTCTTGTTCGGGTCGATCACGAACAGCGAACGCACGGTCAGCGTGTCGTTGGCATTCGGGTGGATCAGATCATAGAGATCGGAGACCTTGCGATCGGCATCAGCCAGGATCGGGAAGTTGACGACAGTGTTCTGGGTCTCGTTGATGTCTTCGATCCACTTGTGGTGCGAGTCCACCGGATCGACCGACAGCGCGATGGCCTTGACGCCGCGCTTGCTGAACTCATCCTTGAGCTTGGCGGTGAAGCCCAGCTCGGTGGTGCACACGGGGGTGAAGTCCGCCGGGTGGGAGAACAGCACGCCCCAGCTATCGCCCAGCCATTCGTGGAAACGAATCTTGCCGGCGCTGGAATCCTGTTCGAAATCGGGGGCGATGTCGCCGAGTCTGAGGCTCATGGTGCTGCTCCTGATGAGTTGTTGGAGACCTCAACTGTAGCCCGGGATTTGCCATCGTTAAAAAGAATAAATAAATAGATATCTAGATCATTAGAGAATATTAAACATCTGTTCACTGGACGCTGACAGGCATCCCGACGAACATCGGTCGCAAGGTTCGAGAAGGCCTTGAGTTGCTGTAAAGAGGGAAATTCGGGGAGGGCTTACGGGGGTGGGCCTGACTCGAAAACGCAAAAGCCCCGTCCGGCGCGATGCCGGACGGGGCTTTTTTTACATCAGGTGCAGGAACTCGCTATTACAGCAGCGGGATCGAGTAGCTGACGATCAGGCGGTTTTCGTCCTGCGAACGGGTGTTCGGCAGGTCGGTGCGCCATACAGCGTTTTTCCACATCAGGCCGACGTTTTTGAACGGGCCTTCCGGCACTACGTAGCCGATGGTGAAATCGCGTTCCCACTCGGAACGGTTCGACGCGCTTTCGCGACCATTGGCACCCACGGTGTCGATCGAATCGCCTTTCAGGTAAACCACACCAGCGGTCAGGCCAGGTACACCAACTTTAGCGAAGTCATACGAGTAGCGAGCCTGCCAGGTTTTCTCGCCGGCACGACCGAACTTCTGGATCTGCATGTCGGTGATGGTGTAGTTCGACGAGCCGTCGCCCTGGTTCAGCCAAGGGAAGTCGCTGCTGCCATTGGAAACCTGGTAGCCGCCACCGAAGGTGTGACCTTCAACGGTGTACAGGAACAGGCCGCTGTACAGGTTGTTATCAACTTCACCACGACCGTTACGGAAACCGGTGTAGTTGCCGCTGCTGTAGTAAGCCGAATCAGTGCCGTTCTTGCCGTCGTCGGAGCTGTTGAAGTAACGGAAGTCGGACTTCAATACGCCCGGGCCGATTGCCCAGTTGTGAACCAGACCCAGGAAGTGCTGTTTGTAGAAGTCTTCCAGGTTGCCGTAGTAGTACTGGGCAGTCAGGTCTTTGGTGATCTTGTAGTCACCACCGGCGTAGATGAACTTGTTGCTGTCACGGAACGCAGTACCACGGGTGTTGGCGCCACCGATCGACAGGTTTTCGTTGTTGCTGGAGTTACGACCTTTCACGGCTTCGATCTGACCACCGACCAGGGTCAGGTCCTTGATTTCGCCGGAAGTGATCTGGCCACCCTGCCAGGTTTGTGGCAGCAGACGACCGTCGTTGGTCACGATGACCGGATTCTTCGGCTGCAGAGTACCCAGCTTCAGTTCAGTCTGGGAGATCTTGGCTTTGGCAGTCAGGCCCAGGCTGGAGAAGTTGTCCACCGCTTTGCCGTTGGACTCGCTCGGGAACACAGTGCCGCCGTAAGCGGTACCGCTGTTGCCGTTAGTACCGCCGCCCGAATCCAGACGTACGCCCAGCAGGCCGATGGCATCGATACCGAAACCAACGGTGCCTTGGGTGTAACCGGAGATGAAACGCAGATCGAAGCCTTGGCCCCACTCTTCGTTCTTGTTGGCGCCAGCGCCGTCACGGTTATCGGTGTTGATGTAGAAGTTACGCAGCCCCAAAGTAGCTTTGCTGTCTTCGATGAAACCGGCGGCGCCTGCCTGCTGCGCCATAACCCCTACGGCCACAGCCAGGGCCAAGGTGGACTTGTTCATGTAAAGCTCCTCTCGTTTCTAATTCTTGTGTTCCTGGCCCTGGGTCTGATGCCCCGGGTCCTAAGATGCGCGATTAGCGCCAGACCGTGACTGACAAGTCAATCGTAACCTTGTGTGTCTACGACCAAGGTCTAATCGCAGTGATTTGGTCCGTGCAGAGTAAAGATTTCCTGATAAACCCAAAAAGAATTTATTCATTCTTTTTCATATCATTTCGGAATATGGCCAGTATCTTGCCACCTCCGCCGGGAAACAGCGTATCGGCGACTAAGCTCATTCCTAAATGGTATTTGTTAGCCTTTTTTTATATCGATTAGCTTTGGCGTAACCCCGAATCGTCAAACCCTATCGAAAAGGCGACGCCATGATGGCCAAACGCGCACTATCTAGTCAATTTGTTACAGTTTGTGTGTCAGCGCTGATTTCTTTTTCGGCCCATGCCGCCAACCTCACCGTGGGTTATCAGACCGGTATCGACCCGAGCAAAGTCCCCCAGGCCGACGGCGTCTACGAGAAAACCATCGGCGAGAAAATCGACTGGCGCCGCTTCAACAGTGGCCCGGAAGTTGTGACAGCCATTGCTTCGGGTGACGTGCAGATCGGCAACCTCGGTTCCAGCCCATTTGCCGCTGCCGCTTCGCGTAATCTGCCGATTGTGGCGTTCATCGTTTCGGCGCAGATCAATGCCGCCGAAGCGTTGGTGGTGCGCAATGGCAGCGGCATCAACACCCCCCAGGACCTGGTCGGCAAAACCATCGCCACACCTTTCGTTTCGACCTCACACTACAGCCTGCTCGGCGCCCTCAAGCACTGGGGCCTGGACGCCTCGAAAGTCAAAGTGGTGAACCTGCAACCAGCAGAGATCGCAGCGGCGTGGAAGCGTGGCGATATCGATGGCGCATTTGTCTGGTCGCCTGCGCTGGGGGAAATTCGCAAGACCGGCAAGACCCTGACCGATGCTGCGCAGGTCGGCCAGTGGGGTGCGCCAACCTTCGAGGTTTGGGTCGCGCGCAAGGATTTTGCCGAGAAGCATCCTGACGTTGTCGCGAAGTTCGCCAAGGTTACGCTGGATTCATTTGCCGATTACGCGGCGCATAAAGACAGCTGGACGGCTGACTCGGTGCCGGTACAGAAAATCGCCAAACTGACCGGTGCCAATGCCGCTGATGTGCCGGAATTGCTCGCAGGGTCGGCGTTCCCGGACGCTAAGGCGCAGCAAACCACGGCGCTGCTGGACGGCGGCACGGCGAAAGCGATTGGCGAGACGGCGAAGTTTTTGAAGGAACAGGGCAAGGTTGAAACGGTGCTGCCGGATTATTCGCCGTATGTCAGCGCGAAGTTTGTGGCGCAATAAAAGCTTCGCGAGCAGGCTCGCTCCCACAGGGGTTCATTGAACAAATGTGGGAGCGAGCCTGCTCGCGAATGGAGCGCCTCAGTTACAGAGTCTTTTCGAAGATTTTCGAATTACGCTGAAAGTTGTACAGCGAAGCCCGCGCCGCCGGCAGGCGCTCGACGCTGCTCGGCTCGAACCCACGCTCACGGAACCAGTGCGCGGTGCGCGTGGTGAGGACGAACAAGGTCTTCAAACCCTGCGCCCGTGCTCGGGTTTCGATGCGCTCCAGCAATTCATCACCGCGACCGCCATGGCGGTACTCCGGGTTCACTGCCAGACACGCCAGTTCACCGGCATCGGAATCGGCAATCTGATACAGCGCCGCACAGGCGATGATCATGCCCTCACGCTCGACCACGCTGAACTGCTCGATCTCGCGCTCCAGCACTTCGCGCGAGCGACGCACCAGAATCCCCTGCTCTTCCAGCGGACTGATCAAGTCGAGCAAGCCGCCGACATCTTCAATCGCCGCCTCGCGGACCAGTTCGAACTGCTCTTGAGCGACCAGCGTACCGCCACCGTCACGAGTGAACAGCTCTGTCAGCAGCGCGCCATCTTCGGCGTAACTGACGATATGGCTGCGCGCCACGCCGCCACGACAGGCTTCGGCAGCGGCATCGAGCAGTTCTGCCTGATAGTTGCTGCCCAGACGCTGCAAATGCGCCGGCACTTGCTGTGGACGCAGCTCACGCACCAGTTTGCCGTTCTCGTCGATAAGACCGAGGTCGGCGCCAAACAATAGCAATTTATCTGCGCCCAGATCGATGGCAGCGCGGGTGGCGACGTCTTCACAGGCGAGGTTGAAAATTTCACCGGTCGGCGAATAGCCCAGCGGCGACAACAGCACGATCGAACGCTCATCGAGCAGACGATTGATGCCCTTGCGGTCGACCCGGCGCACTTCGCCGGTGTGGTGATAGTCGACGCCTTCGAGCACGCCGATCGGCCGCGCGGTGACGAGGTTGCCGCTGGCCACGCGCAGACGCGAGCCCTGCATTGGCGACGAAGCCATGTCCATCGACAAACGCGCTTCGATGGCAATGCGCAATTGGCCGACCGCGTCGATTACACATTCCAGCGTTGCCGCATCGGTGATACGCATGCCGTGGTGGTAATGCGGGGTCAGGCCGCGCGCAGCGAGGCGGGTTTCGATCTGCGGGCGCGAACCGTGCACCAGCACCAAGCGCACGCCGAGGCTGTGCAGCAAGACGATGTCGTGGACGATATTGCCAAAATTCGGATGCTCGACGCCATCGCCGGGCAGCATGACGACGAAGGTGCAGTCGCGGTGGGCATTGATGTAAGGGGACGCGTGACGAAGCCAGTTAACGTATTCGGGCATGAACCTGGGCCTGTAATAAATAGCAGCCTAAAAAGGGGCGAAACGGAAAACGCACAGCGGGCTGATGGTTATCGTCGGAACAGGCTTGGCGACACGCGCGCTCTCCTCATGAATACGGGTTGGATTCCTACTAATTTAACGACTTGCCCCTGTAGGAGCTGCCGCAGGCTGCGATCTTTTGATCTTCTGAAACAAAAGCAAAAGATCGCAGCCTTCGGCAGCTCCTACAAGGGATGCGTTCAATTCTTCAGGCAGTAATGTTCAATCAGTTGCCGTAATAGATGCACGGTAGGCTGCAAACGTGACATTTCAAGGTACTCGCCGGGCTGATGTGCGCAGGCGATGTCGCCGGGGCCGAGCACGATGGTTTCGCAGCCAAGGCGCTGAAGATAAGGCGCTTCGGTGCCGAACGCTACTGCTTCGGCGCTGTGACCGGTGAGCTTTTCGGCGATGCGCACCAGTTCGGCGTCTTCCGACTGCTCAAACGGTGGCACTTCCGGGAACAACGGTTTGTAATCGATCTTCACCTGATGCCGCTCGGCGACCGGGTTGAGCTTGCGCAGAATCTCCGCGCGCAGGACTTTCGGGTCCATGCCGGGCAGCGGTCGCAGGTCAAACTCCAGCGAACACTGGCCGCAGATACGGTTGGGATTGTCGCCGCCATGGATGCAACCGAAGTTCATCGTCGGCTGCGGCACGCTGAACTGCGGATTATTGAATTCACGCTGCCACAACAGACGCAGGCCGCGCAGTTCGCCGATCGCATCGTGCATGGCTTCGAGGGCGCTGTGCCCCAGACGCGGATCCGACGAATGGCCGCTCTGCCCGAGGATGTCGATGCGCTCCATCATGATGCCTTTGTGCATGCGGATAGGCTTGAGGCCGGTCGGCTCGCCGATCACCGCCGCGCGGCCTAACGGACGCCCGGCTTCGGCCAGTGCGCGGGCGCCGGACATTGAGCTTTCTTCGTCGCAGGTGGCGAGGATCAGCAACGGCTGCTTGAACGGCTGATCGAGCAGCGGCAGCACGGCTTCGATGATCAGCGCGAAAAAGCCCTTCATGTCGCAACTACCCAGCCCGACCCAGCGGCCATCGACTTCGGTGAGCTTCAGCGGATCGGTCTGCCACAACGCATCGTCGTACGGCACCGTGTCGCTGTGCCCGGCCAGCACCAGCCCGCCGGGGCCGCTGCCGAAACTGGCAAGCAGGTTGAATTTGCCGGGGCTGACCTGCTGGATATCGCAGCTGAAACCCAGGTCACCCAGCCACCCGGCGAGCAAATCGATCACCGCGCGATTGGACTGATCGAGGTTCGGTTGGGTACAGCTGACCGACGGCGCGGCGATCAGCGCCGCGAACTGGTCTTGCATGGATGGCAAAGGCATCGCTGACTCCAACTCCCGAATTGAGGTCCATCATAGAACCATCCGGCGCTCGGAATAAACCGTCGCAGGGCGTAGGAAGTTTGAGTCCTGTACACTGCACGGCCTTGGCAGCCACACATTCCCCCGGCTGCGCTCCCGATCCTGGATTTTCCGGCCATGCAGAAAGAAACCGAAATCAAACTCCGCGTCAGCCGCGAAACCCTCGCCGCTCTGCGCGAGCATCCGCTACTGAAAAAACGCAACAAAAATGGCTGGGAACGCCGTGAGTTGATGAACCAGTACTTCGACACCCCCGAGCGCGATCTGGCGCAGGCCAAAGTCGCCCTGCGCCTGCGCAAGGACGGTGACGAAGTGATTCAGACCCTCAAGACCCGTGGCCAGAGCGTCGCCGGTCTGTCCGAGCGTAATGAATACGACTGGAAGTTGCCGAAAGCCAAGCTCGACGTGAAGAAACTCGACGGCGAATGCTGGCCCGAGTCGCTGGCCGAGCTGGACAAGAAAACCCTCAAGCCGATCTTCACCACCGATTTCGTCCGCGAGCGCGCCGAAATCGCCTGGGGCCGTGGCAAATCCAAAGTGGTTATCGAAGCCGCGCTGGACCTCGGTCACGTGGTAGTCGGCAAGCAGAAAGAAGAAATCTGCGAGCTGGAACTGGAACTGCGCGAAGGCGAGCCTGCCGCGCTGCTGGAACTGGCCGCTGAACTGGCGGAAACCCTGGCGCTGATGCCGTGCGACATCAGCAAGGCTGAACGCGGCTACCGCTTGTACGACGCCAACAGCTACTCGCTAAGCCTGCCGGCACCGGAGCTGACCGCGGAAACCCAACTCGACGACGCCTTCGCCGCGCTGAGCTGGCATTTGCTCGGCAGCAGCCAGCGTCTGGCTGAACAATATCGCTTCAACGGCCACTGGCGCCTGTTGCTCGATTGGGTCGAAAACCTTGCAGAAATGCGCGCCCTGCTCAGCAGCCTCGGCCAGGCCGCACCGCGTCAGTCGACCCATGATCTGCGCGTTGCCCTGGATGCCTTGCTGGAAGACTGGCGCCCGCTGGTGCAGGCCGGTATCGAAGACGAAGACGTGCGCAAAGCCGCACCGGAGCAGTTCCTCGAAGAACTCGAAGACCCGCGCTGGGGCCTGTTCTCGCTGAACACTTCGCGTTGGTTGCTGGCCCGCACCTGGACCGCCGAGCGCAATGTGCGTGGCAATCGTCAGGGCGGCGCGCAGTTGCACAGCTGGCTGCCGCGTACCTTGGGCGAAGAAGCCACGGCCCTGCAATTGCAGCGTTATCAACAGCAGCCGGAAGATCTGGCTGAGCAACTGCCGCGTATCGAGCGCATTCAGGTATGGCTGCACCACGCCCGTAACGTGCTGGACATCGCGGAAATGGATCGTCTGTACGGCGAGCTGAACAAGCTGGCGCAACTGGCCAACGAACCTACGATCACTGACGAACTGCTCGACGCACGCAAGCAACAGGCGATTGCGGTTTACCAGAATCGCGCGTGGAAAATGCTCCTGCGCATGTAACACCGCTAAAAGATCGCAGCCTTCGGCAGCTCCTACCTTTGGAATGCATTTCCCCTGTAGTAGCTGCCGAAGGCTGCGATCTTTTGCTTTATCGCAAGACAGGCAAACTGGTGGTGGACTTGATCTCCGACAACGCCACAATCGAATTCACTTCCTGTATCCCCGGAACCAGCGACAGCTTCTCGAAGAAGAACCGCTCATACGCCTCAATGTCCGCCGCGACAATCCGCAGCAAAAAATCCACCGAGCCCATCAGCACATAACACTCCAGCACTTCCGGAAAGCCACGAATCGCCTCGGTAAACTCAGTGAAGTTCGAACGCCCGTGGGCGTTAAGTTTGATCTCGGCAAAGATCTGCGTGTTCAGGCCGATCTTCTTGCGATCGAGCAAGGTCACTTGGCCGCGAATGATGCCCTCCTCCTTCATCCGCTGAATCCGCCGCCAGCACGGCGATTGCGACAGGCCGACCTGCTCGGCGATCTGCGCGCTCGACAGTGAAGCGTCCTCTTGCAGCAGGGCGAGAATCTTGCGGTCGTAGCTGTCCAGCTCGCTGTGCATAGAAAAACCTCCAATCGAAAATCTTGCGAATTGATCAATTCGATCGACCGCCAATAACGCCGATCATAGCCAAGAAATACCCCGCGACGAATGTAAAAATTCCTCCAGAAATTTTGGAGACTCGCCATGCCGCACCTCGAAGCAGTAACCACCGCGCCAACCCGCGCCGATGTCTGGAACGTCAGCAACGCCCATTGCCTGGCGCAATATCAAATCCTCGCCGAGGCCGAGCCGGATTTGCTGGTGCGGGTGCTCAACCTGTTCGCCCTGCAATTCCTCACACCCGAGCAGGTCAACGTGCAGCGAATGGATGACTTGATGTCGATCGACATCGTCATGGGCGGTTTCAGTTGGCATCGCGCGCAAGTGATCGCGGAAAAACTTCGCAACCTGATCAGCGTCTGCTCGGTGAATCTGCAAAACGCCGATAGCGTTTGGGATGCGCCGGCACAAGCAGCCGGCTGACAAATCCGGCAACGGCTTCGTCGGGTAGTGGCCCAACGGTCTGCAGGGTCACGACTATTCTTTTGCGCACTGTCGCTCAAAAGGAAGCCCGCATGTCCGTTCAACTTGCCACTCAGGACCGCTGGCTGGAACTCAACGAGGTGCTGCGTGAACTGGTCGCCCAAGGCTTTATTTGCCAGGACTCGGCGGAGCAGGCACTGAATGCCCGCCGCCGCCACGCCGCCCACGGCCAGATGCATCCGCTGGAGTTCATCGCCAGTCAGCAGCTCGACGACCTTAGCCGTCCAGGTAAACACCTCGACCTGGAAAGCCTGACCCTGTGGCTGGCGCAGCAGGCCGGCCAGCCGTATTTGCGCATCGACCCGCTGAAAATCAATGTCGCCGCGATCACGCCCTTGATGTCCTACGCCTTCGCACAACGGCACAAGATTCTCGCCGTGGCGGTCGACCGCGATACCGTCACCGTGGCCAGCGCTCAGCCCTACGTCACCGGTTGGGAAGCTGACCTGACTCACGTACTCAAGCTGCCGATCAAACGCGTAGTAGCCAACCCGGCGGACATCCAGCGCTTCAGTGTCGAGTTTTTCCGCTTGGCGAAATCGGTCAGCGGCGCCAGCAATGCCGACACCCAGAGCGGCAACCTCGGCAATTTCGAACAACTGCTCAACCTCGGCGCCAGCGATCAGGAGCCGGACGCCAACGACGCGCACATCGTCAACATCGTCGACTGGCTGTTCCAGTACGCCTTCCAGCAACGCGCCAGTGATATCCACATCGAGCCACGGCGTGAACAAGGCAC